>NZ_JBICXU010000001.1:194159-601544 GCF_043200435.1 Streptomyces sp. NPDC048416
CTTCGTGAAGTCCAGTTACAGCACCCAGGCCGGCGAGTGCCTAGAAGTCGCCCTCAACATCCCCCGCACCGTCGCCGTCCAGGACTCCAAATCCCCCGGCGGGCCCACGCTCCGGCTCACCCCCGCCACCTGGGTCGCGTTCACCACCGGGCTCGGACGCGCGGCGCGAGCAAGTCAATAGCGCCACGCGCGGCCCGGGCCAGCGCAGCTCCGCCACACCTATCGACGCCATCCGCAAGGAGTCGTGACCATGACCGAGTTCCGCTTCGTGAAGTCCAGTTACAGCACCCAGGCCGGCGAGTGCCTAGAAGTCGCCCTCAACATCCCCCGCACCGTCGCCGTCCAGGACTCCAAATCCCCGGGCGGGCCCACGCTGCGGCTCACCCCGGCAGCCTGGGTCGCGTTCACCACCGGGCTCGGACGCGCGGCGAGCGCGTGTTCGGTCCGTGAGCGGTAGTGGCCGGCGAGGTTCGCGCAGTCGGTTTGGCGAAGACGTCCAGCACCCGCCGGTCAGGGGAGTGCGGTGGCGGTACGGCGGCCACCTGTGACGCGAAGAAGGTCCAGTTTCCCCGCGTCGCTGCTTCCGGTCGCTGCCGTGTAGGTGACCATGCGCAGGTCCGCGCCGGGGACGATGAGGACGTCGCAGTCGAGCAGGATGTCGCCGGTCTCCGGATGCCGGATCGTCTTGCGGTCAGTCGTGTGGGGGACGGCGGTCGTCTGCGTGGCCCAGTGATGAGTGAAGGCCTCCGATATTGCTCGTAGTTCCCGCACGAGACGATCGAGCTGGGCGTCCGCGGGATAGCGGGACACGGCGTCCTTGAGGTCGGCGACGATCGATGACTCGAAGGCGTCCGGTCCGCGCTCGGACCGGATGGGAAGCATCGAGGCGCGGGCGGCGCCGTTGCCGAAGAGTGCGCGGGCAAGGTTGCGTTCGGCGGTCGGGAGGACGGCGGGGTCGCCGTGCAGGGCGCTCCACATGGTGTTCCACCACACCAGGGTCCAGTCGGCGGTGAACACGCCGATCGGGACGTCGCCGAGGCGTGCGGCGAGCCGTTGGATCCCCGGGGGCACGTGGGTGCTGACCGTCCCGTCCCGTGGCGGCAGCAGCCTGGCACTTCGGTACAGCTGGTCGCGCTCGGCGCGGGAGAGCTGAAGGGCCCGGGCGAGGGCGCCGACGACCTGGGCCGAGGGGCTGGTCGCGCGTCCCTGTTCCAGACGCAGGACGTAGTCGACGGAAAGCCCGGCCAGTTGCGCCAGCTCCTCGCGGCGCAGTCCCGGGGCCCGACGGCCGTCCGTCACGGTGAAGCCGGCGTCGGCCGGGGAGAGCCGGTCGCGCCAGGCGCGCAGGAGTGCGGCGAAATCGGAGCGGGAGGCAGCCATGGGTTCATTCTCGCCGCGCGGCGCCGCATCAGCCTGGGTACTGCCGGTCCTAGTGACGGGGGCGGCACTGGTTGGCGGTGGCGCAAGCGGCGAACGTGGGGCTGTGCCCAAGCCGGGCGCCCTCGGCCGACCAGTGAAGGAGCCTTCCATGAAGCACACCATCGTGATGACGGGCGCGAGCCGCGGGATCGGCCGCGTCGCCGCGGAGCACATCCTGCGCCGGTCGCCGGATGTGCACCTTCTCGTCGTCGCCCGCGGATCCTCGGGCGCACAGCTCGCTGCGGAACTCGCCACGGGCGGGAACACGGTCTCGCACATCCCGGCGGACCTCGGCTCGCTGGACAGCGTCCGCTCGGCCGCCACCGAGATCCGCGACCGGCTCGACCGCGGTGACCTGCCGCCGCTGCGCGGCTTCGTGGGCAACGCGGGCGTTCAGTACACGAACGCGCTCACCGAGGGACCCGACGGGTTCGAGTCCACCTTCACGGTCAACGTGCTCGCCAACCACCTGTTCGTCCGCCTGCTCCAGGACCGCTTCACAGCTCCCGCCCGGATCGTGATCACCGCAAGCGACACCCACTTCGGCGACTTCAAGCACAATATGGGCATGGTGCCCGGCCCGGCCTGGAAGTCCCCGGACGTCCTCGCCCGCACGGGCGCCTTCCCCAAGCCGGACACCGCCGTCGCCGGGCGCACCGCGTACTCGACGAGCAAGCTGGCCGCCATCTACCTCGTGCACGAGTACGCGCGCCGCCTGCCGGCCGGAATCGACGCCGTCGCCTACAACCCCGGCTTCGTACCCGGCACCGGCCTCGCCCGCAATGCCGACCGCGTCTCCCGGTTCGCGATGCGCCGCATCCTGCCGGCGATGGCCCTCACCCCGTTCGCCACCGGCCGCAGCGCCGCGGGGCGCCACCTCGCCGACGTCGTCCTCGGCACGACCCGGGCGCCGACCGGTTCCTACGTCGACCGCGGCCATGCGGACCGCTCGTCGCAGGAGTCCTACGACCCGCGGCGCGAAGGCGAACTCTGGGATGCCGCCGAGCGGTTCACCGCGGCATGAGCAGCCGGGGCAGTTGTGCCGCCTGCCCTGGCAGCAGATCCCGATGCAACACCGCACCATCGAGGCAGGGCACGGCCGCCGTGAGATCCGCCGGCGAGTGCAGGGAAGTCGCCCTCAACACCCCCGGCACCGCCGCCGTCCAGGAGTCCGAGTCCTTCGGCGGGGCCATGCTCCGGCTCACCCCCGCCGCCTGGGCGGCCTTCACGGCCGGGGGCGTCGGCGGGGCCGGGGTCGTGGGCGGGGGTGGGTGCGGAGGCGACCCGCACAGCTGAGCCACGACCCGCCGAGCCCCGCACCCCGCCCCACCGCGGGTCACCCCGCACCCCGCACCGCAGGTCCCCCGCACCCCGCACCGCAGGTCCCCCCGCACCGCAGGTATTGACGTGCCCCCGGCCCGACCCCTACCTTCCTCCCTATCGAATAGGAAACTTTCCTAACAGTCAGGGAAGCGGACGCGAAGGGGGAGGTGGATTCGTCGTGGCCGGTACTACCCCGGGAACCCCGCGCGTACTCCGCGCGATGAACGACCGGGCCGCGCTCGATCTGCTTCTGGAGCACGGCCCCCTCTCGCGCACGCGGATCGGCAAGCTCACCGGGCTCTCCAAGCCCACCGCCTCGCAGCTGCTCGCCCGGCTTGAGGCGGCCGGGCTCGTCGTCGCGACCGGGACCACCGAGGGGCGGCCGGGGCCCAACGCCCAGCTGTACGCGGTCAACGCGCACGCCGCCCATGTGGCCGGGTTCGATGTGACCCCCGCGCGGATCCGCGCCGCCGTCGCCGATGTGGCGGGCCACGTCGTCGGCCAGTTCGAGGTGGCGACCCCGGCGCGGCGCGGCGAGTCCGTGGTGCGGCAGGTCACCGGCGCGCTCGACGGGGCCGTCAAGGCCGCCGGGCTCGTGCGGGGCGATCTGCACCGCGTCGTCATCGGCACCCCCGGCGCCTTCGACCCCGGCACCGGGCGGCTGCGTTACGCCTCCCACCTGCCGGGCTGGCACTCCCCCACCCTGCTCGACGAGCTCGCCGCCGCGCTGCCGATGCCCGTCGAGTACGAGAACGACGTCAACCTCGCCGCCGTCGCCGAACAGCGCCTGGGCGCGGCCCGCGGCCACGACGACTTCGTGCTGCTCTGGAACGAGGGCGGGCTCGGTGCCGCGCTCGTCATCGGCGGCCGGCTGCACCGGGGCTTCACCGGCGGCGCGGGCGAGGTCGGCTTCCTGCCGGTGCCGGGCGCCCCCCTCGTACGCCATGTCACGAAGGCGAACTCGGGCGGCTTCCAGGAGCTGGCCGGTGGGCAGGCGCTGCCCCGGCTGGCCCGTGAACTCGGCGTCGACGCCATCCCCGGCGGGCCCACGGCCAACGAGGTCGCCGCCGCCTTGATCGCGCGCGGCGCCGAGGCAGGCCCAGGTCCAGAGCGCGCACTTTTCCATGCCTTCGCCACCGGGCTCGCGACCGGTCTCGCCTCGATGGTCGCCGTGCTCGATCCGGGGCTCGTCGTCCTGTCCGGCTCGTTGATCACCGCCGGGGGCGAGCCGTTGCGTGAGCTCGTGGCGGCCGAACTCGGCGAACTGGCCGCCTCCCGGCCCCGGCTCGTCATCGGCGAGGTCACCCAACTCCCCGTACTGCGCGGCGCGTTGGAGGCCGCCCTGGCCACCACGCGCGACGAGGTCTTCGACACCGCACGCTGAACCGATCCGTATCCCCGCCGTCGCACGCGGCGGGCCCCTCGGCGCACCGAGCCCGGCCCGCCCCCGTGTCCCATCCCCCGCCCGTCCCTCACCCCTCCGGGAGACACCGTCATGCCCACCCTCCGCAGGAAGTCGGCCGTCGCACTGGCCGCGACCGCCTCCATAGCCCTGTTCGCCTCCGCCTGTACGGGCCAGAGCGGCGCCGGCGCCGGGGACGACGCGTCCAAGGACACGACGATCACCTTCTGGCACGGGTGGAACTCCCCCAAAGAGGTCGCGGCCATCCAGGCCGACGTGGACGCCTTCCAGAAGGCGCACCCCACCATCCACGTCAAGGTCGTCGGCGGCCTCAATGACGACAAGATCAACCAGTCGCTGCGCGCGGGAGGTTCCAACTCCCCGGACGTGGTGTCGTCGTTCAGCACGAACAACGTCGGCAAGTTCTGCTCGTCCAACGCCTTCGCCGACCTCGCCCCGTTCCTGAAGAAGGACGGCATCGACCCGGCGAAGACGTTCCCGAAGACCATGAACGAGTACACCCAGTTCGACGGCAAGCGCTGCACGCTGCCGCTGCTCGGTGATTCCTACGCGCTCTACTACAACAAGGACGCCTTCAAGGCCGCCGGGATCGACGCTCCTCCCACGACCTGGTCGGAGTTCGAGGCGGACGCCAAGCTCCTGACCAAGCCCAAGGGCGACTCGTACGAGCAGCTGGGCTTCATGCCGGACTACCACGGCTACGAGACGACGACCGAGCACTACCTCGCGCAGTGGTCTCCGACGTACTTCGACGCGAGCGGCTCGTCGAACATCGCCAAGGACCCGGCCTTCGAGAAGGGCCTCGCTCTCCAGAAGCAGCTCGTCGACGACCTCGGGGGCTTCACCAAACTGGAGAAGTACCGCTCCTCCTTCGGTGAGGAGTACGGCGAGACGAACCCGTTCAACACCGGCCAGCTCGCGATGGCGATGGACGGCGAGTGGCGCCTCGGCATGGCCCTGGACAGCAAGCCGAAGTTCGACATCGGGGTGGCTCCGCTGCCCGTGCCCGACGACCAGAAGGACACCTACGGCAAGGGCTATCTGACCGGGACCATCGCGGGCATCGCCTCGACCTCGAAGAAGCAGAACGCCGCCTGGGAGCTGGTCAAGTTCCTGACCACGAACACCGATGCGGTGGTGGACTTCGCCAACGCCATCCACAACGTGCCGTCCACCTTCGACGCCCTCAAGTCGCCCAAGCTCCAGGCCGACCCGCGCTTCAAGACCTTCCTGGACATCGCGCAGAACCCGCACTCCACCACCACCCCGGCCTCCGTCAACGGCGGCCAGTACATCGTGTCGCTCCAGAACCTCGGCTACGACGTGGAGAGCGGCAAGCAGGGCGACATCAAGGCGGGGCTCGCAAAGACCGCCCAGGAGATCGACGCCGCGATCGCGCAGGCGAAGTAGCCCTGCCATGAGTTCGACGTACACACTGCGCGCCAAGCACCGCCGCTCGGCGCTGCGCACCCTGGCGTTCCTCTCGCCCTGGCTGATCGGGTTCTGCGTCTTCTTCGCCTACCCGCTGGCCTCCGCGGTCTACTTCTCCTTCACCCACTACGACGGCTTCGGCGCGGCCACCTTCGACGGCCTCAAGAACTGGTCGTACGTCCTCAACGACTACCCGCTGTTCTGGCCGGCGCTGCGCAACACCCTGTGGCTGGTGGTCGTGATGGTCGCCTGCCGGGTGGTGTTCGGGCTCGGCATCGGCCTGCTGATCACCAAGATCAAGACGGGCGTCGGCGTCTTCCGCACGCTGTTCTACCTGCCCTACCTCGCGCCGCCGGTCGCCGCGACCCTCGGGTTCGTCTTCCTGCTCAACCCCGGGACCGGGCCGGTCAACTCACTCCTGGACGGCCTCGGCATCCCGGCCCCGAACTGGTTCAACGACCCCTCGTGGTCCAAGCCCGCGCTCACGCTGCTCGCGGTGTGGGGCGTCGGCGACCTCATGGTCATCTTCATGGCCGCGCTGCTCGACGTGCCCAAGGAGCAGTACGAGGCCGCCGAGCTCGACGGGGCGTCCGCCTGGCAGCGGTTCCGCTTCGTCACCCTGCCGAACATCTCGCCGATCGTGATGTTCGCGGTGGTCACCGGCGTCATCCAGGCGATGCAGAGCTACACCCAGCCGCTGGTGGCGGGAAAGGTCGCCTCCGGGCAGCTCGCCAACTCGGGCCAGCAGTTCGAGCCCGGCTACCCCGACAAGTCGACGCTGACCCTGCCCCAGCTCGTCTACAACCTGGGCTTCCAGCGTTTCGACTACGGCTCGGCGTGTGTGGTCGCGCTGGTCCTGTTCGCCCTCTCCATGGCCTTCACCGCGCTGCTCATGAAGCGCCGCGGCGGGCTCATCCAGGCAGGTGAGTGACATGACGTACGCCCTTGAGGCTCCGGTGGCGACCCCGGCGGCCAGGGTCGCCCGGCGCAAGGCCGCGCTGCACTGGATCGCCGTGCACACCCTCGGCGTCGCGGCCGCCCTGTTCTTCGTGCTGCCGTTCGTCTTCCTGCTGCTCACCTCGCTGATGGACGACCACCAGACCCTCACCCGGGACCTGATCCCGCACCACTGGGCATGGTCCAACTACCGCCAGGTGTTCAACACCCCGGGCTTCTTGACGTGGTGGAAGAACACCCTGTTGTACGCGGGGCTCGGCACCGTGCTCAGCGTGGTGTCGTCCGTGCCGGTGGCCTACGCGCTCGCCAAGTTCCGCTTCCGCGGGCGCAATCTGTCGCTGATGCTGGTCATCTCGATGATGATGCTGCCGCCGCAGGTCGTCATCATCCCGATGTACCTGTTCTGGGCGAAACAGCTGGACCTGTCGGGCACGCTGTGGCCGCTGATCATCCCGCTGGCGTTCGGCGACGCGTTCACCATCTTCCTGCTGCGGCAGTTCCTGCTGACGATCCCCAACGAGTACCTGGACGCCGCGAAGGTCGACGGGTGCGGGGAGCTGCGCACGCTGGTCAAGGTGGTGCTGCCGATGGCCCGTCCGGGCATCGCCGCCGTCGCGCTGTTCCAGTTCTTCTACGCCTGGAACGACTACTTCGGACCGCAGATCTACGCGTCCGACACGCCGGCGTCCTGGACGCTGAGCTATGGCCTTGAATCCTTCAAGGGCGCGCACCATACCGACTGGAACCTGACCATGGCCGCGACCGTACTGGTCATGGCCCCTGTGATCCTCGTCTTCTTCTTCGCGCAGAAGGCATTCGTCGAGGGCGTCACACTGACCGGAGTGAAGGGCTGACCAAGAATGAAGCTCGCAGTAGTGGGGGGCGGGTCCACCTACACCCCCGAACTCATCGACGGCTTCGCCCGGTTGCGGGACACCCTGGCGATCAGTGAGCTCGTCCTGGTCGACCCCGCGGCCGACCGCCTGGAACTGGTCGGCGGGCTCGCCCGGCGCATCTTCGCCAAGCAGGGCCACCCCGGCCGGATCGTCACCACGTCCGACCTGGACGCGGGTGTCGAGGGCGCGGACGCCGTGCTGCTCCAGCTGCGCGTCGGCGGCCAGGCGGCGCGGCAGCAGGACGAGACATGGCCGCTGGAATGCGGCTGTGTGGGCCAGGAGACGACGGGCGCGGGCGGCCTCGCCAAGGCGATGCGGACCGTGCCGGTGGTCCTCGACATCGCCGAGCGCGTACGCCGCACCAACCCGGACGCCTGGATCATCGACTTCACCAACCCCGTCGGCATCGTGACCCGGGCCCTGCTCCAGGCCGGGCACAAGGCGGTCGGCCTGTGCAACGTGGCCATCGGGCTCCAGCGCAAGTTCGCCAAGCTGCTCGACGTGCGGCCCGGCGAGGTCCACCTGGACCACGTCGGCCTCAACCACCTCAGCTGGGAGCTCGGGGTGCGCCTCGGCGGGCCGGCCGGCGACAACGTGCTGCCCAGGCTGCTCGCCGAGCACGGCGACGCCATCGCCGACGACCTGCGCCTGCCGCGCCAGGTACTCGACCGGCTCGGCGTGGTCCCCTCCTACTACCTGCGCTACTTCTACGCCCACGACGAGGTGGTGCGCGAGCTCGGCACCAAACCGTCCCGCGCCGCCGAAGTGGCCGCGATGGAGCGCGAGTTGCTGGCGATGTACGGCGACCCGGCGCTTGAGGAGAAGCCCGAACTGCTCGCCAAGCGCGGTGGCGCCTTCTACTCGGAGGCGGCCGTCGACCTCGCGGCATCGCTGCTCGGCGACGGGGGCAGCCCCGTGCAGGTCGTCAACACGTACAACAACGGCACGCTGCCCTTCCTCGCCGACGACGCCGTCATCGAGGTGCCGGCCCGGGTGGACCGCGACGGCGCCGTGCCGCTCGCGGTGCCCGAACTCGACCCGCTGTACGCCGGGTTGATCGCCCATGTCAGCGCCTATGAAGACCTGGCGCTCGAAGCCGCCCTGCGCGGTGGGCGCGACCGGGTGTTCCGGGCGCTGCTCGCCCACCCGCTGGTCGGGCAGTACGACTACGCCGACGGACTCACCGACCGGCTGATCGCGCACAACCGGGAGCATTTCGCGTGGGCATGAGTGTGCTGGCGATCGACGCCGGCAACAGCAAGACCGATGTGGCTCTGATCGGGGCGGACGGCACGGTGCTCGGCAGCGCGAGGGGCGGCGGCTTCCGGCCGCCGTCGGTGGGTGTCGAGGCGGCCATGCACCTGCTGGCCACCCTCGTGGAGGAGGCCTGTCTCTCCTCGCGCGGCACCGAACCACCGCGGGCCGGGCATGTGTCGGCGTGTCTGGCCAACGCCGATCTGCCCATCGAGGAGCGCCAGTTGACGGCGGCCATCGGCGCCCGCGGCTGGGGCGACTCCGTCCGCGTGTACAACGACACCTTCGCGATCCTGCGCGCCGGGCTGCCCGGCGGCGCCGACCCGAGCGGCGTCGCGGTGGTGTGCGGGGCGGGCATCAACTGCGTGGGGATGACGGCGGACGGGCGCACCGCGCGCTTCCCCGCCCTCGGGAAGATCTCCGGCGACTGGGGCGGGGGCGGCGGGCTCGCCGAGGAGGCGCTGTTCTTCGCGGCACGCGCCGAGGACGGCCGCGGGGAGCCCACCGCGCTCGCGGCCGCACTGCCCGCCCACTTCGGCCTCGCCTCGATGTACGAACTGATCGAGGCGCTGCACCTGGAGGAGATCCCGCTCGCCCGCCGGCACGAGCTGAGCCCGGTGCTCTTCGAGGTCGCGGCGGCCGGGGACGCGGTGGCGCGCTCCCTCGTGACGCGGCAGGCCGAGGAGATCGTGACGCTCGCGACGGTCGCGCTCGACCGGCTCGGCCTCCTTGAGGTCGAGACGCCGGTGCTGCTCGGCGGCGGCGTGCTCGCGGCCCGCCACCCCCAACTGGACGACGGCGTACGCGAACTGCTCGCGGTCCGTGCGCCCAAGGCGGTGCCTCTGGTGGTGACGTCGTCGCCGGTGCTCGGCGCGGGGCTGCTGGGCCTGGACCGGGTGGCGGCGCCGGACGAGGCGTACGCGCGGTTGCGGGCCCAGTACACGTAGCCGCCGCCGGGCGTAGCCGCCGCCGGGCGTGGCCGCCCGCGCGCGGCGCCGGTCGTGGGGCCCCGGGGAACCGATTGGACCGGCGCCGCGTATACATGGGGGGGGAACGTGAGGCAGGGGGCGCGGGGGCGCGGGACGCACAGCGGCAGGTAACAAGATCCAGACAACCCTGGATGGTTGTCGGTCCCTGCGGCCATACTGCCTAGGCAGCGACCGAGGGGGAGGTCAGGTGGCGAATCCGCCGAACGTGCGCGAACCGGAGGTGCGGGAGTCCGCGGCCCGGTCCGCGGCGCAGCCGCGACCCGGCACACGCCGGGGCCTGGCCGAGGCCCGGGAGCGGGTGCGCGCCGTCGCGACGACCGAACCCGGCCGCCTGTGGATCGTCGGTACGGTCGTGGCGGTGCTCGTGGTCGCCTTCGGCGCCGTCACCGCCTGGGAGGTCTCCGACCGCGCGGCCGCCGCCGACGACGTGGTGAGCCGCAGCCAGCCGCTGAGCGCCGACGCGGCGTCCATCTACCGCTCCCTCGCGGACGCCGACACGGCGGCGGCCGGCGGGTTCCTCGCGGGCGGCCAGGAGCCCCTGGACGTCCGCAAGCGGTACGACACGGACATCGCGACGGCGTCCCGGCTGCTGGTGAAGGCGGCCGCGAACACGACGGGTTCGGCCGAGTCGACACAGCAGATAGCCACTCTGAACGAACAGCTTCCGCTGTACAACGGCCTCGTGGAGCAGGCGCGCGCCAACAACCGGCAGGGCTTCCCGGTCGGCGGCGCCTATCTGCGCTTCGCCAACCAGAAGATGAGCACCAGCCTGCTGCCCGCGGCGCAGAAGCTGTACGAGGCGGAGACCGGGCGGCTCTACGACGACTACGACCAGGCGGACACCTGGCCGTACGCGGCGACCGTGCTCGGGCTCGTGGCGCTCGGCGGCCTCGTATGGGTCCAGCGCCGCAACTACCTGCGCACCAACCGGGTGTTCAACCACGGCCTGCTGGCCGCGACGGCCGCCTCCACCGTGGTCATGCTGTGGCTGGTGGTGGGGCACGCGGTGGCCGCGTCCGACCTGTCGGCCTCGCGCGCGCACGGTCAGGAGTCCCTGAAGGTCCTCAACGACGCCCGGATCAGCTCGCTCCAGGCCCGCGCCAACGAGAACCTGACGCTGGTGGCCCGGGGCGCGGTGCTCACCAAGGACGGCAAGGATCTGTACGAGGCGTCGTTCACCCGGGACATGTCGACGCTCGCGAGCAGGCTCGGCGCCGCCAAGGACCTCGCCGACGACACCGCGGGCAAGGAACCGGTGACGGCGGCCAAGGCCGACATGGACGCCTGGCAAAAACGCCACACGGCGGCCCGCAGGACGGACGACAGCGGTGACTACGACGGCGCGCTGAGCCAGGTCATCGCCGCGAAGGGCTCCACCGGCGAGTGCTTCGACCAGGTGGACCAGCAGCTCGACTCGGCGATCGCCCACGAGCAGCGCCAGTTCACCGCGGCCGCCTCCGACGGCCGCGGCGCCCTGGCGGGTCTGCCGGTGGGCGCGGCGGTGCTCGCGGTGCTCGCGGCGGCGGGAGCGGGCGTCGGCATCAGCCGCCGGCTCGCGGAGTACAGGTGAGCGGCATGGACAGCGGCAACGGGCGGGCAGGCAGCGGTGGATGGGCGAGAGGGGTCGCGATGAGCGGCGCGAAGAGCTCGGCGGATCCGGTCCACCCGACCGCCCCCGGCACCGGCACACCGGGCCGCGCCCGGCGCACCGGGCGGCGCGCGGCCGGGCGGCTGCGCGGCTGGGGCGGGGTGGCCGGGATGGCCGTGGCGCTCGCGGTCGCGGCCGGCACCCTGATCCCGCTGACCCGGCACGGCGGCGAGAGGGGCGCGGCGGCCTTCGCGGGCCCCGGCACCGCGCGCGCCGTGCAGGCCAAGGCCGACGACTGCAAGGACCCCGAGGCGAGCCTGCCCGCCTCGTCGGCGGACGGGCCGAACATCGACGCCATCAAGCGGCGCGGCAAGCTGGTCGCGGGCGTCGACCAGAACAGCTTCCGCTGGGGCTACCGCAATCCGGCCACGCGCAGCCTCGAAGGTTTCGACATCGACCTGGTGAAGGCCATCGCGAAGAACATCCTGGGCGACGAGAACGCGGTCATCTACCGCGCCATCCCCACCAGCCAGCGCATCCCCGCGCTCCAGAACGGCACGGTCGACGTGGTCGTACGGACCATGACGGTCAACTGCACCCGCATCAAGCAGGCCTCGTTCTCCACCGCGTACTTCGAGGCGGGCCAGCAGGTGCTCGCCCCCAAGTCCTCCGACATCAAGGGCTTCGACGACTCGCTCAAGGGCAAGCGGGTCTGTGTCGCGGCGGGCTCCACCGCCTTCGACGCGCTCAAGGCCAACCCGCACGGCGCGAACTACCAGGACTTCACGGTCCCCAACCAGCTGGACTGCCTGGTGCGCCTCCAGCAGAACCTGGTGGACGCCGTCGTCACCGACAACGCGCTCGCCGCCGGCCAGGCCGCCCAGGACCCGGCGGTCCAGCTGAAGGGCAGCCCGTTCACCACCGAGTACTACGGTGTCGCCGTCAAGCTCGGCAACACCGACCTGGTGCAGCGGATCAACCAGGTCCTGGTGGACTACCGCAGCGGCGGGAACAACAGCCCGTGGATGAACGCGTACCGCACATGGCTCGCCGCCGACCTGCCCGGCATAACCGCGCCGCCCGCGCCCAAGTACCGGACGGGATGAGCGCGTTGACACCCGCTTCGCACCGCGGAGCGGCTTCGTACCACAGAGCGGAGAGGTGATCGATGGGCGCGGGATCCTCCCCCAGCTCCACCGGAAGGCCCCCCGAGCCGGTCGGGCCGGTCATGGACCGGGACGAGGCGGACCGTGCCCTGGCGCGCCTCGACGCCGAGCACGAGGCCGTGGAGAGCTCGCTGCTCGCCCTCCAGGACCATGCCGGGCGCCGGCTCCTCGAAGGGGCCGGCCTCACCGGCGTCACCAAGGAGCGCTGGGCGGCCACCGAGCAGTCCATCTCCCTGCTGTGGGCGTACTTCGACGCGTACAGCTCGGCACTGGCATCCGCGCGGGAGCTGCGCGCCCGGCGGCGCTGGCCGAACCGGGACGATCTGGTGGAGCTGACCGACCGGCTGCGCGGCGAGTCCGTCACGCTCTCGGGGGCCGCCCTGCACGGCGCGCCGACCCTGGCCGGCGGCCCGGCGAAGCTGACGGAACGCTTCTCGCTCGCCGATCTCGTGCACCGGATGAACGAGCTGTACGCCCGCTCGCTCGACCTGGTCGTGGCCGCCGACGCGGTGTGGTCCGCGCTGCCCGCCCGGATAGACCTCCTGGCCGCCGAGCTGCACCGCACCCGGGGCCTCGCGCACTCGGTGGGCGTACGGCCGGGCGAGCATCCCTCGGGCGACGACCTGGAGTCGATCACGGCCGAACTGGCCGAGCTGCGCTCCCGGGTGATCTCCGACCCGCTCGCGTTCTGGGTGCCCGCGCCGGGCAGTTCGGCGCCGGGCGGGGGCCGGCCCGACACCGCACGCTACGACCGGGCGGCGCGCGCCCTTGAGGACGTACGCCGCGAGATCGACGCCGTACTGACGGTCCGTCAGGATGCCGAGCAGCGCCTGGCGCGGCTGCGTGACGTGCTGTCGCGCGCGGACCGCACCCTTGCGGAGGCCCGCTCGGCGCGCGGCGAGGTCCTTGCGAAGATCGCCGCCAGTGAGGTGCCCGCCGTGAGCGGGCCCTCCATCGTGCTCCAGGAACAGCTCGCGAGCGCCGCCGAGTACCGCAGGCACGCGCAGTGGCACCGCCTCTCGCCGCTCCTGGAGTCCCTTGAGCGCGAGGCCGAGGACGAACTGCTGCGCGCCCGCGAGTCGTTGACCGCGGTGACCGCGCCGCTGGCGGTCCGCGCCGAGCTGCGCGGGCGGCTCGACGCGTACAAGGCGAAGGTCGCCCGGCACGGCATGGCCGAGGACCCGCTCCTGATCGAGCGGTACGACGCGGCCCGCCGGATGCTGTGGTCCGCCCCCTGCGACCTGCGGGTCGCCGAGCAGGCGGTGCTGCGCTACCAGCGGGCGGCGGCGGAGGTACTGGTCCCGAGACAGTCCGGGCCACACGATGTGAGGGGGGATTCGTGAGCGAGAACACGCAGTGCCAGCGCCCCGGTTGCGCCGGTACGTACGAGGACATGGGCGGCGGCGAGCTGTACTGCGACACCTGCGGCCTCGCCCCCGTCGTGTCGCCCACCGGCACCCTGTCGTCGCCGCCGACCGGGATCACCGGCGGCGGCCACCGCTCGGCCTCCCAGTCGTCGCGCTCCTCCTCGCGCGCCTCCGCCCGTTCGTCGCGGTCCTCGACCTCACGGCGCTCGGTCTCGGGGCGTCTGTCGTCGCTGAGCGGCACCAGCACCTCGCGTTCGGTCTCGGTGCGCAGCTCGGGCGCCGCGGCGAGCTCGTCGGCCCGCAGCCGGCTCGGCGCGGGTCTGGTGACGGTGCCGGGGGTGCCGCGCCCCGACCCGCGCTCGGCGGTGATGGCCAACCCCGAGGTCCCCGAGCGCAAGCGGTTCTGTTCGCGCTCGGACTGCGGGGCGCAGGTGGGCCGTTCGCGCGGCGATCGCCCCGGGCGCACGGAGGGTTTCTGCACCAAGTGCGGCCACCCGTACTCCTTCGTGCCGAAGCTGCGCACCGGCGACGTCGTGCACGGCCAGTACGAGGTGATGGGCTGCCTGGCGCACGGCGGGCTCGGCTGGGTCTACCTCGCCGTGGACCGCGCGGTCTCCGACCGCTGGGTGGTCCTCAAGGGCCTGCTCGACACGGGCGACCAGGACGCGATGGCGGCGGCGATCTCCGAGCGGCGCTTCCTCGCCGAGATCGAGCACTCCAACATCGTGCGGATCTACAACTTCGTGGAACACCTCGACCAGCGCACCGGTTCGCTCGACGGCTACATCGTCATGGAGTACGTCGGCGGCAAGTCGCTCAAGGAAATAGCCAACGAGCGGCGCACGCCCACCGGCAAGCGCGACCCGCTGCCCGTCGAGCAGGCGTGCGCGTTCGGCATCGAGGCGCTGGAGGCGCTGGGGCATCTGCACAGCCGCAACCTGCTGTACTGCGACTTCAAGGTCGACAACGCGATCCAGACCGAGGACCAGCTGAAGCTGATCGACATGGGCGCGGTGCGCCGCATGGACGACGACGAGTCGGCGATCTACGGCACGGTCGGCTACCAGGCGCCCGAGGTCGCCGAGGCCGGTCCCTCGGTCGCCTCCGACCTGTACACCGTGGCGCGCACCCTGGCCGTGCTCACCTTCGACTTCCAGGGCTACACCAACGTCTACGCGGACAGCCTGCCGGACCCGGACAACATCGACGTTTTCCGCGCGTACGAGTCGTTCTACCGGTTCCTCGTGCGGGCCACCGATCCCGATCCGGCCCGCCGGTTCGCCTCCGCGCAGGAGATGGCGGAGCAGCTGACGGGAGTCCTGCGCGAGGTCGTGGCGCTCCAGACGGGCCGGCCACGGCCCGCGCTCTCGACGCTGTTCGGCACCGAACTGCGCGTCACGGACACCAAGTTGTTCGCCCGGCCGAGCGGCGACGTGTCGCGTCTGGGTGCGCGGGTGGCCCCGGTGGGCCGCCGGGGCCGCAAGGCGCCCACGGCCCTGCCGACGCCGGCCCCGGCCCCGGCCCCTGTGCCGGTCGCCGTTCCGGCGGGCGCCCCGCCCGTGCCGGCCGTCGCACCGGGCGCCCCGGGGCCGGCCCACCCGGCGACGCAGGGCGCCGCCCCCGTGCCACGCGCCGAGGGCGCCACCGGCGGCGGCCACGGCTCGCCGCTGCTCGCGCCCCTCGACCCGCGCGGCACCTCGCTCGCGCTGCCCGTGCCGCACGTGGACCCGGGCGATCCCAACGCGGGGTTCCTCGCCGGTCTGATGGCGGCCGCGCCCGCCGAGCTGATCACCGCGCTGCGCTCCGCGCCCGCCCAGTCCATCGAGCGCAGGCTGCGCGAGCTGCGGGCCCGGCTCGACATGGACGAGCGGGCCCTGGCCGGCCAGGCCCTGAGCGCCCTTGAGGCCGACCACCCGGACGACTGGCGGGTGGTCTGGTACCGGGGGCTCGCCTCGCTGGCCGCAGGCGACAACGAGAACGCGGCGCTGTCCTTCGACGCGATCTACGACGCGTTCCCCGGCGAGCCCGCCCCCAAGCTGGCCCTCGGCGTGTGCGCGGAGGTCCTTGGCCAGCTCGACAACGCCGCCGAGTACTACCGCCTGGTCTGGGCGACGGACCCGGGTTATGTCAGCGCCGCGTTCGGTCTGGCCCGGGTGCAGCTCGCCACCGGGGACCGCGTGGGCGCCGTCCGCACCCTGGAATCCGTGCCCGAGGCCTCCATCCACTACACGGCGGCGCGGGTCGCGGCGGTCCGGGCGCGGCTGCGCAGCAGATCCCCGCACGACCCGCTGCTCGACGACCTGTTGGCGGCCGCGGCCCAGGTCGAAGCGCTCGACGCGTTCGGACTCGACGCGGTGCGACGTGAACAACTGGCGACCGAGGTCCTGGGCACCGCCCTGGACTGGGTACTGTCGGGGAGCACCGGCGCCGGGCAGGGAAGGACCGTCCTGCTCGGCAGCGAAGTCGACGAGCGGGGCCTGCGCTTCGGTCTGGAACGTTCGTACCGGATGCTCGCCCGGCTGGCACAGCGTGGCGAGGAAAGGATCGACCTGGTGGAACGGGCCAACCGATTCCGCCCCCGGACCTGGGTGTGACGATGTCGCAGACGCATCAGCTCGCCGCCTGCCCCGGCTGCGAAGAGCCGCTGGAGACGGGCGACCTGTTCTGCGGGGCCTGTGGGTACGACCTCTCGGCCGTGCCCGCGCCGCCGCTCGACCATCCGACCATCGAGATGGCGTCCCCCGTCCCCGCGCAGCACGACCCCCAACTGCCGCGCCCGGCAAGGCCGGACGAGCCGACGGCGGGCCACGCGGTGTCGGGCCACGCGGTGGCGGGTCAAGCCGCGGGTCAGGCGGTGGACGGTCCGGCGGTGGACGGCGGGCCCGACGAGTACCCGCTGCCCGCGCCCGACCCGCGCGCCGCCGAGCCCGCCCCCGACACCCATGTGGCGCGGCCACCGGCGTCCGGCGCCACGGTGTGCGTGGCCTGCCGGGCCGGCCGGGTCGACGGCGACGGCTACTGCGAGAACTGCGGGCACGCCCAGCCGCGTGAGCGCGACCACATGGAGCAGGAGCTCGGCGCGGTCTCCGCGGTGAGCGACCGAGGACTGCGCCACCACCGCAACGAGGACTCCTTCGCGCTGTCATCGACCGCGCTGCCCGACGGCTCGCCCGCCGTCGTGGCCATCGTCTGCGACGGGGTGTCGTCGGCGACCCGCCCCGACGAGGCGTCCGCCGCTGCGGCCGTCGCCGCCAACGAGTCGCTGCTGGCGGCGCTGCCCCAGGGCACCCACCCGCAGCAGGCGATGCACGACGCGATCCTGGCCGCGGCCGACGCGGTCAACTCCCTTGCCGCGGAGCCCGCCCAGGGTTCCCCGCACGAATCCCACCGGCACCAGAACGCGCCGGCCTGCACCCTGGTGGGCGCGATCTCTGCGGCCGGTCTGCTCGTGGTCGGCTGGGTCGGCGACAGCCGTGCGTACTGGGTGCCGGACGACCGGACGACGGCGCCGGCCCGGCTCACCGAGGACGACTCGTGGGCCGCGCAGATGGTGGCGGCCCGTCTGATGAGCGAGGCGGACGCCTACGCCGACGAGCGGGCCCACGCCATCACGGGGTGGCTCGGCGCCGACGCGTACGATCTCGACCCGCACACCGCCTCGTTCAAGCCGGACCGTTCGGGCGTGGTGGTGGTCTGCACGGACGGCCTGTGGAACTACGCCGAGGCTGCGGAGGAAATGGCCCGGGTCGTTCCGGTGGACGCGGCGGCGCGGCCCCTGCACAGTGCCCAAGTACTCGTCGGGCACGCCCTGGACCGCGGGGGCCACGACAACGTAACAGTGGCGGTGCTGCCGTTCGCGGTGGAGCAGCAAGGGGCAGGATCCGCCTACCCGTAGGCCCTCGTCCCCATTGCACCGCTCCGTCCCTTGCGTCCCTCGCGTCGCCGCTTCGCCCGCTTCTTCCCCGCCCCCGCCTTTTTCACTTCAGGTCCATGGAGCCTCAAGGAGCCCCTTTCGATGGCCAACTTCTCGAAGTCCAACGTGCCGCAGTTCTCCGTCGAGGTGTACCAGAACGAGTTTCTGCCGGAGGGCGGGCGTGAGGTCAACGCCATCGTCACCGTGGCCTCCACCGGCGGCGGCACCCTGGGCGGCGCGCCCCTGACGGCCACGGCATCGCCCGCCCACATACCCGGCCAGGCACCCGGCGCGGCCGTGGTGGTCATGGTGGACTGCTCGGGCTCCATGGACTACCCGCCCACCAAGATGCGCAACGCCAGGGACGCGACGGCCGCCGCGATCGACACCCTGCGCGACGGGGTCGCCTTCGCCGTCGTCGACGGTACGCACATCGCGCGTGAGGTCTACCCCGGCAATGGCCGCCTCGCCACCGCCGACAGCCAGACCCGCGCGCAGGCCAAGGAGGCGCTGCGCAAGCTGAGCGCGGGCGGCGGCACCGCGATCGGCACCTGGCTGCGGCTGGCCGACCGGCTGCTGGCGACGGTGGACGTGCCGATCCGGCACGGCATCCTGCTCACCGACGGGCGCAACGAGCACGAGTCGCCGGAGGATCTGCGTTCGGCGCTGGCCTGGTGCGCCGGCCGGTTCACCTGCGACGCCCGGGGTGTGGGGACCGACTGGGAGGTCAAGGAGGTCACCTCGATCGCCTCCGCGCTGCTCGGCACCGCGGACATCGTCGCCGATCCGGCCAACCTGGCCGCGGACTTCACGCAGATGATGGAGAACGCGATGGGCAAGGAGGTCGCGGACGTGGCCCTTCGGCTGTGGACGCCGGTCGGCGTGGAGATCAAGTTCGTCAAGCAAGTTGCGCCCACCGTCGAGGAGTTGACGGGCCGTCGTACCGAGGCGGGCCCGCGCGCCGGGGACTACCCGACCGGGTCCTGGGGCGACGAGTCCCGCGACTACCACGTGTGCGTCCAGGTGCCCCAGGCCAATATCGGCCAGGAGATGCTGGCGGCCCGCGTCTCGCTGCTCGTGCCCGACCGCGAGGGCGGCACGCCGCAGGTGCTTTCGCAGGGCCTGGTACGCGCGGTGTGGACCGACGACATGGCGGCCTCCACCTCCATCAACCCCCAGGTCGCCCACTACACGGGCCAGGCCGAACTGGCCCAGGTCATCCAGCAGGGTCTGGACGCCCGCAAGTCGGGCGATGTGGACGGCGCGACGGCGAAGCTGGGCCGTGCGGTACAGCTGGCCGCGTTCTCCGGGAACGCCGATACCGCGAAACTGCTCGCGAAGGTGGTGGACGTCGTGGACGAGGCGACGGGTACTGTGCGACTGAAGGCGAAGGTCGCGGAAGCGGACGAGATGACCCTCGAAACGCGCTCAACCAAGACCGTTCGCGTCAAGAAGTAGCACGAAGCGAACAAAAGGCAGTCGCGTTCCGTATCACGCGATGACGCCCGAAAAGCGTCCAGAAGTACTGGCAATACCCGAAGTACCCAGAAGTACCCAGAAGTACCGGGAACGACGACGAAACACCGCGGCCCACCGGGCCGGACAAGGAGAGGGGGAAGCGACTCCATGCCGACCTGCCCGAACGGACACCAGTCGGGTTCCGACGACTGGTGCGAGATCTGCGGCCATCGCATGGGCGCCGTGCCGCCGCCTCCCCCGCCGCCGCCCGCGTACGCGGGCCCCCGGGACCCGAACGCCACCGCGCAGGCAGAGCTCTGCCCGCAGTGCCGCACCCCGCGCGAGGCCGGTGCGCCCTTCTGCGAAGAGTGCCGTTGGAACTTCCTCACCAACACGGCGACCTCGTACACCCCGCTCGCCCCGCAGCAGCCCATGCCGCCGCAGGGCACGGGCCCCACGGGCGGCCCCGGCCCCATGGGCGGTTCCGGTCCCGCGCAAGGGCCCGGCCCCGGCCCGGGTCTGAACCTGCCGCCCGCTTTCCAGCAGGGCCCGCCGCCCGCGCCGCGCGACCCGTACGAGTACCAGAGCTCGCGGCCCTCGCAGATGAACCGGCCCGCGGAGCCCCTGGCCGCCGAGCCTTCGGGGCACTCGGGGCACTCGGGGCAGCAGCTGCCGCCCAACCCGTTCCAGCAGCAGCCGCCCGCGCCTGGTCAGCAGCCTTACAGCGGGCCTCCCCAGGGCGGACCCCAGGGTGGGCCACCCCAGCCGCCGTCCTTCAACGGGCCTCAGGGTGGTCCGCCTCAGCCGCCCTTCGGTGGCCCCCAGGGCGGGCCTCCGCCGCCCGCCTTCCAGCAGCAGGGTCCGCCGGTGCCGCCGCAGGCCCACGAGCCGCGGAACCGGCAGCCGCAGGCCGACGACGACTGGATGCTGCCGCCGCCGTCCCAGGCCGGCCCCGGCACCCGGCAGCAGCCCGCCCCCGACCGGGGCGACGACTGGCCGCAGCCCACTCCTGAGCGTGGCGCCGACGACTGGCCCCGGGCCACCCCGGAGCGGGCCACCCCGGAGCGAGCCGGCGACGACTGGCCGCAGGCGACCCCCGAGCGCGCCACCCCGGAGCGAGCCGGCGACGACTGGCCGCAGGCCACGTCGCAGGCGGGCCCGCAGGCCACTCCTCAGGCGGCCCCGCAGGCACCGCCGCAGCCCGCCCCGCCCGTCGCCGCCGCTTCCGAGCGCGGTGACGACTGGCCGCAGGCCGTGACGCCGCCCGCGCCCGCCGGCTGGTCGATCACGGTCGGCCCCGACCGGGACTACTTCCTGGCGATGATGCAGCGCAGCGGGCCCGAGGCCGCGGGCCTCAACCTGCCCGCGTACTCGCCCGAGCAGCAGCGCCCGCTGTCCGGCAACCAGATCACCATCGGCCGGCGCCGCCACTCCACCGGCGAGGCACCCGACATCGACCTGTCGGTGCCGCCGGAGGACCCGGGCGTCTCGCACCAGCACGCGGTGCTGGTGCAGCAGCCGGACGGCACATGGGCGGTCGTCGACCAGAACTCGACGAACGGCACCACGGTCAACGGCGCGAGCGAGCCGATCCAGCCCTACGTTCCGGTGCCGCTCCAGGACGGCGACCGGGTGCACGTGGGTGCCTGGACGACCATCACCGTGCGCCGGGGCTGAACGCCGCTCCCCGCAGGGGCCAGGTGTGCGGCCCCTGCGGATCGTCCAGCCACGCCCACTGGGCGCCGGGCTCCACGGTCACCCCGAACCGCTCCCGCCGGGGCCGTCCCGCGCGGCGCCACAGCTCGTACGCCTCGTACGGGTCGAGGCTGCCCGCCGTCAGCTCCAGAAGGAAGCGGAACAGCTCGTTCGCCACGGCCTCGCGCGCCAGGCCGCCCGCGGGCGGCAGCGGCCGTGCGTACGAACCGGTGCCGCGCAGGGGCACGAAATAGGCCGGGGTGTGCAGGAAGCGGCCCTCGGCGCGGCCCGGGCGCGTCACGCGCAGCCGGATGAGACCGGTCGCGAGCGGGGCCAGGATCAGTGCGTCGGCCCGGCACTGGGCGGGCCAGTCGTGGGGCACCGAGCCCACCGTGCAGGTCGCCATGATCTTGTCGAAGGGCGCTCGGGCGGGAGCGCCGCGCGCGCCGTCCCCGGTGAGCACGGCGGGCCGGTACCCGGCGACGGCCAGGTGCGCCCGCGCGGAGTCGGTGATCTCGGGGTCCAGGTCGACGGTGGTCACGTTCGCCTCGCCGAGCCGGTGGCACAGCAGCGCCGCGTTGTATCCGGTGCCCGCGCCGATCTCCAGGACACGGTCGCCGTCCCGCAGCTCCAGGGCCTCCAGCATGCGCGCCATCAAGGAGGGCTGGCTGCTGGAGGAGACCAGGTCGCCGTCGCGCAGCCGGGTGGCCAGCGGCACATCCGCGTAGACCCCGGTGAGCCAGCGTTCTCGCCGGGCGGGGTCGGGGTCCTCGCCCCACAGCCTGACGTGGCCGCCCGGGACGCCCTCGTAGTAGTACGGCACGAACAGGTGGCGCGGCACGTCGTCGAAGGCGGCCCGCAGTGCCGGGTCGGCGAGCGCCCCGCCCGCCGCGATGTCCCGCACCAGGGCCCGCCTCAATGCCAGGTCCGCACTCATAGCTCCACTGTGCTGCGCGGGAGCCGGGGAGGCGAGCGGGTCCTACGTCGCCGGTCCTCGGCCGGCCGGTCTGAGACCATGGAGGCGTGCCGCATCTGCCGGGGGACGGCCCCTGGACTCCGGGCGGCGTCCCGGAGCAGGCCCGACTGACATTGCGAGGGTGTTCAACGTGACCGAGATTCCGCGCGGCACGCTCCAGGAGCAGACCTTCTACGAGCAGGTCGGCGGCGAGCAGACCTTCCGCCGGCTCGTGCACCTCTTCTACCGGGGCGTCGCCGACGACCCGCTGCTGCGCCCGATGTACCCGGAGCAGGACCTGGGTCCCGCCGAGGAACGGCTCGCGCTGTTCCTGATGCAGTACTGGGGCGGCCCGCGCACCTACAGCGACGGCCGGGGCCACCCGCGGCTGCGCATGCGGCACGCGCCGTTCACGGTCGACCGGTCCGCGCACGACGCCTGGCTGCGTCATATGCGCACCGCCGTCGACGAGTTGGGCCTGCCCCCCGAGCACGAGCAGACGCTCTGGAACTACCTGACGTACGCGGCCGCCTCGATGGTCAACTCCGAGGACTGAGCGGCCGGCCCGTTGAGCCGGCCCGTTGCGACCAGCCCAGTCGACGGACTGAGCGACCGACCGGCTGCGCGGCGCCCCGGCTGACCGACCGACTGGCCGCGCGGCGACCTGCCTGACGGCTGACCGACCGGCCGAGCGGCAGCCCGGCAGAGCGACCGACCGAGCGGCAGCCCAGCTGACCGACCGACCGACTGCGCGGCAGCCCGGCCGCCCAGAAACCCGCGGTTGCCCAAAAGCACCTGCAAATGATGCCCTCGCGGCCGGAATGCGGGCGTCCGTGGTCGCATTCCGATCACGATCGGGCAAGAACGCCTGGCAAGCGGTTTCCACGACCCCGCGCCCCCTGAAAGCATCTGGACACATTTCCGGGGGGATGACCTAAAAGCCCAAGGGGGGCCGCGTGCCGGGGTTCGTCTTTCTGCGCGTGCGCGCACACCGCCTGCTGCTCACGGCGGCGCTGCTCGCCGTGCTGCTCACGACCTCGGTCCTCGCCACGCTCGCCGCGTTCTCGGGTTCGGTGTCGGACGCGGCGCTGCGCCACCTGCTGGCCACCCGTTCCGCCGCGCCCGCCGCCCTGACCGTCACCTCCGAGGTGAAGCCGGACCAGCGGCGGGCCGCGGCGGACGCGGTGCGCGCCGCGGCCCGCGCCACCTTCGACGGACTGCCGGTCACCACAAGGGAGTTGACGCGGTCCGGGCCCTACGCCCTGCCGCGCTCGCTCCAGCAGGCCGACGCCCACGCCGACAACCCGGACCTCACCCTGTTCGCCGCGATGGACCGCTCGCGGGTCCGGCTCACCGCGGGCGCCTGGCCGACCGCTCCGGCCGCCGCCCCCGGCGCCGAGATCCCGGCCGCCCTGCCCGAGTCCGCCGCCGCACGGCTCGGGGTGCGCCCCGGCACCACGCTCGCCCTCACCGACCGGACCGGCGGCCCGGGCGTGACCGTCCGGATCACCGGCGTCTACCGGCCGGCCGACATGTCCGACGCGTACTGGCGCCTCGACGACCTCGGCGGCCGCGGCATCCGTACGCTCGACTTCACCACGTACGGCCCGCTGCTCGCCGACGCCTCGGTGCTCGCCGGCGGCCGGGTCAGCGCGGGACCGAGCGCCTGGCTGGCCTCCGCCGACTTCTCCTCGGTCACCGTCGGCCGGATCGGCGCGCTCCGCGCGGCCGCGGCCGAAGGGCCCAAGTCCCTGGTGAAACAGCCCGTGTTCGGGGGCAGCGCCACCGCGGAGACCTCGCTGCCCGCGATCCTCGACCGGGCCGACCGCTCCCTCCTGGTGTCCCGCTCGACCCTGCTGATCGTCGCGCTCCAACTGGTGCTGCTCGCCGGGTACGCGCTGCTCCTGGTCGCGCGGCTGCTGAGCAGCGAGCGGTCCGGCGAGACGGAACTCCTGCGCGCCCGGGGCGGCTCGCGGCGCCAGATCGCCTGGCTCGCCGCAGCCGAGGCCCTGCTGCTCGCGGTGCCGGCCGCGCTGGTCGCGCCGCTGCTCGCGGGCCCGTTGACCCGGCTGCTCGCCGGGCAGGGGGCGCTCGCACGGGCCGGGCTGCACCTGGACACCTCGGTCACCGCCACGGTGTGGCTGGTCGCCGTGCTCGTCGCGCTCGGCTGCGCCGTCGCGGTGGTGGCCCCCGCGCTCCCGGCGGGCCCGCTGCGGCGCGGCGGCCGGGCCGGGGCACTGCCCGCGCCGGTCCGCGCCGGCGCCGACATCGGGCTCCTGGTGATCGCAGGCGTGGCGTACTGGCAGCTCGACCGGCAGACCTCCGGCTCGGGCGCGGTCGACACCGACGCCTCGGGCAGCCTCGGCGTCGACCCGCTGCTGGTGGCGGCGCCCGCACTGGCCCTGCTCGCCGGGACCGTACTCGTCCTGCGGCTGCTGCCGCCCGCCGCCCGGCTCGCCGAACGATGGGCCGCGGGCGGGCGCGGACTGCCCATGGCGCTCGCCGGCTGGCAGTTCAGCCGTCGGCCGCTGCGCGGCGCGGGCCCGGTGCTGCTCCTGATCCTCGCGGTCGCGATGGGCCTGCTCACGCTCGGCCAGTCGGCGACCTGGAACCGTTCGCAGAGCGACCAGGCCGACTTCCGCGCGGGCACCGACATCCGCGTGCTCGGCTCCACCACCAGCCCCTTCGGCCAGGGCGGCTCCTACGACACGGTCCCCGGCGTCAGCGCCGTCGCGCCGGCCGCCCGCGGGCCGGTGCCGATGAGCGGCGGGCGCACGGGAACCGTGCTCGCCCTCGACACCCGGCACGCCGACGGATTCCTGCTGCGCGAAGACCTCGCGGGCCGCTCGGGCAAGGACGTGCTCGCCCTGCTCGCACCGGCGCGGGACACCCCGGCCGGCGCCGTGTTCCCCAAGGACACCGAGCGCATCCGTCTCGACCTGCGGCTGCCCGGCCCGTCCGCCGCGAGCGCGGCGCCCGGCGCGGTGACGGCGACCCTTGAGGACCGCTACGGCATGCGGTACGCGTTCCCCCTCGGCACGCTGCCCGCCGACGGCCGCACCCACAGCCTCGGCCTCGACGTGTCCTTTCTTGCGGGCGCGCCCGCGGGACGCCCGGCGGGTCCCCTTCGGCTGACCGGACTCGACGTGGTCCTTCTCGTCCCGCCCGGCTCCGAAGGGCCGAGCGGCATCACCCTCGACGGGCTGCACGCCGCCGGGCCCGGCAACAAGGACACCGCGGTCGCCGTGCCACCGCCCGCCGGATGGCACACGGACAGCCGGGACGCACAGGCCGAACCGAGCTGGGACACGGACGGCCCCGGCCCCACCACCCGCACGCTCCGGACGACCGCGCCGCAGGCCGCCCCGCCCGTGCCCGCCGCCGTGGCCGACGACCGGTTTCTGGAGTCGAGCGGCAGCAAGGTCGGCCAGATCATCGACGTACCGCTGGCAGGCCGGACCGTGAAGGTGCGGATCGTGGCCCGGCTCAAGCAGCTGCCGACCACCGGCAGCGGCGCCGTCGGCCCGGCCGGTGCGCCCCCGGTCACCACCGCAGCCGACGGCGGTGGGCTGCTGCTCGACCTGCGGGCCGCCAACCGGGTGCTCCAGGCCGACGACGCCGCCACGGGCCTGTCCGCCGGGGAGTGGTGGCTGACCACCGCGCCGGGCCGCTCGGCCGACGCCGCCGCGGCCCTCACGGCACGCCCCGACACCGACCCGGCGCAGATCGTGTCCCGCGCGGACATCGCGCGCCGCCTCGCCGACGACCCGCTGGGCGCGGGCCCCCAGTCCGCGCTCGCCGCGGTGTCCCTGGTGGCGGCGGCCCTCGCGGCGGTCGGCTTCTCGGTGAGCGCCGCCGGGTCGCTGCGCGAGCGGGGCCACGAGTTCGGCGTGCTGCGCGCGCTCGGCACCCCGCGCCGCCAGCTCGCCCGCCTGATCGCCGCCGAACAGGGCGTACTCATCGCGATCGCGCTGCTGGCCGGGCTCGGCCTCGGCGACGTACTCACCAGAGCGGTCGTGCCGTTGATCGTGCTGACCGACCAGGCCGCCCAGCCGGTGCCGGGCGTCCTGGTCGAGCTGCCCGCGGGACGCGTGGCCCTGCTGCTCGCGGCGGTCGCCGCGGTGCCGCTCCTGATCGTCGCGGCGATCGCGCTGCGCCGCACCGATCCCGTCGCCACACTCCGCGGCCAAGGGGGCAACTGACATGACCGGCAAGGCCGTCGCACCCTGGGTGCGCACCCGGCTGCGGACCGCGCCGGGCGCCGTCGCCGCGCTCGCGCTCCTGGTCCTGCTGACCGCGTGGCTCGCCGCCGCCTACCCGCGCGGCGTCGACACGTACGAGGACGACGGGCTGCGCCGCACCCTGGCCACGGCCGCCCCGGCCCGCACCGCGCTCCAGTTCAGCGCGGGCGCGCCGGGGTACGCCAAAAACGAGGAACAGCGGGCCCCGATGGTGGCGCCCGCCCAGCTGAAACAGCGCTTCGAGGCGGTCGTACGGAACGTGCCCGCGCCGCTCTCGGTCGACCGCTCCCAGTCGGCGTACGGGCTGCGGACCGGCCAGAGCCTGGAGTCCGACGAGCCGTTTCTGCCGCGGCCCAGCGGGCTGCCGGCGCGGTTCACCCTGGACGCCCCTTCGGACCTGGCCACCCACGCCCGCCTGGTGTCGGGGCGGCTGCCGACAGGGCGGGCCGACCAGGAGTCGGCCGAAGCCGAGGCCGCCGTCACCGCGGCCACCGCCAAGGCCCTGAACATCACGACCGGTTCGGTGCTGCACGTGGCGCGGGTCAACCGGTCACCGCTCGCCCTGAAGGTCACCGGCATCCTGGAGCCGCTGCTGCCGGGGGCCGGCTACTGGTCGGTCCAGCCGGTCCTGCGCACACCCCAGCTGGAGCCCGTGCCCTCCTCGGGCCCCGAGCCGCCGAAGTACTGGCACGGTGCGCTGCTGCTGGCTCCGGACGCCGCACCCGCGCTGCTCGCCACCAACGGCAACCCCGAGATGTACGCCCAACTCAGCCCGCTGACCTCCCCGTTGCACGCCCGCCGGCTCGACGACCTGACGGGCGCGGTCGCCGCCCTCAAGGCAGGGCCCGCGCTCGCAGACATCCGCACGGGGTTCTCCTCCTCCACCGACGCCTTCACCGAGCTCGACCAGGTGCTCCTCGCGTACGGGACGGCACGCGACTCGATCAGCCCGGTGGTCGCGGTGGCGGGCTTCGGCACCGCGACCGTCGCGGCCGTGGTGCTGCTGATGGCGGGCGGCCTTGCCGCGGGCCGCCGCGCCGCCGAACTCACCCTGCTGCGGGCCCGCGGCGGCTCGCTGCGCCAGATCGCCGGACGGCTGTGCGCGGAGAGCGCCGTCGTGGTTCTCCCGGCCGCGCTTCTCGGTCTGCTCCTCGCGGTGCTTGCCGTGCCGAACGGCCGGCTCGGCCCGGCGGTCGCCGGGGCCTGCGGGGTCGCGGTGCTGGGCTGTCTCGCGCTGCCGGTGCGTGCCGCACTGGCCCACCGCACGGTCCGCTCGGCCGCCGAACGCACCGATCTCGTACGGGAGAAGCCCTCGGCGCGGCGCACCGTGGCCGAGCTGACGCTGTTCGTGCTCGCGGCGGGCGCGGTGTTCGCGCTGCGCCGCCGCGGCACCACGGGCGGCGCCACCGACTGGCTGCCCAGCGCGGCGCCGGTACTCATCGGGGTGATCGCCGCGCTGGTCCTGATCCGGCTCCATCCGCTGCCGCTGCGCTGGGCGGCCCGTCCGGCGGCCCGGCTGCGCGGCGCCCTCGGCTTCCTGGCGCTCGCCCGCGCAGGACGGGCGTCGGCCGGTGGGGCGCTGCCTCTGCTCGCCCTGCTCACGGCGCTGTCGACGGCCGCGTTCGGGGGTTCGGTCCTGGCGGGCACCGACGACGCACGCGACCGGGCGGCCCTGTACGCGACGGGCACGGACGCCCGCGTCGACGGCGTCGTCCTGCCGAAGGACCTGGCCGGGAGGGTGGCGCGGGTGCCGGGCGTCCAGAGCGTGTCACCGGTGCACATCGAGTACGCGGTGGCGCTGCCCGGCGGCGCCAAGGCGGCGGTTGCCGGGGTGGACCCCGACTCGTACGCCCGGCTGACCTCGGGCACCGCGCTCGGCGTGGACGCCGCCCGGCTCAAGGCCCCGCCGGGCGCACCGGGTACGGCGGCGCTGCCCGCCCTCGCCTCGCCCGCGGTGGCCCAGCGCCTCGGCAAGGACCCGGTCACGCTGCGGATCGCGGGGCATGATGTGACGGTCCGCGTGAGCGCCGCCCAGAAATGGTCGGCGGCGGTGCCCGAGACCGAGTACCTGCTGGTCGACCGCGCGGGCCTGGCCACGAAGGACCCGACGGCGCTGCTCGTCGGCGGGAGCTTTCTCGACGCGAAGGCGCTGCGCGCCACCGCCCAGCAGGGCCGGGCGACGGTGCGGCTGCGGGCCGAGGCGCGGCAGGAGTTGACCGACTCGCCGCTCCAGACCGGCGCAGGACGCGTCTACGGCGCGGCCGTCGCGGCGGGCGCGGGCTACGCCGCCCTCGCGCTGCTGCTGTCGCTGCTGCGCGGGACACCCGAACGCGCCGCACTGCTCGCCCGGCTGCGCACCATGGGCCTCACCCGGCGCCAGGGCCGCGCGCTGCTCATCCTGGAGTCGCTGCCGTCGGCCGCCCTCGCGGCGGTGGGCGGCGCCCTCACGGGCTGGGCGTCGATCGCCCTGCTCGCGCCGGGCATCGACCTCGCGGGCCTCGCCCTCGCCACCACGGGCGGCCTGGCCCCTGTCGACGTCCAACTGCGCGCCGACCCGGTGTCGTTGGTGCTGCCCGCCGCGTGCGTGCTGCTGCTCGCGACGGGCGTGGCCGCCGCACAGGCCTGGTGGAGCGGCCGCCGTGGATCCATCACCGAACTCAGGGCAGGAGACGCTCGATGACCACATCGCTCGAAGACCTGGAGCGCCGGGCGACGGCCCACCGCGACCGGCCCGCCTACGGTCACGACGCGCTGATCGCCTGCGACCGGCTCGTGCGGGTCTTCACCACCGACGGCGTGGAGGTCCAGGCACTCCAGGGGCTCGATCTCCTGGTCACCGAGGGCGAGTTGATGGCTCTGGTGGGGGCGTCAGGCAGCGGCAAGTCGACGCTGATGAACATTCTGGCGGGCCTGGACGTGCCCACGGCGGGAGCGGCCAGGGTGGCCGGGCGGGACCTGCTCTCGATGGACGCGGGCGCCCGGCTCGGCTACCGGCGCGACGTGGTGGGCTTCGTCTGGCAGCAGACCGCCCGCAACCTGCTGCCGTACCTGACGGCGGTGCAGAACGTGGCCCTGCCGATGCAGCTGCGCGGCAGGCTCGCCAAGCGGAAGAAGGCCGAGCGGGCCGACGCGCTCCTGACGATGCTGGAGGTCGCCCACTGCCGCGACCGCAGGCCGCACCAGATGTCGGGCGGTGAACAGCAGCGCGTCGCGATCGCGGTGGCCCTGGCCAACGGCCCCTCGGTGCTGCTGGCGGACGAGCCGACGGGCGAGCTGGACTCGGCGACCGGCGAGCAGATCTTCGCGGCGTTCCGCCGGGCCAACGAGGAGCTGGGCACGACGATCGTGATCGTCACGCACGACCAGGCCGTGGCGAGCGAGGTCCGCCGCACGGTGGCCATCCGCGACGGCCGCACCTCGACGGAGGTCCTGCGCCGCACCCAGGTGGACGCGGCGACCGGTGAGGAGTCCCTGGTGGCCCGCGAGTACGCCATGCTCGACCGGGCGGGACGGCTGCAACTCCCGGCGGAGTACATCCGCGCCCTGGACATGGAGCACCGGGTGGCCCTGGAACTGGAGCCCGACCACATCCAGATCTGGCCGGACGAGCAGTAACTGGCGCCGGACGGACACCACTTCGGCACCCGGCCGGCCCTGCGCGGGGCCCGCGGGCCGGCATGACGCCCGGTCTGGTCTGACGCCCGGTCTGGGCTGACGCTCAGGCGGAGCTGACGCTCAGACCAGCGTGACGCCCGAGCCGGCTGACGCTCACGCGGGGCTGACGCGCAGACCGGCATGCTGCTCAGGCCGGCGTGACGTCCGGGCCGGGCTGACGCTTACGCCGGGCTGACGCTCAGGCCGCCGGCGCCGCCGGCCCTGCGCAGCGCGACGGATCCGTACGGCGTACGAAGCCGCAGCCATGGGCCGGAGGCGAACAGGGCCACCGGATCGGGCACGGACGGCGCGCCCGCCGCGGCGAGCGCGCGGACGGGCCGCAGGAAGCCCAGCGACTGCGCCGCGTGCACGGCCCGCAGCGGCAGTTCGGTGGAGCCGAGGGTGCGGGACCAGATGTCGCGCCCGATCAGCTCGCGCTCGGCGCGCGTACGCCGCTGCTCGGGCAACGCCTCGTCCCGGGAACGGAATTCGGCGACGGCGGCCACGACCGCACCCCGCATCCCTTCCGGATCCGGCAGTCCCGGCACCGGCTGCCAGCCACCGCGCGGCGGCAGCACCCCGACCCACGGCGGCCCGGTGACGGCCGCGGGCACACGCGTGCTGGACGCCGACTCGTCGAGGGATTCCAGGAGTTCACCCGCGGAGACGGTCACGTCGAGCGTGACCGACTCATCGACCAGTCGCGCCGTGCGGATCGCCAGCACCTCGAAGGACGGCGGCCGGCCGAAGACGGCCAGCGCCCCGCCGCCCGCCTGGAGGCGGACCGCCGCGGCCCGGTCGTAGTGGATGAGCCGGCCGAGGAAGGCGGCGAGATCCGCCACCTCCCGCGCGTCGTCGAACCCCAGCACGGCGTTCATGCCGCGGCCCGCTCCTGCCGTTCCTGCCGTTCCTGCCCGCCTGCGCGGGCAGCGCGCTCGGGGCCGCCGACGGGCGAGCCGTCGTCCAGGTACTCGTTCAGGAAGGCCTTCTCCTCGGCGGTGATCCGCCGAGGACGGCCGGCCGCGAGATCGAAGGGCACGACGACGGTGGACGCGGTGACATACACCTGCCCGCCGTCCTCGGGCTCCTTGATCTCGTACGCGATGGTCAGTGACGCCGCGCCGATCTTCGTCACCCACGACTCGATGGTCACCGGCTCGTGCCGGTGCACCAGGGGCCGCTTGTAGTCGATCTCGTGCCGGGCCACGACGGACCCGCCCTGGAACGACGGCGACCCGTCACCCGGCGCCAGCCGGAACATGAAGTCGATGCGGGCTTCCTCCAAGTACCGGACGAAGACCGCGTTGTTGACGTGCCCGAAGGCATCCATGTCCGACCAGCGCAGCGGGCAGCGGTAGATATGACGGCTCACGTGACTCAGCCTCGCGTGAGCTTCTTGTACGTGGCGCGGTGCGGGCGGGACGCGTCCGCGCCGAGGCGCTCGACCTTGTTCTTCTCGTACGACTCGAAGTTGCCCTCGAACCAGTACCACTTGGACTCGCCCTCGTAGGCGAGGATGTGGGTGGCCACTCGGTCCAGGAACCAGCGGTCGTGGGAGATCACGACGGCGGCACCGGGGAACTCAAGGAGCGCGTTCTCCAGGGAGGACAGCGTCTCGACGTCGAGGTCGTTGGTGGGCTCGTCGAGGAGCAGCAGGTTGCCGCCCTCCTTGAGCGTGAGCGCCAGGTTGAGGCGGTTGCGCTCACCACCGGAGAGCACGCCCGCGGGCTTCTGCTGGTCCGGGCCCTTGAAGCCGAAGGCGCTGACGTACGCGCGCGACGGCATCTCGACCTGGCCGACGTTGATGTAGTCGAGCTCGTCGGAGACGACGGCCCACAGCGTCTTCTTGGGGTCGATGTTGGCGCGGCTCTGGTCGACGTAGGAGATCTTGACGGTCTCGCCGACCTTGATGGAGCCGTTGTCCGGCGTCTCAAGACCCTGGATCATCTTGAACAGCGTGGTCTTGCCGGCGCCGTTGGGGCCGATGACGCCGACGATGCCGTTGCGCGGCAGGGTGAAGCTGAGGTCGTCGATGAGGACCTTGTCGCCGAACGCCTTCGAGAGGTTGTTGACCTCGACGACGATGGAGCCCAGACGCGGGCCCGGCGGGATCTGGATCTCCTCGAAGTCCAGCTTCCGCATCTTGTCGGCTTCGGCGGCCATCTCCTCGTAACGGGCCAGACGCGCCTTGGACTTGGTCTGACGCCCCTTGGCGTTGGACCGCACCCACTCCAGCTCTTCCTTGAGGCGCTTGGCGCGCTTCTCGTCCTTCTTGCCCTCGACCTTGAGGCGGGTGGCCTTCTTGTCGAGGTAGGTCGAGTAGTTGCCCTCGTAGGGGATGGCCCGGCCGCGGTCGAGCTCCAGGATCCACTCGGCCACGTTGTTCAGGAAGTACCGGTCGTGGGTGACCGCGACGACGGCGCCGGAGTACTTCGAGAGGTGCTGCTCCAGCCAGTTCACCGACTCGGCGTCGAGGTGGTTGGTGGGCTCGTCGAGGAGGAGCAGGTCCGGGGCCTCGATGAGCAGCTTGCAGAGCGCCACGCGGCGCTTCTCGCCGCCGGAGAGGTTGGTGACCGGCCAGTCGCCGGGCGGGCAGCCCAGGGCATCCATGGCCTGCTCCAGCTGGGCGTCCAGGTCCCAGGCGTTGGCGTGGTCCAGGTCCTCCTGGAGCTTGCCCATCTCTTCGAGGAGCGCGTCCGAGTAGTCGGTCGCCATGAGCTCGGCGACCTCGTTGAAGCGCTGGAGCTTGCCCATGAGCTCGGCCGCGCCGTCCTGGACGTTCTGGAGGACGGTCTTGGACTCGTCGAGCTTGGGCTCCTGCATGAGGATGCCGACGCTGTACCCGGGCGACAGGAAGGCGTCGCCGTTGGAGGGCTGCTCAAGGCCCGCCATGATCTTGAGAACGGTGGACTTACCGGCACCGTTCGGGCCGACCACACCGATCTTCGCGCCGGGAAGGAAGTTCAAGGTGACGTCATCAAGGATCACCTTGTCGCCGTGCGCCTTGCGCGTCTTGCGCATGGTGTAGATGAACTCAGCCAAGAGAAACCGTCCGGCAGATCGATGTGTGGGCAGATACACCCCATCTTGCCAGGGGTCCACCCCTGGGAGGAAACGGGTTCCGTCCGGGGGCCGTGACCTGGCGGTTCACGGGGTCGTTGCGTGGTCGGCCCGTCACGGGCGGTGGCGCATTCAGGCGGGGACGCGGGGCCGGGACGGAAACGGCCCCGGTACGCATCGCATACCGGGGCCGCTGCCCGTCACCGGGCGCTCACCGTGAGCTCACTGCTGGGTGCCTGGTGCCACGTGCTTACTGGCCGGCCGTCTTCTTCTTGCGGAGGAAGAACACCGCGCCGCCACCGAGCACCACCAGGGCGACCGCCGCACCGGCGATCATCGGGGTGGAGCTTGAGCTGCCGGTCTCGGCCAGGTTGGTGCCGCCGTTGCCGTTGGTACCGGTCGAGCTGCCACCGGCCGAGGCGGGGCTGGGCTTCGACGCCGGGGTGGACGCGGCCGGGGTCGGCGTACCGCTGCCGGCCGTCTTGCAGTCCAGGACGCCGGAGAAGTGCTGGCCGGCGAGGTCGAAGGCGTAGGTGGTGTCCTCGGCGAGCGGCAGGAACAGGGACTTGGTGTCGCCCGCGGGGACCTTGCCCAGCTTCTTGCCGAGCACGACCACCTCGAACGGCTTGCTGCCCTTGTTGCTGACCGCGATGTCCAGGCCGCCCTTGGCGCAGTCGTTCTTGACCGTGACGGCCGGGGCGGTGCCCCACTTGGCCGTGGCGACCGCGTTCACCGGCACGTCGCTGGTGCTGGCCAGGATGAACGTCTGGCTCTTGATCTTGCCGTCGCTGATGAAGGCACGGCCGACCGGAACCTTGGTCTGTGCGCTCGCGGTCACCTTGACGGCGCCGTCAGGGGTGCCCGCGGGCACCTTGAAGTAGACCTCGGTGCCGTCGGTGGCGGAGGTGATGACCTTGCCGCTCTTGTCGGTGAGCTGCACACCGGCCGGGGCGCCCGGCGCCAGGGCCAGGGCGGCCTTGGTGGCGTTGGTGTGGAGCGTGAGGGGACCGACCTCGCCACCGGCGAGACCGGAGACCGCGTCCTTGTCGAACGCCAGGGACGCCTTGGGCTCCTTGGCGGCCGTCGCGTCCTTGAGCAGCTGCTTGGTCAGCTTGGCCGCGGCCGCGTCCTCGGGCATGGCCGTGACGCCGTCGGAGAGCGTCCAGATCGCGGCCTGGGTGGCGGCGGCGGCGGTCTCCTTGGTGAGGCCCGCGCCGAGCTTGTCCGGGACCACGCTCGGGTAGGAGTGCTGGAGGATCCAGTTGATCTTCCCGGCCGCCTCGGCCTTGCCCGCCAGCGAGGACTCCGCCCAGGTGACTTCCTTGTAGGTGGAGTTCTCCACCGTGTGGTGGTTCAGGTCGATGCAGTACGTCTGGATGACGCCCGCGTTGTCGACCTTGAGCTCGAAGAGGCCGCCCACGGGGGACGACTTCACGCCGTGGCTGTCGACGATGTCGACCGTGGCACCCACCTTGACGTGGGCGTCCTCCAGGGTGGCGTGCGCGCCGGACGACGAGGCGGCGGGCTTGCCATCCGCGACGGCCGAGCCGGCGGTGGCTATCGCGCCGACCGCGACGAGACCCGATACGGCTGTGACGGTGGCGAGGCGCAGAGCACCCCGCTTGCGGGCGGTAGGCCCGTGAACGGCTGAAAACACAGAATTCCCCTTCGGGCGAGGCGCTTTCGCATGTGGTGCGCGTGCACGAAGGTGCGCGTGGGGGAAGTGCCTCGCCGGCAGACTCAAGTGCCCCGTGAGTACGCCGGAATCCTAGGGATTCAGAAGGCGCCGTTTGGCGGTGATGACATCAGATAACCATTCCGATTCGCAATCGTTATCGCGGAACACGTGTGCCAACCCGCTGAGTCGACAAATCCCCGTCACAGATGGGGAGTTTCGGGGCATCACTCCCGATCCGCCGTTGCTCCGGCGCTCCCTGGCCAGCGCCCCGCCACTCGTCGCCCCCGGTGGCCGGTCACCCAAGTGCCGCCGCCCGGGCGCCCGTCGAAGCCGTGTCCGAAACTCTGGCCGAAACCGACTCCCATACCACCGCCGTGCCTCTGTCGGCCGAGCCCGCCGCGCTCTCGACGACCGCCTTCCCCTCGTGGTCCGTCCGTTCGACAGGAACCGCTTCCCCCTTGAACACGCGCCGGAACGCGGAGGTCCCCCGTGTCATGTCGTGCCCGATCGTCACCGCGTCGACATCCGCCGAGAACCAGCGCGAGCCGTCCTGGCGCTCCTCGTCACGCACCTTCAACCGGCCGTGCACGACGATCGGTTCACCGATCGCGACCGAGCCCGTCAGGTTCTTCCCGAGCGTCCGCGCCGCCCACACCGTGTAGAAGCTGGTGGCCCCGTCGACCCAGGACTGTTTCTCCCGGTCGAAGCGGCGCGCGGTCACCGCCAGCCGGAACCTCGCCGCCCCGCCCGTCGCCGAATCCCGCCACTCCACCTGCGTGGCCACATTGCCGACCAGCGTCACCATCGTCTCGTTCACTGCCCTCAACCCCCGTACCCGTACGTGCGCAACCCGTTGGCCACGACCCCGTGGGCCGACCGTGGCGGCAGAACCGTGGCGGCAGAGAAGAAAGAACCCCGCCCGGTCCAGCCGTCGATCGAACCCTTGCGCTGTCGATCTCCATGCTGGACCGGACGGGGAGCTCGTGCACGGGCCTGTGGACAGCCGGCCCATTGTGGACAACCCGCTCACCCGGCCCCCGCGGACCCCGTGGACTCCGGCTCAGCCCACTCCCCCGGCCCCCGCCCCCACCACCGCCGCGTACTGCTCGCGCACCTCGCGGTACCGCAGCAGTTCGGCCGCCAGCGGGTCAAGGACCTTGGCCCGGCCGCAGGCCGCCGCCGCCTCCCGGAGTCTGCGTTCGGCCTCCTGCCCGTAGCGCCGCCCCGGGCCGCGCGCCGCCACCGCGCACGCCCACTCCACCAGCGGCCCGCCCACGACACCGCCCAGCATCACGAGCGCGGGCACCACGAGGCCCGGCTGGAGGACGCCGACGATCTGCCCCAGCAGCCAGAGCCCGCCCACGACCTGAATGGCCGTCATGGCCATCTGGGCCAGCACGGCGGCCGGCCACCAGCGGGGCCGGGGCGAGGCGCCGCGCTCCAGCTCCTCGCGCGCCGCGAGTTCGTCCAGCGCCTCGGGAAGCCCATCGGCGCCCCGTACCGCCGCCTCGCGCACCGCCGCCGCCCAGGGCGCGGGAAGCCCCGCGGTGGCGTGGTCGGCGACCGTACGGACCGCCTGCTCGACCCGTTGGCGTGCGGTGACCTGCTCCTCGATACGGGCATCGGAGCGCGGCCGTTGCAGAGCCGGGACACGGATCCGGTCGTACCAGCGCCACAGCCGCAACCAGGGAGTGCCGCACGCCCGCTGGGCGTTGCGCCGCCATTCACGTTCGGCGGCCTCGCCTGCCGCGGTGGCCCCGACGGCCGCGGCCAGGCGGTCAGCGAACTCCTCGCGGGCCCGTTCGCCGAGCCCGGGCCGGCCATCCGCGACGTACAGCGGGCGCAGCTCGGCGGCGGCCGCGTCCACGTCGGCGGCCAGCCTGCGGGCCGCGGCGCCGCGCTCCTGGACGAACCGGCCGAGCTGTTCGCGCAGTTCGCCAAGGCCCTGGCCGGTCAGCGCGGACAGCGCGAGTACGCAGGCACCGGGCTCGCCGTGTTCGCCGAGCGCCATGCCGTCCTCGTCGAGCAGCCGGCGCAGATCGTCGAGCACCTGGTCGGCGGCGTCCCCGGGGAGCCGGTCCACCTGGTTGAGGACGATGAAGCTGACCTCCGCGTGGCCGGCCAGGGGGCGCAGATAGCGTTCGTGAAGGACGGCGTCGGCGTACTTCTCGGGGTCCACGACCCACACGACCGCGTCGACCAGGGCAAGCACCCGGTCCGCGGCGTGCCGGTGCGAGACGACCGCCGAGTCCACATCGGGCAGGTCGACCAGGACCAGGCCCTCCAGGTCGCCGCCCGCGCTGTCCAGGGGGCGCCGGCGCAGGCGTCCCGGGATGCCGAGCCGGTCGAGGAGGCCGGCGGCGCCGTCGGTCCAGCTGCACGCGATGGGCGCCCCGGTGGTCGGCCTGCGCAGCCCGGTGTCCGAGATCTGGCTCCCGGCAAGGGCGTTGAAGAGCGTGGACTTTCCGCTTCCGGTGGCGCCCGCGACGGCGACGACGGTGTGCCGCGAGGACAGCCGCTGGCGTGCGGACGCCTCGTCGAGCACCCGCCCCGCCTCGGCGAGCGCCTGCGCGTCGAGCCGGGCGCGGGAGAGTCCGACCAGTTCGCGCAGCGCGTCGAGGCGCCCGCGCACCGCCCCGACGTAGGGCCCGCCGATCGGCTCGTACGGGGCGTCCTGCGGCTCCTGCCCTTCCTTCACGGGCGGTGACATCTCGCCGGGCTCGGCGGCGCGCCGCGCGATCAGCCCGTCGGCCCAGCAGTCCTCGACCTCCTGCGTCATGCCGCTTTCCTCTCCTTCTGCACCACGGACAGCGCGGCGATGAGACCGGCCTGCGGCTCGGGCGTCACGTCCAGCGCGTCCAGTGGCGCGAGCCGCCGGTCGCGCTCGGCGCCGAGCACCTGGTCGATGTAGGTGGCGACGAGTTCGCCGCCCTTGTCGCGCAGCCGCAGTGCGCCGTGGGCGCCGATCCGTTCGGCCAGCCGCTCCCCGGCCCTGCGGGCCCGACGGCCGCCGAGCAGCGCGGCGGCGAGCAGCGCGGCCACGGTCTCGGGGTCGGGCGCCAGCGAGCGTTCCATTTCCCGTACTTCGTCCTCGGCCAGCTCTTCGAGCACCCGGCGCCAGCGCCGCACCGCGAGCCCGATCCGGTCCTCCGGGTCCTGGTCGCGTACCGCGTCGGCGAACCGTCCCGCGGCCGGCTCGCGCGCCCACGCGTCCCTGACGCGCTCGTCGGCGGCGGCCGCCGCACAGCGCAGGAGCTCGGCGAGGCTGTCCACGAGCGCGTCAAGCAGCTCCGCGGACGAGGCGCCGCCCGGGTGGGCGCGCCAGCGGGTGAGCGCGTCCCCGGCCAGCACCTCGCCGGCCTGCAACCGTCGCCGCACCCGGGCGCCCTCCTTGGCGTACGCGTCCTCGACCGCGCCGGTGAGGCGTACGGCGGCGGCGTACTGCGCGGCGACGGCCGAAGCGAGCTCCGGCATGCGGGCGTTGAGGGATTCGATGGCGCCGGACGCGGTACGGGCGACAGCCTGCTGACGGGCGGCCGGGTCCTGGCTGCGGTGGGTGAGCCAGGTGCGCAGGGCGGCCACGGCGGTGGAGGGCAGCAGCCCGTGCGAGGCGCCCGCGGACTCGGGCAGTTCGGGCACGGTGAACCGCGGCACATCCCCGAGCCCGGCCCGGGTGAGCAACGCCCCGTACTGCCGCGACACTTCGCCGAGCACCTGGTGCGGCACCCGGTCGAGCACGGTGACGAGCGTGGCGTCGTACTCCTTCGCGGTACGCAGCAGGTGCCAGGGCACCGCGTCGGCGTACCGCGATGCGGTGGTGACCATGACCCAGACATCGGCGGCGCAGATGAGTTCGGCGGCCAGGATGCGGTTGCTGACGACGAGTGAGTCGATGTCGGGCGCGTCGAGCAGCGCGAGTCCGCGCGGCAGGGTGTCGGCGGTTTCGACGCGTACGGATCCGTCGTCGTCCCCGCCGGGCAGGCCGCCGTTCCCGGAGTCCTCGTGCTGCTGCGGCAGCCAGACGCGGGTGAGGCCGGGCAGCACCCGCACCCCGGCGAACCACTCCCTGTCGTCGGGATGGCAGACGAGTACGGGCGTACGCGTGGTGGGCCGCAGCACCCCCGCCTCGCTGACGCGGCGCCCCACAAGGGAGTTGACGAGCGTCGACTTGCCGGCGCCGGTCGACCCGCCGATGACGGCGAGCAGGGGGGCTTCGGGATCTCGTAGCCTCGGCAGCAGATAGTCGTCGAGCTGTGCGAGCAGCTCGCTGCGCGTCTGCCGGGCGCGCGGGGCACCCGGCAGGGGCAGCGGGAGGCGCACGGCGGCGACACTGTCGCGCAGGGCGGAGAGTGCGTCGATGAGCTGAGGCCGTACGTCCAAGGTCACCACATGCGAAGAATGCCCAATTTTGGCGGCTTTTTGAAGCGTATGGCTACTTTCCGCGCGCGTCCGTACGCCACCAAGACCCGCCGAACGGACAGATGGGACACACAGGACGAGTGGGGCGCAGGCATAACGAGTGCACAACACCCTGCGCCGCGAGCGTCAAAAGCGCTGCATGATTCGCACCTGCCTGCGATTATCGGTTCGCTTCACCGAACCTCCACATCGTGCCACGCAGGTGAAGCAACCGGGACGAGGTGACAGGAGCCCTATCCTTGTCCCCGGCAAGGTCACCGGCCCGGGACCCGTCCGGGACCCGGACCCCTGCCCGCCGGGGGCTCCAGGCCACCGAGGCCCCATTCCGGCCCCCGTAGCTCAGTGGATAGAGCAGGCGCCTTCTAAGCGCTTGGCCGCAGGTTCGAGTCCTGCCGGGGGCGCCACTGGCATCACGCCAGATGGCCCGTGTTTTGCCTGGTCAGACGCTGTCTGAACTCCGCATATCTCCAGCGTACGCCAGCTCGCCGAAAGGCGTGGGAGTCCGGCTATCACCGGCCGAAACTGGGTCTCTACGGGTGTCTGTCCCCCATGCGTCCCCCAGTCTCTACCGCACAGATACGCCTGAAAGCCTCCGCCGAGAAACGCCGAAGGGCGGTGTGTGCCCCGTTCAACGGGTCCCGCACCGCCCCTCTCGCATCCGCCCTAGTCGGTCTTGCGCACATACCTGACGTCGTAGATCTGCTTCAGGTAGTTGTCCCGCTGACCGACGATGCAGCGCGCATAGATGGCCAGGAGCACAGGCACGCTGTTCCCGGCCCATTCAGCGACCTGGGCCGGGGGTATGCCCTGGTTGAGCCATGCCGTGAGGCAGGTGTGGCGGCAGTCGTACACGCGCTTGCCCGCGGGCGACTCGTACTCGTGAGGCTGAAGCACCTCCTCTCGGGCCTTGTCCCAGACCCGTCGGAACACCGAGCCAGACAGCCGGCCGCCGAACTCTCCTGGGAAGAGGAGATCGGTGGGCTTGAGCCTGTATCGGACGATGACCTCGCGGAGGAAGGCGACGAGGTCGGGGTGGATGGGCACAGTCCGGGTGTCGCCCTCCGCTCGCCCCTTCAGGTCACGGTCATCGTGGGTTTCTCCGCTGTCGGTCCAGTAGCTGCCGACCTCTGGCCGGGCGCTGTGGACGATGAATTCGCCCCAACCCCCTTCGGGCAGTGTGGCGTCGCTCACATGAAGCGCGACGGCTTCCTCCGGGCGGAGGCCGGCGTAGCAGAGGGTCGCGAAGAAGGCCCGATAGAGGGGCCCACGTCGCAGGGGCCGCTCGCCGATCCAGTCGAGGAGCTCGGTGACCTGCTCCGGGTTCAGCAGGGAACGCTTGTCGATGGCCTGGGCGACCTTGGGGGCACCCCCTCCACTGCCCTTGCCCTTTGGCAGCGGATTCTGGCGGAGGATGCCGTGGCGGACGGCGTACTCCATGGCCAGGTTCATGATCCGCCGGTTGCGGGACACGGAGCTGGCCGCCGCGGCAGTGCCGTCCAGCAGCGTTCCGAGAGCGGAGACGACGGTGTCGACTCGGTCCGACTGCTCCCACGCTGCCATCGACAGCGTGTTGCGCTGAATCCAGTCGAGGATGAGGCGAACCTCGTCGGGTATCGGCTCTTCGGGGTTGGTCCGACGTTTGTAGTTGAAGGCCCACTCGCGCAAAGCGGTCCGCACCTTGACCGAGTCGAACTGCTTCGGAGGTGTCCGCAGCAAGGCGATGGTGACGGAGGTCATGGCCTTGGCCACGTTCTTCCTCTGGTTGGCGGAGACGTGCGGCCACGTCTTGTCAACGAACTCGACTGCAAAGTCGTACCAGTTGGTATCCGCAGCCTTGCTGGAGTACGAGATCGGCAGGCCGGTCTCGGTACTGAAGGGCTCACCACGCTTGACTGCGGTCAACAGATCAGAGCGCTGGGCATCCGCGAGTGCCTTGGTCGGGTAGGTCTTACTGTGTTTCTTCACCCCAACCTTCCAGACCACCTTGTAGGTGTATCCGTTCGCCCGCGTCCGGCGCTCGATGCTGTAGATCCGTACGTCAAACGTGCCGTCGATCAAGATGCGTCCTCACAATCACTAAGCCAATTTTCGAGATCACTACGCCGTATCCGGAGGCTTCCGTTGGGAAGTCGGATGCACCGTGGCCCTCGCCCCTTCTGCCGCCAGTCGTAGAAGGTGGATCGAGCGATCCTCAGCTCGTCGCACACGTCATCGACGGTCAGCTTCGTACCGGGACGCGCTGCTACTGCCACGACGCCACCCCGCTGGCGCGGCTGGTGTCACCGACGGATCGGCCTGACACATCGAGGCGAAAAAGGGCAGGGGGTATCGCGGATCGGTACATGAAGCGGGGTCCTTGCGAAGAAGCGCGCAGAGCGGCAGAGCAGCAGAGTGGAATCAACAACGCCGGGTTCCTCACCGAGTCGGAGAGGCATCGCTGTCTTTGGCGAACAGGCGCTGCGTTTCAGGGCAGCAGTCACCGCGAGCCGCGCATTGTCTCCTTTCCTGTTCACGGCACGGTCAACTGCATCCGACACGGCTCCACCGCCAAGCGCAGCCGAGTGCGAACGAGATCAATGGTCCGCAGGGTCCCCGGTTTTGCTAACCGGGGATCGTCTGCTATGTATCTCCCTGCGCCACGAGGGGGTGTCCCTTACCCTCTGCTCCGGCGTCAGTCACGACGCCAGTCGGTAGGACCGCAGCGCAGGAGTCGCGCCGTCAGTGACGAGCACCAACAGCCCTTCGTCGGTGAGGCGGTCGAGGTTTCGGGCGACGACACGCTCGGGGGCTCCGACGGCTCGGGCCACATGGCGAGTCAGCGCTCCGGGGCGTCCCGCGACGTGGGCGAGGACCGCTCGCTCACGCCGGTACCCACGTTGCAGCAGATCCTCGCCAAACAGGCCGGCAGCACAGACGCACAGACACAGCGCCGTGGACAGTGATCCGTAGTCCTCAGTCTGTTGGGCCGCCCACGCGTTCATGGCGCCGAGCGCCAGGAGGGCGGGGGCCGTGAAGCGGGCAGATCGGATAACAGCAGCGTTCGACAGGTGAACCTCCGTGAAGTCGGTATTCAGTCGCGAGACCGAGTGGCACGGGTTGCGGGCTGCCGTAGCGTGGCGCGCCGCCGCCTGCCAGGAGCCCACATCCCTTCCCTGACCTGGTGTTTTCCAAGACGTTGTACGTTGACATGCCCCCGGCGGAGGTTCCAGTCTTTTGGGACCTTTCCTTGTCTGCCGTGGGCGATCTGCGTCCTTTGACAAAGTCAGTCGCTTTGTCATCCAATCAAGTCTTTTGACAGTGAATCCAGTCGTTTTGGCCTCTTTGAGAGTGAATCTACTCGTGAGGGTGAGCGAGCTGGGAGTGTTGGATGGCCGTGCCGGCTGGGGCGTACGGGCCCATGCCGTACGTCGAGGTGTCGTGCGTGGAGGGCAGGCGCGAGCGTCGACGGCGTCCGCTGTTGGCCTGTGTCGGTCAGGTTCGAGGACGCTCGTCCGGTACGGCCTTTTCGGTGGCCGCCGGGCGGGCGTTATTTCCCCGGCTGGTACTGGGCGGCGACGACCGGGCAGCACGTCGGTTTTGAGTCGTGCCTGGAGCTGGACCGTCTCGTGCTCATGGACTTCGATCCCGCTGTGGCGGGGCCGCCTCCCATCTGTTCTGGCTGCATTGGCATGACGGGACGCGAGAGCGCCGGCATGCATGATTGGATCGCGCGCGCGATGCCGCAGCGTTCGGCGTGACACGCAGGGCCTGTCCCGAGGCCGGGTGGGGTTTCGAGTTGGGGGGGGCGGAGGCGGTGCTGCTGGCGAACGTGCGGGGGCTGTCGCGCTACGGGCGCCCCCGCTGCTGACAGCGCCATGTCGCTGGCCGACTGATGGAGGTCTTCGCACGACCCGGACCGCTGTTTTTTGGGGGCTGATGGGGCGGGTGACCGACTCGCGACGCTGCCCGTGTTATTCCACCTGTTGTGGCGCCAGGAACTGTCCGCCGAGGGGACGGCGGTCGAGTTGCTGGGCCCACGCACGGCCGTGCGCCTGTCCCGCGGGGGTGCCGGATCAAGGATGATGGGCGGCGGGTTCCGCCGACTGCCCGGATCACAGAGTTCCCCAAGCTGGCCGCTGACCAGGCCCGTGGGTGGGAGAGCCACTCCTGGAGGTGCTGCACGGTCTGCCGCAGGATGCTCCCCAAGGGGCTGTGCCGCGACCGGAGTTCGATCCTCGGCTGCACTCGCTGGCCGAACCCGAACGAGCCAAGGTGCCCAAATCGACTCAAGTCCGCTGGACGTCCTGGTGCGCCTCGACGACGGCATCGCGGAGATGGTCGAGCTGACCGCGCTGGTCGATATCGCATCCAGGTCGATCCCTGCGGCGGTGCTGCGGCCGACGATGAGGGCAGCCGATGCCTCCGCGCGCTGGTGGCCCGCAGCCTCACACCGGAGATGACGCGTCCGGGCTGGCCACAGTCGCTGAGCATGTCCCGGTCAGTGTGGCCGCACCGGCGGCTGTTGGCCTTGGACGAACGGCTGAAGCATGCGGCAGCGAGCCTGGTGATCGTTCCGGAGACGGTCGTCTGCGACCACGGCAAGGTGTGGGCGATCAGTAGGGTGTGGCCGTGATCGACTACGACGGCGAAGCTGGCGGCTACGACGCCTCCCGAGGCGGAGAAGCACGGGCCGCTGCCACGGCTGAGGCCGTTGAGCAACTGCTGCCAGCAGAGACATGCGCCCTGGTAGATGTCGCGTGCGGTACGGGAATCGTGACGAGACGACTGAGTCGCCCCGGGCGAACGATCCTTGGAGTTGACCGCTCACAAGGCATGCTTGCGCTGGCCTCGGGCCGACTGCCCCACCGTGTAGTACGCGGTGATGCGACGCGCCTACCGATCAAGTCTGGCAACGTGGACGCTGTGTTGTTCATCTGGTTGCTTCACCTCCTCGATGGTGCGGCACCAGTGTTCGCAGAGGGCGCCCGCGTCCTGCGGGCCGGAGGCGTCCTCGTCACCACCGTGGATAAAGAAGAAGGAGCCTTCCACGCTGCGAGTGATGTCGCCGCGATGACAGCTCCCATGAGGCGTCAGCACACCACACGCGCAACTGACCATTTCGAGCGCGTGGTTGCGCTTGGAGCCAGCCTCGGGCTGAGCATGGTCGGCGACACGCTGTTCACCGGGATCGGCCAAGGTCGCACCCCACGCCAGTGGTGTGAGCAGATCATTGCGGGCCGCGTTCCCTGGTCCAGGGAAGCTAGCCCTGCACAGATCGCCGACCTGTGCAGGGACCTGTCCTCGTTGCCAGACCAGGACGTAGCCAGGCCAGACCCGCTCTACCGGCTTATCGCGCTGACCTGCTGAGATAGGTCATTTTGGATACGAGGTAGCGTGCGCCGGTTTGCACGGCCGACGCACGCACGCTGCAAAGATTGACGGGCCAGATGCTGCGGATTGTGTTCAGTCAGCATCGACCGGAAGCAGCTCGAACAGCTCCTCGGCCGGCACCGGGTACTTGCTCTTCATCACGTCGGCATATGCGCGCAACGCCCTGCCGATCTGGGCCTTGGAGCGCGGGGCGAGGTGCACGAGAAGGAGGTCGTAAAGAAGCTGCGCGTTGCCACTGGCCATCTTCCCCTTCGCCTTTGTGCCCTCGGGCGTCTCAATCCACATGGAGGAGAACGGTGCTGAGGTCATCTTCCAGTCGAGCGCCGCCAGGCGCTTCATGACCTCGGGCCACGTCAAGGATCCCTGCTCGAGGATGTGTCGCACGACCCGCGCCACCTGAACCTGGATAGCAGGTCGCATGAACGGGTGTCCGGCACCGTCTCGCCCCTTCGGGGCCCGGAGGTCCTTGGGTGAGACGGAAGCGAGGTATCGCTGTCGCAGATCACCACACGCATCGAGAAGCTCCAGGATGCGGGCAGAGAGGGCCTCGAAGCTCTGGTCGAGGAGCTCATCCGTGACTCGTTGCGTCGACTGTTCGCTGGCGCAAGGAAGGTCGAAGCCGATCTCCTTAGTGATGTCGTACAGCACACCGATGGTGCTCCATGCGGGGCTGGTTGCGGTAATGGAGCGCTGTGCCAGGACTAGTTCACCGTCCTGGCCAACCTTGCTGAAGACGAGGACGGCCTTGTCGCGGCTCAGGAACGGGTGATCGTCAAGGAGGCGACGAGTGAGGATGGCGAAACTGTCGTCCTCGTCGAGGGCGATGTTTTCCTGAGGGTTCGTGCTCTTCGCGTTCCGGTTGATGTTGGTGAAAAGCCGACGGGTTCGACGCCGTCCGTCCGGGGTGTCGAAGTGGGGCACGACGATGACGTTGATGTCCTCGCTGCCCAGGTCGGGGTTCTGCTTGATCGCGTCCTTGATGGCCTTGAGACGGTGCTGTCCGTCGAGGGCGAAGAATTGCTGGGTGCCGTCGAAGGTGAGGACGCCGAAGTTCCGGTCGAGTCCCTGGAGGACAGCCTGATTTTCCGAATCCATCTCCACCGAGAGGTAGTTAGGGTCTCCTCCCCACACTGCGATGATGATCGCCCCGAGGAAGCGGTTCTCGTTGGTGAGCAGGTAGTCGGTGATCTTCTCCGTGCGGGCGCCGACGCCACGCTGAATCATGGTGCCAAGGTCGCGGTTCCCCCCGAGCTCGTGCGCGAAGTTGATCTCGCGAGCCACTTGGGCGTAGCTCATCAGGCAGGAGTAGTAAGTCCAGTTGCCCACCTTGGCTTCGAAGGCGGGAACGAACGTCTTGGACGGCATGAGGTACCTCGATGTCAGGGAGCGGGTAGCAGCTAGGAGCGGAGTGCCGGCTTGGGGGTGCTGCTGAGCCGACCGCGCAGTTTCGGCCCGCCTTGGATGTTGATTGGTGGGTTATACAAGTGAATCAGGCGATCTTCGAGGTTTTTGATCATCGATCGATCGTCTACGGTGGCGAACCAGAATTCGAGGGGGTGCAGGGCCAGGTAGTGGGTCAGCCTGCCTTCACGGGTAGTCGGCGGCTCCCTGATCCAGAGATCCTCCGGATTGCCCCGCAAGTGCTTCTTGTAGTCTTTGAATCTGTTCCTCAGGGTGTTACCCAACTCGCCGGCGCCGCCAGCGTGTCCGATGTAGAGCACCTGGTGGAAGCTGCCCTCGGACCGGTCTGCCATGACGAGCTTGATCGCCGGTCGCCAGACAAACATGTAGAGGCCCGGCTCGTCAGGAATCGAACTGGCGATGCTCTCAACCGCGGTGAGTGTCTCCCACGGGGAGGCGTGGCGCTTCAGGTCGTCCTGTAAGAGCCGATGCGCCGGCACATCCAGCATCGGAGTGATTCCGAGCTGTATGTCCAGGGCAGGGCTGGCGTCCAGGCGATGACGGATGACCGCCCGCGCGACTGTGTCTGGTGTCGCCATTCCTGGTGTGCTCCGTGTGGGTGACGATGTGTGATGAGCGCACACATCCTTACACGCAGCACTGACAACGAGCACTATGAGACGAAAAGGGGTCCGGTTGGTGACGATTCGTCACCAACCGGACCCCATTCGAGGAACAGGTCTGTCAGAGGTGACAGACGGCGCAGCCGGCCTCGTCGTCGTCAGCGTCGAGCGCGTCGGAAAGGACCTCCAGTAGTGGCCTGTTGGGCTTGACCCGCTTGGCGGCGCGCTCAAGGTTGGCCTCGTGCTTGGCCTGAATGGCTTCCCGACGCTCTATCAGCTGATGCAGGGACTCCCCCTGGGACCAGGTGTAGTCACGGCCCTGCATGGCGGTGTCCTGATGACGGACCTTCTCCTCGTAGGCCACGGCCTTCTCGAAGAGATCGGGGTGACGGTCCTTGAGCCCGACCCATTCGTGCTTACGCTGGAAGAAGCAGAAGTAGCAGCCTGAGCGGGTGCGCCACTCGTAGTATCCCGGCAGGCCGGTGCCGGCCTCGTCAAGGATGCGACCCACGCCCTCGCGGTCGATCCCATCCTCTCGGAAGGGGAAGACCGCGGTGATGTTCGGCTTGGTACTTACGTAGCCGAGCCGGTTTTCGTCCGCCCGGATGGCCACGTAGGAGATGACTTCATCGTCACCGACCCACTCCTCAAGTGGCTTGATCTTCAGGTTCTTAGTGCACCAGCGCATCTGAGGACTCGGCAGCGTGCCTTGATATACCTCGAGCCAGTGGTCGAAGTCCCGGTCGGTGTTGAGCCGCGTGATCGGCTTTCCGACGGCAGCTTCGAGCTTGTTGAGGTATTCGTAGGTCTCCGGCAGCTCGGCGCCGGTGTCGCAGAAGAAGTACTCCATCTCCGGCACGCGATCACGCATGTAGATGGCGAGCGCGGAGGAGTCCTTCCCGCCGGACAGGCCCAGGACGTGCCGAACCTTCTTCGCTGGGGTGGTTGCGTCGGTCATGGTCACTCCGTCCTCTCAGGTGCAGTAACGGCAACAGGCTCGGACACCCGTTGTGCAAGGGCAGCCAGCAGGATGCGTGCGCCATCGGGGCCGAGCATCTTCTCAGCCTGCACCACGACACTGACAGCCAGGTTTTCCGCCTCCTGCCTGGACTGCTCGGGCAGGTAGATCAGCGTTCGCTGCTCGGCGCCGTCCTTGTCCGTCAAGGTAAGCAACCGGGCTTCAAGCTCCGCATCGGCCTGGCCGGAGGGTCCGCCGTTCTTATACAGGTGGCTGACACGGTCGAGAGCGGTGGCCATCTCCTTGACGCGCCTGGCGAACAGGGAGACGTCGTTATCGGTCCAGTCTCCGAGGGCGGAATGAGACAGCCGCACGATCATCGGGTCGAGCCAGTCTGAATCCGACAGACCCTCGTTCAGCGCTATGGCGACGAATCCGCGCAGCTCCAGACTGAGGGAAACATCAGCGAACCCCTGGAGGCGGGCAGACAGAGCCCGTCGCAGCTCCGGCAGCGAGGAGGGCAGTCGGAACTCCTGGCTGATGGTTTCGACGACCTCGGCGCGCAGGGCCCGGTCCGCACCGGAAATCTCTTCGACCGCAGCGGCGAGTCGCTCAGCGTAACCCTTGTTGCCGCTGGTGCTCTTGCGGGCCTCGGGACCGATCGGATCCAATCCAAGGGCCTGCGGGAGGGCATGGAAGAGCAGCTCGTCAGGGTCCTGGGCAGTGGAGAGTGCTGCACGGACGGCGACGGCATCCTTGCTGATCCGCTGCGTGCGGCGAGCATAGGGCGTCAGCACCATGACCCGCTCGATCAGAGCCCGGGTGACGGCGAGGAGGGCCGGGTTGCGCAGCGTCTGCGAGCGGGGCGGCTCAACGTCGAGCGCCAGGGAGAGCTTCTGGACGACGCTCTGTCGCAGGCCATCCCCGAGGGGCGTTGCCTTCACCGAGAAGCGCCCGGGGGCTTTGACCATCCGCTCGACCACATCGGTCGTCAAGCGGGGCAGGTATGAGCCTTCTTCGAACAGGGCGACATCTTGGCTGCGTAGGATGAGCGCGGTCACTACCAGAAGCGGCACTACGCCAGCCTTGACGCCGTAGGGCGGCACCATGATGGCCCGGTGGATCGTGTCGAGGCCAGTGCGCTTGTGGGCATTCGAGAGTGCTGTCTCCAGAGCATCCCAAACGGCCAGCGCGTGAGGGTGCGAGGGGCCAGGCCGTGAGAAGCCGTAGGGCATCAGAGACGTCGCGGAGTCGTCCGCCTCGGCACTGTTTGCCCGGTGCAATCCCATGTACTCCAGAGCGCCGCTGTACATGGCGCGTTCAGCCGGATACTTGTCGATGCCGAGGTGGCGTTCGCCGGACTTGGTCAGCATGGCGGTCAACAGCTCGCGGCGAGATTTGGCACCCTGGCTGGTCAGCTCATGGCGGCCGAGCATCTCGTTACGGATATGCGGGGTCGCGGGGAAGACTCGGTCGCAGGCGATGGACGCGAGGCCACTGAGGCTGCGGCTCTCGATTACCTCGCCGTCGCCGGCGTCAGCCGTGATACCTGATCGCCATAGGCGCCAAGTGGCCCTCTGGGTGAGAGGGAAGAACGCTGCGCTGAGCAACTCAAGCAGTTCTCGCTTGGCCGCCGATGTACGTTCGGAGATCTCTCGCTGGGCCACAGGGTCCAGGGACCTGTCGCGCTGCAGTTCCTCCAGCGCCACGAGATGGAAAGCAGCTCGCAGGACCAGGTCCGGCTCCTCCGTCACGCCAAGGACCACGGGCAACGCCGAATCGACGAGTGGCCGGTCCTCAATGGTGCCGAGGTGGAAGACGACTAGGCCGTCGGCCTGGTCGTTGAGCTCGTCAGGACCTTCTACGGATTTCGTCTGCGCACCGGTGATTTTCACGAACAGGGCGCGGAGCATGCCGGTGACCTGGCTGTGTCGACCGGCCGCGACAGCCAGTGGGAGGTAGTCGCCGAGCCGTTGGAGGACGGCAGCCTCATCAAGGTGGCCAAGTGCCTCTTTGAGACGTGTGTCAATGTCGACATTGCTGCCGCGCCACACCCTGTACTCACCGTTGAACACGCGGTGCACCAGGAAGCCACGCTCTACCAGGCCGTTGAGCTGCTCCTCCAGAGCGGCAAAAGCCTTGGGGTCCGCGGCATCGGCTGGTTCGTGCAGCGCGAAGTAGATCATGGCGGCGGTCGCTCGCAGCGCGCCATCGGAGTCGATGAGGTTCAACATGCCGATGGTCCGCAGAAGGTTCTGCTCCGCATCGGATAGGCCGTTGGCCTCGGTGACCCGGGATTCAATCTCGATCCAGCGGCTGGCGTTGCTCGAAGCGAGAAGCGAAGTCCGGCCGGAGTCGAGGAAGAAGTCGTACAGCTGAGGGAGTTGGATGGTCGTGGCTCGGCGGGGCTTGGCAGCCGAGAAGGATGCGAGCGAGCGGCGAACCGTATGTGGCTCGTCGTTGTTGAGGAACCCGGACAGGCTCCGGTCATGCTGACCGATCTGCGCCGCGAGGAATGGGGCCGCTACCGCGGTGAGCGGATGCAGGGGGTACAGGTCCGCGAAATGCTGTGCATTGAGCTCTACGACATCGTTGAGACCGTGGTTAAGCCAAGCCTTCGCGGCTGCCTCGGCATAGGTCTGGATCAGCTTACGGCCTGGCTCCGTCACGGCTGACTGGTCAAGCCGACGGCGCATCAACTGGACCGCATCACCCAGGTGGGGCGCGAAGGTGATGTCTTCGAAACGGCCCTGAATCTTCGCCCATTCCCGGGTCTGCAGCTCGCTGGATTGAGCGGCGTAGTCCATAAATGAGAGGTGCTGCAACGTCATCATGAAGAGCGGCAGGCCACGTTCGCCGGCACTCTTCTCCGCAAGGTCCTGCAGCAGGAAGAGATCTGCCTTGGCACTGCGGAACTCACTGTGCCCGGCAAGGTGTTCAAGAGTCTTGCCGAACTCATCGATGATCAGCAGCAGGGGCTGCTGTGCGCAGAGCGCGGTGACGGCAGCAACGACGTCCTCGGGCTCGGCAGTGGAAGGGTCAGCGCACCGCGCCAGCGCGGTCGAGACCGCTTTGGGCATCCTGTTCGGCCAGCGGCGCCGAGCCGCTGTGTGCAAGGCCCGTGACAGGGTCGCGACGAGGGGCTCGCGATGGGCCATCGCGACCGCGCCCAGGAAGCCAGTCGGCGCTAGTTGGTCACGGGAGGCAGCAAGCCGCAGAGCCAGGCCGGGGCTGACCTCTGCAAGCACGGCCTCGGCCTCACCGCGGCGATTGTCATCGTGTCCGAGGACCGCGTCAATGAGGTTGGCCAGCGTGGACTTCCCAGAGCCGTAAGGACCCGTGAACGACCACGACCGGGGGCGGCGCAGGTCGCTGAGAGCGTTGGCCAAGCGATCGAATACATCGACGGCTCGCGCGCCGATGTAGGGAGAATGCAGTTCGTCCAGCACGTCTCGCTCCACATTGGTGGAGCGCATGCGGGAGCCGATCAGCTCAACGCCGGCAGGAAACTGAGGTCCACCCGAGGCTTTGCGGGCGGCGCTGGGCCGCGTGGGGGTCTCGGTGGTCACTGGGTCTCCTCGGTCAGAGTGAGCTGCTGCTCGACGGCGTCCTGAAGCTTGAGTTCGCGCGCCTCAGCTTCGGCGAGTTTGGGGTAGGCGCGTGCCCATTCCTCCCGCGTGGGGAAGCCTGGGCGCTTACGGACGTTGTCGTACTGAGCGTCCAGGACGTCCCAGGCCAGCTCGAAGGGGTCAGAGGTGAAGGCCAGACTGCGCTGACCAACAGCCTCGACTACCTGCAGCCCCGGGGTGGTGGCGGCGACTCTCTCCAGGGCTGCGGCAATGTCGGGTTCACGTACGCGGAAGGCCCGCCCAGGGGCTCCGTGCTCGTTGGCAAGCCGGGCCAGAGAAATCGAACCGGCGTCGCGGGTAGCACGGGCGGCGTAATCCAGGCAGGCGTACGCCACCACCCGGTCGGGAAGGGAGATACGTGAGCCCGTCGTGAATTCCCACTCGGCGCGGCCTGATGTTGGGTGATCAACTGCTTCCATCAGACCCAACTCGCGGAACGGGCACGCCAGCAGGTCCTCGAACGCGCCGGGCGCACCGCCCTTAGCCCGCTTCGCAGGAACATACATTTTAGTGATGCAGTCGACGTCCTTCGCCACGGATGCCCCAACCGGCGCTTCGGCGTAGGACAGGTTCACGTGCCGCACGATCAACTGGGTGAGATCCGACGCGGTGAAGCGGGCGAAGGGAGCGAGTTGGAAGGCGACGTACCAAGACGGCGCCCAACTCTTAGCGCCCGGGCGCGAGCACAACAGCCACCAGTGCAGCAGCCATAGGCTGCCGTGCTCCTCGAGATACGGATCAGCCCCGTCCTCGTCGAGCAGCCACCGAGCTTCCCACGTGGGATACGAGAACATCGCGCGGGAGTTGCCATCGTCGCCGTAGAACTCGCGTGTCAACTTGAAGGCCCGCGACCAATAGCGCATCGAGTTGGCCATGTTCTTACCGACTCCCAGGAGGACCGGGGCGTCGTCCGAGAGGAACGTATCCGGGCGCTCCTTCACCTGCATGTATGCCTTATGGAGCCACCCGAACCGCGGCGCAAACGTCTCGTGGCGCGCGAAGGAGGAATGGGCGGCTTCCGCGAGCCGGCTGTCTGACATGCGAGGCTTTCTCCGTGTCCGTCATTGCGTGGATGGTCTTTCGGCCGGGGGCCGTAATTACTGCGGAACCGCGAGAGCGGATCGCACTTGCCGGACGGCTCGGACCGCTGATGAAGCAGCGCGGTCGATGTCGTGCGCGGTCGTGGCGTACCCAAGGGAGAACCGGACTGTGGAGTCGGCCTCTTCCCGGCTGCGCCCCATCGCGAGGAGTACGTGGCTGGGGCTAGGCGCGCCGGACGAGCACGCACTGCCCTCTGACGCAGCCACGTCCGGCATGGCAGCGAGTACCGCGTCTGCCGGGGCTCCTCGGAAGGTGATGCTGGTTACTCCGGGCAGTCGCTGGCCAAGCGCCCCGTTGATCTGGCAGTCGCCGACCTGCTCAACGAGCGATCCTTCCAGTGCGTCACGCAGCTGTGTGATTCGTGACGCCTCGGCGGCCAGGGCTCTCCGCGCCGCCTCGGCTGCCGCCCCTGCACCTGCGATGCCTGCAACGTTCAAGGTCCCTGCCCGCCAGCCCCGCTCCTGACCGCCACCGAAGAGCAATGGACGGTACGGCAATGGGATGCCGCGGCGCACGAATAGTGCGCCCACTCCTTGCGGGCCACCGAATTTGTGTGCGGAGAGGGAGAGGAGATCAACATCCGTCTCAGCGAGATCGATCGGAAGACGGCCAACAAGCTGCGTCGCGTCCGTGTGGACGAGCACCCCTCGCTCATGGGCGGCCTCGACGATAGGAGCGAGGTCCGTAAGCACACCGGTCTCGTTGTTGGCTGCCATCAACGAGACGATCGCCACGTCGTTTGTCGCTAGAGCCGCCCGGAATGCACCCAGGTCCACGAGGCCGTCCCTATCGACGGGCAGCAACACCAGAGAGTCGGGCTGCTCGGCTGTAAGGGCCTTGGCCGTCTCCAGCACAGCCGGGTGCTCCACCACGCTCGTCACGAGCCTGCCTCCGGCTGCGAACGCCGCCCGAAGAGCCAGGTTGTTGGCTTCCGTCGCCCCGGAAGTGAAGACGATCTCGCCATGGGAGCAGTTCAGGAGGTCGCTCACCTGACGGCGGGCAAGATCGACGCGGTCAGAGGCGTCCCGTCCAGAGCGGTGCGTGCTAGAAGCGTTTCCAACGGTGCGCATCGCGGCGAGGGCCGCCTCGAGCGCTTCAGGTCGGGTCGGCGCGGTCGCATTGTAATCGAGGTAGGACAGATCCGGGCCAGATGTCTGATACATCACCCTCCACCCCGTTTCACTGTGGTCAGTCACCGTTCACGAACTGGTGGCGATCCCCGTTCGCCGCGAGATCATCCACCAGGAGTACGTGGAGATCCTAACCGGAGCGGGAGGGAAGCGAAGCGGCGGCATGAACTTCGGAGCCCCTAAAATAGCTCTCGCCGATCAAAATAGAACAGATGTTCCCGCCCCTCAAGGGATCTTCCTGCGGGGTGAACCCCCCTGCGTGACGCGCGAGTTCGGCGCCAAAGGTCCCGCCCTCCGTACAACTCGGGAGCCAGCAGGCAGCGGTTCCGGGAGACCGGCCCCCGCAGCGGGCGGGCGGGGCTAGGGTTTGATCACATAGTGCAGTGCGAGCTGGGTGCGCTGCGGCTCCAGCGGGCGGGTAGAGGATCAGGGGCTGAGGGTGGGAGTCGAAGAACATAGCGGTGCCGTCGCAATGCGGACTGGCCAGGCCACGTCATGACCGGCTCCCCTGGCATCTCCTTCGCGGCCGTCCTGAGCGGAGCACCACTTTCCTACGTACGCGGCCTTCTCGGCGAGCACGCCTGTGACCTGTTGGAACTTCTGCAGCAAGGGCTAGACACGGACGAGACGCTGCGCCAGGTCGCAGCCTCGGCGGTCTCGCCGGAGCGACTCATCGGCGATCCGATGGAGCGGACACAGTTCCTGCAGTGCATGCCAGAGGGGAAGCAAGTAGAACTCGCACAGCGCCTTGGCCACGAAGGCCCTACGAGTGCTCGCAACTTCCTCGAGGCCCTGCCCTGGTCACTTGAGCAGCGCCGCGCGCTTCTCGGTTTTCTCGGCCTTGTCGTCGATAGGGCCCCCGAGGTACCTGCCACCTTCCGCAGCTTCACCACGCCGCAATACGGGATGTTCCCTCACCAGCGACTCGCTGCAGGCCGCGCACAACGCATGCTCTACTCCGGAGAGCGCCGGGTGGTGCTGCACCTGCCGACTGGTGTCGGCAAGACCCGAACGGCCATGAACATCATCTGCGACCACCTGCGCCAGCATGAGCCGACCGTCGTGGTGTGGCTGGCAAGAGGCCGGGAGCTGCTGGAACAGGCGGCGGTGGAGTTCGAACAGGCTTGGACCGTGCTCGGCAATCGCGAAGTGGCCGTGACACGGATGTGGGGCGACGCCCCGACAGACCTCGACGCCGTCAAGGACGGAATCGTGATCCTCGGGCTCGACAAAGCCAGCGCCGCCGCGAACGCGGACCATACCTTCCTCGACCGCCTCGGCCTGCACACAACGCTCACCACCTTCGACGAAGCCCACCAGGCCATCGCTCCGACTTACCGCAGAGTCGTCGACGCGCTCACACTGCGCAGTGACTCAAGTCTGTTGGGTCTGACCGCGACCCCCGGCCGCACGTGGGCCAACATCGCCGAGGACGAGAGACTGTCGGACTTCTTCGCCCGCCAGAAGGTGATGCTGGAGATCGACGGACACGACAACCCTGTTACGGCACTCATCGAACAGGGGTATCTCGCCCGCCCGACCTTCCGTACTGTGGCCGCTGACTCCGGCACGATCCTCAGCGTCCGGGACCAGCAGGCCCTGGCCGCGAGCTTCGACATCCCCGACGCTTTGATGGCGCGGCTCGCAAACAACGTGCAGTGGAACCTGCAGGTCGTACGGACAGTGCTCGACCTCAGCGAGCGCCATCGCCGGATTCTGCTCTTCGCCGCCTCCGTCGAGCACAGCCGGCTACTGGTCGCGATCCTTTCGGTCCTGGGACTCGACACGGACCAAGTGACGGCCGAGTCCCCCGCACGCCAGCGTGACCGGGCCATCGCCCGCTTCAAGGGGCCTGGCACCCGGCCCATGATCCTTTCGAACTATGGCGTTCTGACCACTGGGTTCGACGCCCCAGCGGCAAGCGCTGCCGTAATCGCCCGCCCCACCCAGTCCTTGGTGCTCTACAGCCAGATGGTTGGACGGGTCATCCGCGGACCGAAGGCCAGCGGAACCGCCACCTGCGACATCGTCACCGTCATCGATCCTGAACTCCCAGGCTTCGGGGACGTAGCGGAAGCATTCATGAACTGGGAGGACGTGTGGAAGACCCGATGACATCCAAGTACTCGATCGTCACCTCTGACCTGACCGTCAAAGCCCTGCAGGACAGCGGCTACAAGTCGACGGCCCATGCCATCGCGGAACTCATCGACAACGGCCTCGAAGCCAATGCTGATCTTGTCGAGCTCTTTGTCGTCGAGTCGACGGATCGCCCTACGCACCGGGCCCGCTACCGTGTCGAGAAAATCGCCGTCCTGGACAATGGGGACGGGATGGACCCAGAGACCCTTCGGCAGTCTCTGCGCTTCGGCGCCGGCACCCGGCAGGAACGCAAGGGTATTGGGCGCTTCGGCGTCGGTCTGCCCAACTCCAGCATCTCGCAGTGTGATCGTGTCGACGTCTGGTCCTGGACCAATGGTCCAGACAACGCCCTGCACACTTACCTCGACCTCAAGGAGATCGCCCAGGGCCTCGAAGAGGTTCCAGAGCCCAAGCTCGACGCGCTGCCAACTGAATGGCAGGCACTTGCTGAAGGGCTCGGAAGTTCGGGCACACTCGTGCAGTGGACCGAGCTCGCGCGCGTCCAGTGGCGCGGGGCCGAGACCACCGTCACAAATACCGAGCACCTGATCGGGCGCGTCTACCGACGTCTCATCACCAAGGGAAAACGGATCAAGCTAGTGCCAGTGCGCGGCTGGGCACAGCTGCCCGGCGTCCGCGACACCCGTCCGAACGACCCGCTTTACCTCATGACTCCGAGTTCCACCCCGCCCCCCTTCGACGCCAAGCCAATGTTCCGAGCCCATGGAGCCGGCAACACTGGCCAGATCGGCGAGGAGCGGTTCATGGTCGCGGGCGCGGACGGTAATGAATATCCCGTCCTGGTCCGATCGTCGATCGCGGTTGAGGCCGCCCGTCGCACCGATATCCCGGGCGAGCCGTGGCCCAGGAACGTGTCACCAAGCTTGAAGCCCGGTGATACCCCTTGGGGTAAGCACGCCTCCAAGAACCTGGGCATCTCGTTGATTCGCGCAGACCGCGAGCTTGATCTCGACACCGGGTGGGTCAACTCCTATGAGCCACAGGAGCGCTGGTGGGGGGTAGAAATCGACTTTCCCCCCGCCCTCGACGAGGTCTTCGGCGTCACGAACAACAAGCAGTCCGCAACGATTTTTTCCGAGCTGGCTCACTTCAACTGGCGCGAAGAAGCGGCCGGGTTGTCGTACGAGGAATTCCGGGAGACGCTTCGTGAGGAGGGCGACCGGCGCCTGCCGCTCATCGAGATCGTCTACCACATCCGCGAGAAGCTTCTCGGCAAACTGCGCTCTGATTTGGAAGACCAGACTCGGGGCACCGGTACGAGCCGCAAGCGGCATGAGGTCGCCGAGGTGCAGGCCGAGGAAGCGGTCAAGCGACGTCGTTCGGAAGGTCCTCCGAGCCTGACCGACAAACTCGCAGCAGAGAGCACCGAGGCCGAAAGCAAACAGCTCCAGTACGAGAGCCTGGTCGAGACGCATCGTTACAGCCCGGCAGATGCCCAGCGCATCATCGAAGAGACCATGTCTCAGGGCAAGCACATCCGGTTGCTGACCAGCCGCAACCCTGACTCCCCAGCCTTCTTCAATGTCGAGTACATCCCCGGCATGCTTCAAGTTGCCCTCAACATGGACCACCCGGTCTACAGTGACTTGATCGCGGTTCTCGACCAGGACATCGACGGAGCCAGCCGCGACGAGCTCGCGGCACGTTTGTCAGCTGCTGCCAACGCCTTCAAGCTCCTGCTCATCTCGTGGGCACGATTCGAGGACGAGCAACCGGAGAAGCCCCGCGAGCGTGCCAAGCGGATGCGGCAGGACTGGGGGCGCTTCGCCAGCGAATTCCTCGGAGCAAGCGACGCTGATGACGAGGACGACGAGTGACGAACGACCACGTCTGGCAGCAAATCGAGCGACTCCTCACGACAGCGACGCACCGAGCGGTCCTGATCGCCCCCTTCATCAAGAAGGAGGTCTTCCGGGCAGCACTCAGCGCAATCCCGGTCACCGTCCAGGACATCACGTGCGTCACCCGGTGGTCCGTGCCGGAGATTGCCGCCGGCGTTTCTGACCCTGAGATCGCCGAACTGGCAGAGCAGGACGGACGCACCTCCATCCTGCTCTGCCACAGCCTGCACGCCAAGCTTTTCGCAGCCGACGAGCGCTGCCTCGTGGGATCCGCCAACCTCACAGGAAAGGCCACGGGGCGCGTGAGTGCAGCCAACATTGAACTCCTGGTGGAAGTGGACGCCGCACACCCCGAGGTGCAACGCGTGCTCGCCGAGCTCGCGGCGGGCTCCGTGCCGGGGACAATTGAGCTGGCTCAGCAGATGCGCGACCAAGCGAACCTCATGCTGGCAGACGAGGACAGCCCCCGGGTTGTCGTCCCGGGCCAGGACGAACAGCCCACACGATGGCTTCCTGAGACCCGCAACCCCGAACGCCTTTACCGCGTATACAACGGACATCACCAACACATTGGAAGCGACATCCTCGCCGGCGTACTCCGTGATCTCGCGCACCTCGACATCGGCCCCGGACTCGCTGAGCAGGCGTTCGGCACAGCTGTCCTGGCCCGTCTGCACGCCATGCCCGAGCTCCAAGCGCTAACCGAAGCGGGCCGCATGAATCTGGCCGACGCCCAAGCCGAACTGGTGGCAACGGAGCGATGCACCGCCGAGCAAGGGAAGCGCACAGTCGAGACCATCGCAGCCTGGCTGAGCTACTTCGACGAGGTCCACCTTGTTCCGGTCGGCCCCTGGGAGATCCGGCAGGGTAGAGAACTCACGTAGCCCGCTCCCACCACATACTCCTTCCGCTGGGCGGCCTGCGGCCTGCGGTCCTCCATCGCTCCGCATGCGGCCCTCTGGTCGCGCAGCGCCCGGCGCCGCGACCCAGCACGGGCGAGGCGAGCGCGATATCTTGGTTCCGCCCTGTCACCAACCAGGGCATCATCATGTTGCGCAAAATAGAGAAGGTACCGGGACATGGCGGCGGCGCGGACTCCGTACCTCCTGGGCCATGCCGAAATTGCCGACCTGTTCGGCGTCGCGCGCCAGACCTCACAGAAATGGCGTGTCGACGGCACATTGGCCACCCCTGACGTGGTCGCCTCCGGCAACCCCTACTGGTTGCTGGACACCGTGCTCCGCCTCGACGGCCACGCTGGTCGCCAAGCCACCGCGCAACGCCTTGAGCAGTACCAAGCGGGCATCCGCGGCGGATACCGCGTCGACGACCCCAGAGCCCTCCCGGTCATCGTAGGGATCAAGGAAGTCGCACAGCTTCTCGGCACCGACCAGCGAGGCGTGTCCCGTTGGCGAAACCGCAAGCGAATCGCCGAAGCCGACCTTGTTCTCTCTGGGTCCCCCCTCTGGATGCTCACAACAATCGAAGCAGACGCCCAAGAGCGTGGACGCGCCATCGTGCCTGATGAGCTCGAACGCCTCCGGTCCGGCGAGCGAGCATCCCAAAAATCTCGTGGGCGCCGGAAAACAGCCCCTCCCCAACCGGCCAAGCAGCCCCTCCCGGCAGCGCGGAGCTTCACGAGTTCGGAGTACGACGAAGTCCTCGCCTTTGTCACCGAGACCTTCTCCGCCGGCCACGGCGTGACCATCCGGCCTACTCGGTAAGACCACGCCCCTCCGCGCCACAGCCTGACAGACAACTGTGTCCAGCCCCATACCCACGACCTCCAGTGGAGTAAACAGTTGATCTGGCTAGCGTACATCCATAGAGTCTCCCAGGCCAGGAACGGACTGCCCCACAGGGAGCTCTCATGCCACGCCATACCCGCACTGCCCCGAGGCCAGCTACCACCAGCGAGCTGACACTTCGTCACCGTGAGGGAAACTGCTCGTGAAGGTGATCTCTTACGGTGGCGGAGTTCAGTCCACCGCGCTGCTCGTCCTCGCGGCCCAAGGGCGAATCGACTATTCCACATTCCTGTTCGCCAACGTGGGCGATGACAGCGAGCACCCAGCGACCCTCGCCTACATCCGCGACATCGCCGTGCCGTTCGCATCAAACGCCGGGCTCCAGCTCCACCACCTCCGTCGCACACGGCGCGACGGCACCACCGAGACGCTGATGGAGCGATTGAATAGGCCGGGCACCCGATCGATCCCTATCCCTGTCAGGATGGCGAACGGAGCACCCGGGCGGAGGTCCTGCACGTCGGACTTCAAAATCAAAGTTGTCGGACGGTGGCTTCGCGAGCACGGCGCCACGGCGCACGATCCGGCCGTGGTCGGGATCGGCATCTCCGTCGACGAGATCCACAGAGCAAACAGGCGCCGCAGCGAACCTCATGAACAGGTCGAATACCCTCTGCTCGACCTGTGCCTGCGGAGAGACGACTGCGAGAAGATCATCGAAAGCGCCGGCCTCCCAGTGCCGCCCAAGAGCGCATGCTTCTTCTGCCCCTTCCGAACCGTCGGCGCCTGGCACCAACTGCGAAGCGAAGACCCCGACCTTTTCGCTAGGTCAATACAGCTGGAAGCGACGGTGAACAGGAGTCGCGCCGCCATGGGCCGAGACCCTGTCTACCTCACCCGCTACGGGCGACCGCTCGCGGAGGCTATCCGCGCCCCGGCTGATGCAACAACAGAGGAGACAGAGGACAGCGGTTGTGACTCTGGTTGGTGCATGACCTGAACGATTCACGCAGGGCGTGCTGACAGTGAAGCGGTCGCGCGGTACCCGGCATGATCAAGGCCCCGGCCAGTCGCCCGCACTCCGTAGTTCCGCTGTCAGGATCTGGTGGCCCCTGCGCAGAATGAGCGGTCCGCTGTCGTACCGGGCAGTCCAGGTCTGCCCAGGCAGCCACGGGAGCGGGAAGGCTCACCTGCCGCGCAGGCGGCTGCGCCGCGTGGAGGCATCTGCCAATGCCCCGCTGATGTGGTTGGGGGGCAGGTTGGGCCGTCACCGCGATGGTGACGGCCGGGGCACCAGCAGACTCGCGGCTGCGACGATCGCCTCAACCTAGCTGTTGCGCCGGTGAGCCCGGCTCTAACTAGGCAGTAAGCACCGGGAGGATGGGTCGGTGGATGCTGACGTGTCGGGACGCTGGGTTCCGGATCCTCCCGAGAATGTGGCCGCTGTGTTCGCAAAAGGGGACTTCCCGTGGTGGATCGCCGGTGGCTATGCGATCGAACTCGCGGTCGGCCGTGAACTGCGACCCCACGGTGATCTCGACGTCCTCGTCCTCCGCCGCGACCAAGTCCTCGTACACGAGCTCCTGGCCAACTGGGAAGTGTACGTCGCAGACCCACCCGGCCAGGGGGAACTGCGACCGTGGCGTCCTGGGGAGTTCCTTCAACCACCCCTTCACGACATCTGGTGCCGCCGCACATCCGAGGCGCCCTGGTCGTTGCAGCTCATGCTTGACGAGGCCGAAGGCACCCAGTGGGTCTCGCGGCGCACCTCGGAGATCCGGCTCCCGATCGACCAGCTCGGGCACACGAGCGCGGCGGGCATCCCATATCTCGCGCCCAAGGTGCAACTCTTCTACAAGGCAAAGGCCACCCGGGACAAGGACGAGACCGACTTCGAGGCGGTGCTGCCGCTGCTCGATGCTCCGGCACGCGCCTGGCTGGCAGACGCGATCGCCTTGATCGCGCCCAACCACCCCTGGCTTCGCCGCCTCCTTCCGGTCAGCCGAACGTGAGAAGCGGTACGTCGTAGAGGTCGGAGTTCCGGGGCCGGGTCACGGCGGGCGGACGTGACCTCCACGATCAGCAGCTCGCTGAGGAACTGGACCCTGGCGCTGCGGAGGCGGCTCGTTCTGCCGTCAGCCGACTGGGCCTTCAGGCCGGCCGAGACGTGGATGTGCGGAAGTATTCCGCCGCTAGCCCGGTCGTGGGCGAGGGTGCCGGCGCCGAACGCCTCGATTAGTGACGTACGTCTTCGCCCAGACCGGTGCGTCCGGGTCTGCGAGCTTCTCGCAGGCGCCCACGATCTCGGCCTCCGCAAAAGCTCCGATGAACGAGGGGATGTAGCCCTGCCGTAGGCCGTTATCTCGGCAGAAGGTGGACAGCGCCTCGAAGAAGTCCTCCTCGTGGTCGAAGGTGATGCCGAAGGTACGGCCGCCGGTCAGCTCGTGAGCACGCGTGGAGATGTCTCCTGATGAGGCGGGATCAGCGGGCGGAGGCAGCGGTGAAGGTCTCGCGAACCGTGGCCGCGTCGGCGTCCTGGGCAAGGAGGGCCTGTAGCAGAAGCCGCGCCTGGTACGGACCGAGGTCTCCGGCACCGATGAGTCCTCGGTCGAGGAGTCCTTCTCGGAGCCGGAGATGCCGTACGTACCCGAGAGAACCGGTCCGTTGCCGATGCGAGAGGCGAGGACCACAGGAATGCGAGACACGAGCTTGGTGAGTCCTTGAACCAGACGCTCCGGGACGTGGCCCACGCCGAAGACCACGACCAAGAGCCCATCGCAGTGTCCGTCCCACAGGTCGAGCAGGGCTCCGTCGTCGCCGAGAGTGACGGTGTAGGGCCCGACGCGCGCCACACGGTCGGGGGCACCGACCAGCGGCCCACGGGGCGGCAGGCCGCCCACCCTGCGCACCTGGTTCTCCGCGATGCGCGCGACCGGGCCGCACGCTGGTGAGGTGAAGGCGGCGGGACTGGTGGTGGGCGATTTGCGGACGGTCCGTGCGGAGTGGATCTCGTCGCCGAGTACGACGAGGCAGCCGGCGCCCCGCAGGCCGGCATCGGCAGCGGCCAGGACGGCGCCGCGGAGGTTGTCCGGACCGTCAGCGCCGGGCAAGGTGGGGTACTGCGGCGAGGAGTTCCTGCGCCGAGAGCGCGGGTACGACGGCTCCGGTGGTGGATCGATGGTCATGGCGATGGTGCCGCCGAGGGAGAAGAGCGCCGCGTTCCTGACCGACTCCGCCATTTCCCCTGCTCCCCTGCCCGGACACCGCCGAGCGCGGTCTCACGAGTAGTTCAGGCAGGCTATCCGGTGGATGCCGCCCGGGTACGCGGAATGATCACCAGTTGCTCTGCCACGAACCGGCAGGGGGCCTCCAGCCCTTCGATGCCGAGCAACCGGCTGCGTGGCCGCACGAGCCGCTCTGTGCCAACAGCCGACAACTGTGCGCACTGGCGCGACCGAGCCGGCGAGCACACCACATACGAGTGGTTCGGCTTCGAGGCGGCGCGGCAGGCATTGCGCTGGCGCTTCTTGCGCACGGCGCTCTAGGAACTCGATCACCGACTGCGCTCGGAGACGGGCTCTGAAGCCCCGCAAGGCGCGGTCAGCGGCCTTCTACCCCGCACCCTGCGGAACCTGCGCGATGGTCCGGTCGGCGACTGCGGCGACGAGCCTCCGCCATGGGCCTGAACAGCGTGGACGGTGTCGGCCGTCAGAAAGTCCAGCCACGCCGCTCGGCCAGCCATCGCAGGGTGACCTCGCCGCTCCAGGTCTGATGCTGGCGAAGGTACGGGGAGCCGAAAGCGTGCGGTGGACGGGAGCCGGAGAGGAGAAAGAACCCCGAGAGGGCGGCCAGGGCGGCATCAAGCTGCTCGTCCGCCACGTCCCGGGCTGTGGGGTGAGCGGCGAAGAGGGCTGTGGCGTCGTGTCCGTCGGCGTGTGCGGTGGCCAGGAGCAGCACGAGGTCGAACCAGCTCGCGCCTAGGCAGGGCCAGTTCCAGTCGCAGATCCATGCCGATCCGGCGGTGTCGAGCAGGATGTTGTCCTGGCGCAGGTCATGGTGGAGAACCGCGTCGCCCTTGGTGGCCTCGCGCCACCCGGCTTCCAGGTTCGCCAGGGTATCCAGGAGGCGGATTGGCGCCCAGTTGGGCAGCAGTTCCGTCGTGGTGGTGCCGGCGGCCAAGGCGCGCCAGTCGGCGAAGTCCCCGCTATCGCCCACCGGGTGGAGCCCGGTGAGCAGAAGGGGCTCGGACGGTACGGCGAGGGCTTCGGAGGCGCTGGCCCAGGCTGCCAGAGCGGCAGCCAGTTCCTCAAGCTGCCAGGGCTCGCGCGGCATGTGGCCCCCGGTGATCGCGTCGAAGCCGAGGACGATCCATCCGTCCTGTTCCTCGTGCCATCGCAGTCGGGGTGCGGGCACTTCGTCGGGCAGCGCGAGGTTGATGACTGCCTCGCGCCGGTAGCAGTCCGCGATGTGTGCAGAGTCGGCGCTGTTGGCCGCCTTCACGAACTGCCAGCCCCTGTCTGAAGAGACGATGGCGGCGAAGCCGCGCGTGAACCCGCTGCCGGCGCTCGGGCCAGATGTCGTACCACCTCCCACCTGCCGAGCGACCAGACGGCGAATGCGCTCGGGCAGCTCTCCCCAATCGGGACGTACAGCGGTAGAGGTGTAGTTCAGGCGTGGCGTGATGATGTTCGGCATTCCGCCAGGGTGCGGGGCCAGTCCGGGGCAGCGCTACCGAGATTGCGGAGCGCCCGCTGCGTCGTCGAGATGTTCTTGCACCCTCTGCACGTCCTGAAGCGCGTTCCCGGACTTGACGATCCGGCGAAACCGGGGTGCGTACTTCGGGGCTACGGGCGAGAGTGGTCGGCATGAACATCATGGAGCCCGTCGAGGCCGCTCGTGCGGTGGTATCCGATCGTCATCCAGAGGCGCGGGCGGCGTTCCTGGGTGGCAGTGTGCTGACCGAGCGCCGTACGGCCTTCTCGGATCTCGACATCGTGGTGCTTCTGGGTGAAGACGCTGTCCCTTATCGGGAGAGCTTCCGGTATGCCGACTGGCCGGTAGAGCTCTTCGTTCACACGGAAGCCAGTTGGCGGGGCTATGTGGAGCGGGAGGTCACCAGGCGACGGTCGCCTCTGTTGTTCATGTGCGCATCCGGATTTCTGCTCTTCGACCACGATGGGGTCGGACAGCGGCTGGGGGCGTACGCCAAGGAACTCGTGGTTGCTGGACCACCGGCCGCCTCTGCTGCGGAGTTGGAGGACCGTCGGTACTCCCTGACGGATCTGCTCGATGATCTCGCAGGATGTACCGAAGCTGGTGAGCGGCTCTGTATCGTCTGCGAAATCGCGCAGCGCACGGGGGAACTGGTGCTGTTGCTCGACGGAGGGTGGTTGGGTGGCGGGAAGTGGCTGGCGCGCCGGTTGGAAGCCTCACGGCTCGGGTTCGTGGAGCGGCTGGACGCCGGGGTTCGGGTCGCGCTTGCTGGCGATACCAGGACACTGGTCAGTCTGGTGGACGAGGTGATGGCACCGGCCGGCGGTCGCTTGTGGGAAGGGCATCGCCAGAACGGTGTTCTGCCACCTCGACCGACTCAAGACCGGGCAGGAACCGCCAGGAACTGACCATCACCAGTCGTGCCTGACTCGGGCGTACTGGGCCAGTACCGGCCGCACCGTCGGCCAGGTCTATGAGCACCGCGGCAACTGCTTACCGCTGTTCGAGCCCGTTGAGGTCCTGGGCCGGGAGCAGACGCTCAGGCGGCTAGACGCTGCCCTGGGGCGACTCGCGCGCTGACTAGGGGGAGGCCATAACGACTCGATACGGCCGAAGGCCGTACCGGCCCCGCTGGGGCAGATCGTTGGCCAGCAGGCGGTCGTGGAGCTCGGCGAGCGCCGTATCGATTTCGATCAGTCATGTCGCAGTGACCTACGCACTGCGTCGACGAGCGATGTCGCACGCATATCGTCGGGGCCGCTGATGATGTGGTTCATCACGTAGCCGAAGGCGATGCCGTGTTCCCGGTCGGCGAAGCCGAGTGAGCCGCCTCGGCCAGTGTGGCCGAAGGAGTACGGCCCGGTCATGGGGTTGTCCTCGGTGGGCAGCATGTATCCGGAACTGAACCGGCTGGGCGCCACCAGCACTTGGTCCGTCCCGTTGGCTTGTTCCTCGGTGGCCGCTGCGAGGGTCTGCGGGGTGAGCAGGCGCACGCCATTCACCTCGCCGATCAGCGCCGCGTACATGCGCGCTAGTCCGCGTGCGGTGGCGATGCCGTTGGAGGCCGGAAGTTCCGCGGCCTGGACCGCAAGAGAGTCGAAGTCGATCTCGGCTGGGTCGGTGACCGCGTATGCCCTGTTGCTGAAGGAGTTCGGGTCGCGCCAGGCGGCGACTTGGTCGCGGAGTTCCTCGGGGATCGACTCTGGGGGCAGGGTGGTGAGGTCCATGTCGGGCTTCCGGTGCACCATGCGGCTGACCCGGTTGCGTTCGCTCGTGGGCAGTCCAATGAAGAAGTCCAACCCCAGGGGGGCGGCGATTTCGTCGGCGAAGAAGCGGCCCGGCGTGCGGCCGGACACCCGGCGGATTACCTCGCCGACTAGCCAGCCCCAGGTCCGTCCGTGATAGCCGTGCGCGGTACCTGGCGTCCACACTGGACGTTGAGCTGCCAGTGCGGCCGCCATCGGGTTCCAGGTCAACGCCTCGGCCAGCGGCACTGGTCGGTCCAGCGTGACCAGGCCGGCCTGGTGGGACAGGAGCCAGCGCACCGGGATGTCCGCCTTGCCGTTCGCGGCGAACTCCGGCCAGTACTTCGCCACCGGAGCATCCAAGTCCAACTCACCACGCTGCACCAGCAGATGCGCTGCGCTCGCAGTCGCCCCCTTTGTCGCCGAGTAGACCAGTTGCAGCGTGTCGCGCTGCCACGGACGATCGACGCTGGGGTCGGCGAGTCCACCCCATAGGTCCACCACCGGTCGGCCGTCCTGGTACACGCACACCGCCGCGCCGATGTCCCCGTGCTGCGCGAAGTTCGCCGCGAACGCCTCGCGTACAGCCTCGAATCCGGCCGCGACCAATCCGTCGATCGTCGTCATGCCGCCATCGTGGCACCTGGGTTGCCCAGTCTGAGAAGCGGGCTCGCTCTCGCTGCATTCGACGTTCCCGGTCAGGCTGCGTCGCGCAGTGCGTGCAGGCGCTCGCGGAAGTCGCGGGTGGCTGATACTGACTTGTGTGGTTCGAGGCGGGCGGAGAATTCCTTGAGGCGGTCCAGGGCCCGCGCTGAGCTGACCTTGTCTTCGAGGAGGCCCGCCCCGTAGTTCGCGGCGTCGAGCGCCCCCTCCAGGTCACCACTGGCGAGCCGGGCCTCGGCCAGACGGCTGGACCGTACTGCCTTGTCCCGCGGGGCCGCCTGCTTGATGGAGACTTCCAGGGAGCTCGTGGCGCGTTCCACTTGGCCCGAGCGCAGCAGAACCTTCCCTTCGGTCGACTTCAGCTGTGCCTCGCCGAACCAGTCGAGCCACTCCGGGTTTTCCTCCATCGTGTGGCGCTCCCAGAGGCAAACGGCGCGGTTCAATGCCGTGCCGGCCTTCTGGTGATCACCGTCGCGGGAGAGGGCTTCGGCCTTGTGCAGGTAGAGGAAGGACCGGGAGTCGGGTGTCAGCGTTCGAGGGGCGTTGTCGAGGGCGGTCGAGATGAGGTCGACTCGCTCGGCAGTCCTGCCGGCCTCGGAGACGTGCACTCCCATCTCCGCCAGGATGAAGGCGCCGAAGGCGTCGTCTCCGGCCGTACGGGCGCTGCGCAGAGCCCCGATGTAGTACCGCTGCCCGGCGGACCGCAGCCCCGCGTCGTAGGCCATCCAGCCGGAAAGGTGCGATACCCGAGCCGCCAGTGCATACAGCCGGACGCGGATCCTGTCCGTGTATCGGCCCGTGCTGAGGAGACCAGCGATCAAGTCAAGGTCGCCGCGGGCCTGTTCAAGAAGTCGGGCGCCTCCGAGCTGGTCATCGAGGGTGCGGAGTGTGCTGATCCGCTGCTCGATCGTCGAGACCATCTTGTCGGTGACGCGATCCCCGTTGAGGGCTGAGGCGAATGCGGACGGTGCCTCGACCCAGCTAGCGGCGAGTCCTGTCAGCGCGGCACCGGTGATGGTGAGAAATCCTCGACGATCCAACCGTCCACTGCCGACCAGATCGGCCAGTGCCTCGACGGTTCCGGCCTCGGTCCACGGGGCGGTAAGCCCTGTCACTTCCCATACGGGGAGCCATTGCGGCCATCGCTGCGCCTGGACCTGCGCGTACGGGACGCGAAGAAGGTCGGCGAGCACACGCTGAGCATCTGCATCCGGTGCCTGCCCTTGTTCCCACTTCCACACCGTCGTCCGGTTGGTCGCCAGAGGAATACCGAGCAACCCCCCGTGTGTCTTCATGAGCCGGGCGAACTCGGCCTTCCCCCATCCGTGCGACTGGCGCACGAAGGTCAGTGGGTGCACTGCTAACGGCTCACCGGGCACGTCATCACTCCCCTCATCCCCTCACAGCGTGGTTCGGAGGCTACTGCGCGCACAGGCCCGCGGAAGGGCGTCCCCAAGAGAAACACCCAAGAAACGTTCCGGGCCTGCACACCACGGCAGTTGACTGTGACAGCCGCACCGGAGCTGCGAAAGACGCCGCTCCCGCACGGTCGCCCAACGGCGGCTCCATCACCGTCCCCCGTCGGAGATGGAGCCGCTCCCCACCCTTCCGGAGGCGTCCGCCATGCCCACGCTCATCACGCGCTTTGCCATCGCCGGAGTGGAAGAAGACGTATCTCCAGCTCGGCGCAAGGTCGTTGAGAGCGCACGGACATGGGGCCTTCCCCTGGATGCCGAAACGACTGACGCGATCCGGCTGGTCGCGTCCGAGCTCATCAGCAATGCGGTGATCCACGGAGCTGGGCCCATCACCGTGGTGCTCTACCACGGCGCCGGCAAGCTGGTGATCGTCGTGTCTGACCGTGACCAGACGGCCCCGGTGGCAAGTTGCCCGGGGGCTGGCGACGAGAACGGGCGTGGTCTCACCTTGGTTGCCCACTTCGCGCTGGACTTCGGCTGGGAGCTCCTCACGCACGGCAAGCGTGTGTGGGCGGAGATCGAACTTCCAAAGCCACCGCCGGCCATACGGGCGGCGGTTCTCCGCAGGTCCTTCGCGCTCCGCTCGGGGTGTGAGGCCGGGCCCACGATCCAGCCACTGGCCCTGGCGGCCGTCTGAACAGCGCCCTACCCAAAACGTCCAGACCTATCCAGCCCCGAGCGGAGCCGTCGGCGTCTGCCTGTGCATGACGCGTCGCGCCTCAGCTTCTGGCTGCCCACTGACCGCCGCCCCCACGGGCACCCACATCTTTCACGGACGTGGGGGCGGCTCTTGAATCCTCGCCGGAGCCCTGGCGAGGGCACCAAAGAGGAAGGAGCACGAGGTGGCCGAGACCACAGCACCGCCTCCTACCCGGAGCGGCCTCCTGGTGGCGGTGGAAGAGCTGACCGCCGTCCATGACCGGTACGACAGCCTCCGGTCCGACAACCAGGGCAGCTCTGGAGATGCCCCATGGCCGGGTGGTGACGGCAACCTGACCGACGTCGCGTAGCACGAGGCGGCAGGGGCGAGGACGACGCTTTTGTGCTCGCCCCTGCCGCGCCTGCACCACATGGTCGAACTCATGAGGAGGCAGTAATGGAACACCAGTTGATCAACGCCATCGAGACGGCGCTCGGGTGGGAGGGGCCGGACGAACTCGGCAAAGGATTCGCGCGGGGAAGCATGAGCGACCCTGCCCTTGCCGCCCGCATCCTCACCCCGAACCGCCTGCTCGACACCGTGATGCGCAGGAGTTTGAACCGCCCGCAGTTCCGGTGCTTCCAGAAGGGCGAGGAAGTCCACCCGGCCATCTACTACACCGATGTGGTCAGCCCTCGCGGCCAGAGCATCCCCACGGTCAACATGCGGAGCCTGGGCGGGCTGCTGGGAGAAGGCGCCACGCTGATCCTCGACCAGCTCAACATTTTCGACCCAACCATGGAGGTCGCCTGCCGCGCCTTGCAGTGGTGGTCCCGTGAGCGGGTGCAGGTCAACGCCTACCTGACGACGAATGACGCCGCCGGCTTTCCGCTGCACTGGGACGACCACGACGTGGTGATCGTCCAGCTCGCGGGCGAGAAGGAGTGGGAGGTACGCGGGACGTCCCGCGCGGTCCCCCTCTATCGGGACGCCGACCCAAACACCACCCCGAGCGAGGAGATCGTCTGGTCCGGCGTCATGCGGACCGGCGACATCATGCACATCCCCCGGGGCCACTGGCACCAGGCCACCCGAACCGGCAGCGGCTCGGGGAAGAGCCTGCACGTGACGTTCGGCATCACCCAGCGCACAGGGGCGAGCTGGGTGGGATGGCTGGCCGACTGGTGCCGTGAGCGGGAGGTCTTCCGGCACGACCTCGACCGCGGCCCCGGGGCCAGCAGCGACGCTCTGACCGAGTCCGCCGTCCAACTGATCGGCGAGCGCACACCGGCCGACTTCCTGGCCGCCTACGAGCAGCAGACCACGCTTCCTCGCCACGTGCCCTACCTCGACATCCTAGGGCCGCTGGACGCCGCGGTCTGCACCACCCGCTTCCGCCCCCAGATCCAGGAGAACGGTGACACCGTCGACGTCCTGGCCTCGGGCAAGAAGCTCACCCTCACGGCCAAGGCCCTGCCCGCACTGCGTCTGCTGCTGAGCGGCGGGCCGGTCCCGCTCCACCAGGCGGCCGCCGTCGTCGGTGCCGAAGTGGTCGACGTCGCCGAGATCCTGGTGAAGGAGGAGATGTGCGCCGTGCTGACCCCCGAGTTGTCCTCGGGCTACACCGGTCTCGTCACGAACGCCGTCTCCTGACCAGCGCGCTGGATCTCGGCGTCACCGCGCTCGACACCAGCTCCAACTATCTCGGCTTCCGCTCGCACGAGGTTCTGGCGCGGGTGGCTGGCGATCTGCTGCCGAACTTCACGCTGTCCACCAAGGTGGGCTACTTCCCCACGCCGGACAGGGCAGAGCACTCCCTCGCCCCGGCGCGGCTATTCGCAGCTGTGGAACAGGCGGTCAAGGAACTCGGGCGGGAGCCGGACCTGGTCTTCCTGCACAACCCGGAACACACCCTCGAAGGAGCCGGGGCCCACGAGCGGGACGTACTGGCCCATGCGTGTGCCGCTCTCGACATAGCAGCGGCAAAGGGGCTGTGCGGAGGCTGGGGCGTCGCGTCCTGGGATCCCTCGCCGCTGGTGGGCCTGATCGACGTGGGCCTGCCACAGCCCTCGGTTCTCATGGTCCGTGCCGGCCTCCTGGTCGGGACCGGGACCCTCGACGCTGCGGATGCCGTCGCCGCGGCATGGGGGCTCGGTAGCGACCGGGTCTGGGGGATGAGTCCCTTCGGGGGCAATACCTGCGCTCCGGTGTGGGGCAGGATCAACCCCGGTGTATTCCTTGAGGACGACGACCGGCTCTCCCGTACGCAGGCGGCTTTCCGCACGGCGTACTACCTTCCGCGGGTCGGCACCATGGCGGTGGGCACGGACGAGCCCGACCACCTGGGCCAGCTGTTGGGCGCTCTGGCCGGCCAGGTTGATGAGCGGGCCGTCCGCGAGTACCGGGACCTCATCCGGGCCCGAGCGCGTGGTCAGCCCGCGTGAAGCTCCGCGATGACCTGGTCTGCCATGCGGCGTGCGGGCTCCAGCCGGGGGTCCTGCGGGTGCGCCTCGGGCCCGAGGATCTTCGAGCACGCGAAGAGCGTCATCAGCATGCCATCCCGGCTCTCGAAGTCGTGGCGTCGTTCGTGTCGTACGCGATTGGCCAGCGCCGGGACGGCAAGGGAGCTGCCCCACAACGAGGCGGAGTCCAGTCCGCGTGGCGCGTTGCCCCAGTCCTCCCAGTCGAAGAGGGAGAACGTCGGCGCGGTCATGTTGGCCCAGTTCAGATCCGCGTGGGCCGGCACCCACCACTCGACGGTCGTATCGAAGTCGGCGGTGGGGGCGATGCTGCGGACGGCTTCGGTGACAAGGGCCTGCGTAATGGTGACGGTGTCCGGGGTGGCGACGCGCTGCGTGTCCTGGGCGGCAAGCGCGTCCAGCGAGGCATTGAACACCTGCCACCAGGCATCCGGCAGCTTCGGGTCCTCGCTGAGGATCGCGTTGCCGATGGGCGCACTCGGCAAGAGCTCGGTCTCATCGGCCCGCCACATGACCGGTTCGTCCGCGTCCTGCCAGACCACACACCCCCGCCAGACGGGCTGGGCGATGTCTTCAAGGCGCGCTGCGCACTCGGTGCCGTTCCAGCCCTGCACGCCGATCTTGTCGAGCCCGCGCCTCTCGATACGGATCCAGGTCCGCCGGTCGGTCCGCGCTCCGACCGAGCGGCGTTTGCGTACCACCGTGTCCCGGTCCAGCTCGACTTGAAGGGATCGCTCGACATGATCGAGAACGTTGTCCACCGATTCAACTCGCAAGTCCACGGCGCGCGCCGAAGGTGCCGAGAGCATCATGCGGGCGACCGTAGCACCGGAGTAGCCCACCCCGCGGCCATCTCAGCGAACAGCGCGAGGCTCTGACGCATGGGCCTGTGCAATGTCCGGTCGTCCGGCAGAACGTCCCGGGACGTCCCGCCGATGTCCGCCGCGGCGGTTACGGCGTCCCGGTCGTTGCCGCCACGCTCAAGCCGCCGAGCGGGACGGTGTGACCGTCCGGGCCAGGTGGGTGCAAGTAGTTGTGCCAGCACATCCAGCGAAGAGAAGAAGGGGATCTGTCATGCCGCAAGCCAGGCGAGAGAAGAAGGATCACTTGATCTACGCGGACGTCGTGGACTCCAAGTCCAAGGCGGGCGTGTGGATGGGTGAGCGTGCCTCCTTCCAGGAGAAGCAGGGCCGCATCATCGAGGCACTCAAGGAGCAGACGGACTGGGTTGAGCTGAAGGACGCGGTGATGGTCATCAGCGCCGACCCGGCCGGCATCACGGTCATCGCGCCGAACCCGTCGCTGCCCGGCGTGATCGTCCTCGCCGACGGTGGCTCTCCGGCCACGTCCGCGAAGCTCCAATCGGCTGCCGAGGAGCAGGTGCGCGCGGTCATGGGTGAACTCGGGATCGCCGAAGAGGAAGCGGCGGCCTGACCACCATGGCCGTCCCCCAAATGCTGTGGGGGAAGTACTTCCAGTACGAGCGGGACGGGGAAGCGGTTCTCCTCGACCCGGTCGGCCTGGACAGTGTGTTCATCGACTCCGGCGAGGTCCATGACCTCGCCGGGGTCCCCCCGACCGCGACCCATGAAGCCCTCGCAGGGCTCGGCTTCACCCCCGGCGGCCCTGTCGCCGACCGGCGTGAAGCACTCCATGACCGCCTTCGACTCCTCGGCCTCGATGCCGCCCCTCGCCGCATCAGCGGCCTGCGTGTGGTCCTGACCGATCGCTGCAATATGGCCTGCACCTACTGCTTCGTCGACACGAACTCCGGCAAGCCGGACATGACGAAGGAAGAACTCTCGGACGGGCTGGAGTTCCTGTTCCAGCAGAACGCCGGGCAGGACGAGGTGTCCATCCAGTGGTTCGGCGGCGAGCCGACCATCCGCTTCGACCTCATGCAGTACGGCGACCACCTCGCCGACACGTTCGCCGACCGGTACGACGTGGCCAGGGTGCGGCGCACGGTCGTCACCAACGGCGCCCGGCTGACGGACGAGGCCCTCGACCACTTTGTCGCCTACGAGTACGGGGTCGGCATTTCCATCGACGGCCCGCCGGGCATCAACTCCGCGAACCGGCTCCTGCTCGGCGGCCAGCCCGCCGACGACCGGATCCGCCGCAACGTCGCCCGATTCGTGGCGGCCGAGGGGCTGCACGTGGGCTGCAACCTCACGCCTACGGCCGCGAACATCGGACGCCTCGCTGAGACCGTTCAGTGGATCATCGACGACCTCGGGCTGAAGTTCATCTACGTCAACACGCCCATCCCGACCGCAGGCCGTTGGATGGTCAACGGGACGGATCTGGCTCGGGAGTTGTACGAGGCCCGCGTGGCTGCCCTGGGGCGGGGCGGCATGCTGTTCTCCGTCTTGGACCGCGCCTTCCAAGGGCTCGACACCCGCCGGCCGATGCTGTTCGACCACATGCAGGGCGACCGCAGCCTGAACGCCGCGCTCCTGCCCGGCAACCGGGTCAGCCTGTGCGACATCAACTTCACCGAGCCAACGTTCCTCCACACACTCGACCAACTGCGCGCCGACCCCGGCCTCCTGGCCGGCGTGGCGAAGAAGGTCGCCCCAGTACCCGAGTGCGGCACCTGCCCGGCGCTCGCCATCTGCGGCGGGCCGTCCCGCAACGAACAAGCCCTCATCGGCGGCGGCACCCCGGACCCCGAGATGTGCGCGTTCTACACGAGCACCGTGGAAATCGCGGTGTGGGACAACACGGGGGTGCAATGAGCACCCCCGTGCGTACGGCGCTGATCTCCACGGCCGGGCACTGCAAGGTGGCCTGCGGGTTCTGCTTCCGCGCCGACCGAGCCCACGGCTTCCTGGACACCGCGACCTACACCCGCACCCTGTCGCGGCTGAAGGAGACGGGCGTGGAGGGGGTGTGCCTGACCGGTGGCGAACCGACCCATCACCCGGAGCTCCCGCAACTCGTCCGGCTGGCCAATCAGTTCGGCATGTCGGTGTCGATGGTGACGTCAGCCCGCACCGCGGCCGAGAGCCTCGCCCTCTCCCAGGTCGCGCACCTGCTGGCCAACGTGACCGTTTCCGCCGACTCGCAGGGCGCCATGCTGATAGGGCGCACCACCCGCACAGCGGCCTCGGGCATCAGCACCCTGCGCGCCATCAGCACCGAGACGAAGATCCTGCACATCACCTGCTGGAACCTGACCGACGGGGAGTGCCAGGACCTGGCCGACCTCGTGGCCGCAGCAGGGGTAGAGGTCCAGTTCAGCCCCGTTGTCCTCGACGAACGCACCCTGAGCCGCGACGGCAAGTCGGTCCAGGACTACCTGGCACAGCAGCAGCTCGACGCTGACCTGCTGGACCGGCACTTCAATCTGTCTGACCGTTATCGGGCCTACCTCGGCGAACTGCGGGCCCTGCAACTGCCCGGGGCCGGTGGTGAACGGTGGTCATGCCGTTCGGCGACCGCGTACGTCTCCGCCGACGGTCACATCAGGCGCTGCCCCTACGGCCGTGCATCAGTCAGCGCCCATGCTCCTCGCTCCGAAATCAGGCAGTTCCTGACCTCTGCCCCACAGGACCAGGTGACTCCGGACTGCGCCGCCATCTGCCGCACCGCTGCCACGTCCGACAACCGCAGTACGACGTGCCCCGCCCCCGTGTGAAGGCAGCTGACACCCACGACCCGATGGACCCCTCAATGAAGATCACAACTCCCGACGACTTTACCCAGCGGTGGCGGCAGCCGCCGAACTTCCCCTTGGAGATCCCGTTCGACTACACGTTCCTGGCCGCCGTCGACGTCCTCGACCACGTGCGTCGGGACGAGGAGGTCCGGTTCACGATCCTCGGGGACGACGACTGGCAGGTGCGCATGGACCGGACTGCCACGTTCCGCACCGCACCGATCGAGGAGATCGTCACTTGGCCGTTCCGGCTGGTGCACTTCAACCTTGGCCGCTTCTACAACGGCCTCCTGGGCAGTTTCCAGGAGGAGGTAATGATCCCCTGGCGCACGCATCTGGCCGCCCGAGGCTTCACCTGGCAGCGCCTGGCACCGATCCTGTTCCTCTCAACCAAGGGCGCCTCATCGACGTACCACAACGACAACTCGCACGGCCTGGTCTGGCAGGTCGATGGCGTCAAGACCTTCCACAGCTACCTCGACCCCGACAAACACCTGTCGGCCGACGCGGCGGTCATCGGTGAGACCACCAGCGAGGACCCGCCGGCGCACGATGAGGCCGACCGCCAGTCCGTCATCATGCGCCCCGGCGACCAGCTGTGGAGCCACGCCCTGACCCCGCACTGGGTCACCGCCCAATCACCGCTCGCCATGAGCGTCACCCTTTCCCACGGCGGCCTGTGCCACCAAGGCCGCTTCAGCGAGCGGGAGTTGGCGCTGCGAGCCTACTGGGACAAGAACCCCGATGAGGCGTGGACGCATGACCTGCGCAATGTCCGCTACTGAGACCGCGTCCCACGACACGAGGTGCTCGCCCGTGTCGTGGGACGCAGTCAACGCCCGGTTACGGGGTGAGCCGGTTCGGCCCGCGGAACAGGAACGTAGCCTCGCGGATCGAGTCCAGGCCGAGCATCACCATCAGCACCCGGCCGAGCCCCATGCCGAGTCCGCCGTGCGGCGGGCACCCGTACCGGAATGCGTTCAGGTAGTCCTGCAGCGGCTCCGGACTCATGCCCTTCTCGGCGGCCTGCTTCAGCAGCACGTCGTACCGGTGCTCACGCTGGGCGCCGGTGGTGACCTCCAGCCCCTTCCACAGCAGATCGAAGCTCAAGGTCACGGCCGGGTCGCCAGCGGGCCGCATGTGATAGAAGGGCCGGATGCCCACCGGGTAGTGCGTGATGAACACGAACTCGTGCCCGGTGGCCTCCTTGATGTGCGCCGAGATACTCCGCTCACCCTCCGGGTCCAGGTCCTCCTTGACGCCCTCCGGGTCCCAGCCGCCCTTGCGCAGAATCTCGTGCGCCTCGGCCATGGTGATGCGGGGGAACGGCGTCGCGGGGACGGTGACCTCGACCGCGAAGTGCTCGGCGATCGCCTCACCGTGCGCTTCGGCGACCTTGCTGATCGCGTGCGCGAGCATCTGCTCTTCGAAGACCATCACGTCCTCGACACTGTCGATCCAGGCCAGCTCCACATCGACGCCCGTGAACTCGGTGGCGTGCCGGGAGGTGAACGACGGCTCGGCACGGAAGACCGGACCGATCTCGAAGACCTTGTCGATCCCAGCCGAGATCGCCATCTGCTTGTAGAACTGCGGCGACTGCGCCAGGTAGGCGGAGCGGTCGAAGTAGCCGAGCTTGAAGACCTCCGCCCCGGACTCCGAGGCAGTGCCCATGAGCTTGGGGGTGTGCATCTCCGTGGCACCCTGCGCATACGCGTACTCACGCATGCCCTGCTCCAGGGTGGTCTGCACAGCGAACAGCAACTGAGTGGCAGGACGGCGTCGTACGTCCAGGAAGCGCCAGTCCAGTCGCTGCTCCAGGTTGGTGTGCTCGTCGATCGGCAGCGGCGTAGCGGCCAGGTTCAGGACCTCCACCTGCTCGGGGACGATCTCCAGGCCGCCGAGCTTGACTTGGGCGGCGTCGACGACACGACCGGTAATGCGGACGGCGGATTCGGCGGTGAGGGCTTCGAGCTGGGCTTCCAGCGGCCCGTCGTCTCGCTGGTGGGTCACCTGCACCATGCCGGTGCTGTCCCGCACGATGACGAACTGCATCTTGCGCTGCAAGCGGAGGGTGTTTACCCACCCGCAGACGGTAACGGTACGGCCGACGTGTTCTCGCAGGTCAGAGATGTGTACGCGGCTGTGGATCATTTCGGTCCTCCGAAGGACGTCGTCATGATCCCTTGGGAGTGCGGGCGAGAAGGGCAACTCGCGGTGCCACCGCACTTTCACCGCCACTATGTGACGGCCTCATTCGGGCCCAGTGACGGGGGCCAGCCGGCGGGGCATTGGACCCGGGGTGGGGGTCTTTCCTCCCCGCGCTCGGGAGGGTCTTCGCCTTGGGGTGCGAGACCGCCTTCACAGCTTCCGGCAGCTCTCTTGGCTCGCGTGATCCCTGGGCTACTCGTCTCCGTCAACGCGTTGCTCAGCAGCATACGGAGTGCACTACCGCGGGGCAATCAAGAACGGCAGAAACAAGTAGGACGTGCCCCTTCTGCCCGAACGCGAGGAGCAATCCCGGTGAATCCCACACTCCATGACGAGGCAAACCGACTTCGTCAAGCCCTGATCGACCAGCTGATCACGGAAGGGTGGATCAGGGATCCGGCGATCGAGGACGCGTTCCGGTGCGTCCCGCGCCATCGCTTCATGCCCGAGGCCACTTTGGAAGCCGCCTACCGCGATGCTCAGGTGATCACGAAGAGGGACGCGGACGGCAGCAGCACCAGCGCCGTATCAGCGCCGTGGCTTCAAGCCCACATGCTCGCCGAGGCGGCTCTCAGGCCCGGCCAAACCGTCATCGAGATCGGCTCCGGCGGCTGCAATGCGGCCTATATGGCGGAACTCGTCGGCTCCCGCGGCCGCATCGTCACGGTCGACATCGATCCCTTCGTCACCGACCGGGCCGCGCGGTTCCTGGTCGACACCGGATACAAGGGCGTATCCGTCGTTCTAGGCGACGGCGGGCAAGGGACCTGGGAGGTCCCCCACGGTCAGGTCGACGCGATCATCGTTACTGTCGAAGCACACGACATCCCGCCAGTCTGGATCGACCATCTCGCCGAAGGCGGACGGCTCGTGGTGCCGTTACGCATCCACGGCTATACCTGGGTGATCGGCTTCGAAAAACAGCAGGGTCTCCTCGTCAGCCGCTCCCTCAAGGTCTGCCAGTTCGTGCCCATGCAAGGGGCTGGAGCCCACAATGACGTCACGAGCGAGCTGCGCGGTGGTGAAATCCGGATCCGTTTCGCCGAGGGTCAGCCAGCCCGCACCAGCGGTCTAGAAGAGGCTCTGCGGATGCCTCGTCACGAGCGGTGGACCGGCATCACCATCCCCGGCACGTCCTCGGCCGACAGGCTGCTGTTGTGGCTTGCCACCACGCTCGGCGGATTCTGCCGCCTTAGTGTGGACCCGAACCCGGAGACGGGCCCCGTCGCCCGCCGCGAGGGATGGGATGCCGCCGCGATTGTCCGAGACTCCTCCCTCGCCTATCTCCTCAGCCGCAACGTCCACACGGATACAGCCGGAGCCACCACCCGTGAGTTCGGTGTCCATGCCTTCGGTCCACGCGCCGCCTCGCTCGCCCAGGACATGGCGCAACAGATCGTCTCCTGGGACCGCAACTTACGTAGCAGCAGCGGTCCTCTGATCGCAGTGCACTCCACGACGGGTCTCGGTCCAGCGCCTCTCACCGGACGAGTCCTGGCAAAGCCGCACGCGCGACTGGTCTTTGATTGGGCCTCACGCACAGTCTGCGCCGGCGATGGCTACCCATGAAGCGGACGGAACCAGCCTGCAGGTCTCAGGCAGGATGGGCGACTCAGCAAGGGGCGGTTCTGCCACAACTGCGACCTCGGGCGCGTGGTTGAGGACCCACGACACGCTTCACCGAAGCGGTGGGCGTCAGCTACTTCCATTGCTCAGCAACGAGGAGGACGCCTCTGCTCGCTGGGACGTCCTGGGACGTCCCAGCGATGTCCGGGCGGGCGGTTACGGCGTCCTGGCTTCAGGAGCGAAGCTCATGTCTCGCCCGGGGGCGTGATGCCTTAACGCCATTCATTTTCATGTCAGCTCGTCACCAAACCTGACCACAGAGGGATCGATGCGAGGGAGTCCCGATGCATTTCCGAAGTACACCGCAGCCAACCCTTCCTTGATCCGCAGACCCGCATTGAAGCGCAGACTGTGTCGCCGTTGGCCTGCCGGAGCCGTGCGTCATGGCGATTAGCATCTCCGCGGTTGTCCTTCTGGCGACCATTGTGTTCCTGCTCATCAGAAACGGCGGACTCAAGGGTGGTCATGCCGCCGCGTGCATCCTGCTCGGGTTCTACCTGGCCAGTTCATCGATCGCGCCCACGATCAGCCGTCTCACCATGAGCCTCGCCAATGTGATTGGCGGAATCAAGTTCTGATTTCCAGGATCGCCCTCAGCGCGGAACTGCCTCGACCGCGCGCCAGGTTCCCCGCCCCTCGCCTTCGAATCCTTAGCCAAGGACTCCAATGACTTGCCTGACCATTGCTCCGCATGACCCCGGCATCCCACAGCCTGAACTGGTCATGGGCATGGCCGCCCCGTGGAGATGTCCTGTGACGAGCCGAGAGTTGTCGACTCGGCGTGACGGGCTCGGCTGATGCGGGGCGATTCCGGACAGCTGCGCGAGTTCACACCGATCTATCATCCCGCCGGTTTTGACGCAGAGCTGCGGGGTGCCCTGGAGGATGTACAGGCCCGACGTTGGCGGGCGATGAGAGAACTGTTGGCGCACACGGGCGCCGACTGGGCACTGAGAACATCACGTACGCAGGTCCTCGCTGCCGCAGCCGGCCGCTCGGATGTCATCGAGGCATGGCTTCGCGAGGAACCTCACAACCCGGACGCGCTGCTGATGCTGGCCCGGGTGTCCGTGGAACGGACCCTCCAGGCACATCGGAGCGGTCACCCTGGAACGCCCGCGTTGCTCCAGGAAGCGCAGCAGGCGTGCGACTTGGCGATCAAGGGGTCGTCGTCAGCTGATCCGGTTCCGTGGATCGCTCTGCTGGCGCTGGCGCAGGCGGATGCACGGTTGGAGTATCCGTGGAACTGGCGGACTCCCTGGGAGCCGATGCTGCCAGCGGGCCCCTGGGGCTTGCTTCGCGCGGTTCACGAACGTGACTGGGGAAACCGTGAGGCTTACCACCGGATGCACCAGTTCTTGTATGCGTGCCCCCACACGTCGAACGCGGATGCGCTCGGGTTCGCCCAGTGGGTGACCTCCTGGGCGCCGGAAGGTTCACCGCTGCGGATCCTTCCGCTGTACTCGTGGACGGAGAACTACCGGCGCCACCGCGAGGACGGCACTGCGGACCCGCTGTCGCATCGCCAGTGGTCGAGGGAGCCGGTGATCTGGGACGTTCATCGAGCCTTCAAGGGCTGGACGGCTGATTCTGGACCGGGCACCTCGGTCGGGGATCTCAATTACCTGGCGCACGCGTTGTGGGCGGCGCACCAGTACGTCGACGCGGCGAAGGTGTTCCGTGCCCTGGACCGCTACGCCACCCGGCTGCCCTGGGCGTACGTCACTGACAACCCGGCCAGTGCGGGGCTCGCTGTCCGTGAGTTCGTACGGGCCCGCTCCGAATGTCTCAGTCCCGCCCGATCTCACACCGCCGGCGGCACTGGCCGCCGTCCCCGTCCTGCATGACTTCTCAACTCGCCTTGGAGGCACTTCGATGTCCTTTACGAACCGGCCATTACAGGGCCCGCAGCACGATGATGAACGGCTGCGCGACCTCGGGTACAAGCCGGTCCTGACGCGCCGGATGAGCGGCTTCGGGAATGCCGCGATCTCCTTCTCCGTGATCTCTGTCCTGTCGGGCTGCATGACCATGTACGGGTTCGGCCTGGTGACCGGCGGCCCGGCGGTGATGCTGTGGGGCTGGGTGATCGTCGGGTTCATGGTGCTGTTCGTCGGCGCCGGGCTGGCCGAGGTCACCAGCGCCTACCCGACGTCCGGTGCCTTGTACTTCATGGCGGACAGACTCGGCGGCAAGAAGGCCGGCTGGTACACCGGCTGGTTGAACCTGTTGGGGCTGCTGGGTGCCATCGCGGGTATCGATTACGGCGCCGCTGCCTTCACCGGGGCGTTCTTGAACTTGCAGTTCGGCTTCGAACCCACGCCGCAGAAGACCATCGTGATCTTCCTGGTGATCCTCGCCCTGCATGCCGTCCTGAACCTGTTCGGTGTCCGCCTGGTTTCCGTCCTGAACTCGGTCTCCGTGTGGTGGCACCTGGCGGGGGTGGCCGTCATCGTCACGGCCCTGACGATCGTGCCCTCCCATCACCAGTCCGCCCGCTTCGTGTTCACCACGTTCGTCAACGACACCGGCTGGTCGGCCCACTGGTACGTGGTGCTGATCGGCTTGCTGCTGGCGCAGTACACGTTCAGCGGCTACGACGCCTCCGCCCACCTGTCGGAGGAGACCACCAACGCCTCCGTTGCGGCGCCGCGCGGCATCATGCGCGCCATCACCTGGTCATGGGCTGCGGGCTTCGTCCTGCTGGTCGGCCTGACCTTCGCCATCCGCGACTACGCGGGCGTACAGGCAAGTTCAACTGGTGTGCCGCCGGCACAGATCTTCCTCGACGCGCTGGGTCCGGCAGGAGCGAAGGCGCTGCTGCTGGTCGTGATCATCGCGCAGCTGTTCTGCGGGAACGCGGAGACAGCCGCCTGCTCGCGGATGGTGTTCGCGTTCTCCCGTGACGGCGCGCTGCCCGGTTCGCACCTGTGGCGCAAGGTCGATGCGCGCACCGGCACACCTCGCGCTGCGGTGTGGCTGTCGGTCACGGTCGCCGCGGTCCTCGCGCTGCCGTCTCTCTACAGTCCCACCGCGTACAACGCGGTCGTCGCGATCAACGTCATCGGGATCACCCCCGCCTATGCAATCCCCATCTACCTGCGCATCCGCAATCGGAACTCCTTCGCCCCCGGTCCGTGGAACCTGGGCCGCTGGGGTGTTCCGGTCGGCGTGGTCGCGGTGGCCTGGGTGGCGTTCGTAACGGTTCTGTTCTGCCTGCCCCAGACCCGGCCCGAGACCGGCGGATGGGTCTCCGTGGACACCTTCAACTACGCCCCCATCGCCCTGGTAGCCGTGCTGGCACTGGCCACCGTGTGGTGGCGGATCGCCGGACGCGACTACGAGATACCGGCCGTGGCCGCCGATACCGAGATGGCCAAGATCCAGGACGGGGTCGTCTGATGACCGCCACGCCTCCCTCCTTCAAGAAACTCCCCCGCCTCACCACGCCGTCCGTACAATCGATCCAAGATCCGTCATCGGCCCAGCAGCTTCCCAAGGGGAGACTCGGTCTCGACGAACTGCGGAGCGCAGTCAAGGCTGGTTGGGTCGACACGGTGGTCCTCGCGCTGCCGAACCTTCAAGGTCAGCTGAAGGGCAAACGCTATGGAGCCCGGCACTTCATCGACCGGGTCGCCAACGGCAGCGCGGAGATGTGCAAGTACATCCTCGCCACCGACATCGACATGACTCCCGTCGACGGCTTCGACCTCACATCCTGGGAGACCGGCTACGAGGACGTAGCTGTCGTGCCGGACCTCGCGTCCCTGCGCATGGTGCCGTGGCTGCCCCGAACCGCGCTCGTCCTCGGAGATGCATTCGGCCCGAACGGGCAGCCGGTCGACGTAGCCCCGCGGCAGATCCTGCGCGACCAGCTCACCCAGCTCGCCGCTCACGGCCTGCACGCCCAGGTGGGTCTGGAGACCGAGTTCGTCCTCTACCGCGGGGCCTATACGAAGGCCATGCGCGTCGGGGCCGGGGGGCTGCGGCCAACGTCCGAGGACAACCTGGACTATGCCCTCGATCATTCCCCGGCGATGGACCGGTACTTCCGCCGTCTTCAGAGCGCACTGTCGAGGGCCGGGATGCCGGTGGAAGCGATCAAGACGGAAGGCGCCTCGGGGCAGGTGGAGATCACCTTCCCCTACGGCGGGGCCCTGTCCGCCTGCGACCGGCATCTCGTGTTCAAGCATGCGGTGCGCGCGCTGGCGGGAATGACCGCGACGTTCATGGCAGCCCCAGAAACCGGTGTCGCCAGCGGCCTGCACGTACACATCTCCCTGACCCGCAGCGGCAACGCGATGCTCCCCACGCCAGATGGGCAGCTGTCGCTGATGGGGAAGCAGGCGGTCGCCGGGCTGCTATCCGCGCTGCCGGGCCTGGCCCCGCTGTACGCGCCGAATGTCAACTCCTACAAGCGGTACATGCCCGGCTCGTTCGCCCCCACCCGCATGACATGGGGCTTCGACAACCGCACGTGTGCGGTGCGGGTGGTCGGCCACGGCGATGGGCTGCACCTCGAAGTGCGCCTTGCCGGCGCTGATGCGAACCCGTATAACGCTGTGTCTGCCGTGGTCGCATCCATCACCCACGGACTGGACAAGAGTCCCGACTTGCCGCCGGCCTGCCCCTCCAATGCGTACGAATCAGCGGACGCGGTCTCGGTGCCGGTCACCCTCGACCGGGCGCGCTCCGCGTTCCGCCACAGTCCCATCGCCCGGGCCGCCTTCGGGGTGGACGTGGTGGAGCACTTCGCCCGCCTCGCGCAGATCGAACTCGACCACCACCGCACCGTCGTCACCGACGCCGAGCAGGAGCGCTGGTTCACCCGCGCCTGACCCGCACGCCTCGCCCCTGGCCGGGCGCGACGCTTTCTGCTCTCGGCCGGGGTGGTACGACCCCTCCCCGCTTCGAAGCGGAATTCGTCACCTCATGAAAGGTCACTCCGCCATGCCCGCCCGGCCAACAGACAGGATGCTTCCAACTCCCGCTCAGATAAGGGTCATCGCCAAGATGGCCGAGGGAATGAGCACGGCCAAGGCGGCCGTCGAGCTGTCCCGGGCGGTCGGCACGGTCAGCGCCGCGCTGACGAGCGCCCACCGGCGCATTGGGGTACGTCACCGGCACGCTCTCGTCCACGCCTGCTACGTCCTCGACCTGGTCCCGCGGCCCGATACCGCGCCGCCCCCGGGCGGCACCGATGCCGATGAGGTCCAGATCCTCTGGCGGCTGGCGCTCGACGACACCTACCTGCAGATCACCCACAACTGCGGCCTGTCGTCGCTCGACATCATGAAGCAGAAGATCCACGCCCTGCGCTCACGCTGGGGCGCCCAGAACGATCCCCACCTGATCACACTCGGCTGGCGCTACGGCGTGCTCAACACCTCGCGCGGCACGGGCGGCCACCACATCACATGACCTGGCCGAGGCACGTTGTCAGTGCCGCCTGGCACGCTACACGCCCACGCGGGCACCATCCGTGTCCGCGTGATCACGACGAGTGTTGACGCTGGTTTCGCAAAGCCGTACAGGAAGAAGGAAGTACGACTGTGACCGACATGCCCGAGGCGATGGTCCGCCTGGTGACCTCGGTGAGCGGAACGTTCCGCGTGGTCGCCGATCACTCCTCGCCGGGGATCGGCCGACCCCGCACCTGGGAGGTCGAGGACCGGCACGGCTGTAAGTGGTTCGCTAAGCACAACCCCGGCCCCAAGCTGTTCCGGCGTGAGGTGGCGGCCTACGAGTCGGGCTGGGCCGCATCTCTGGGACCGGGCCGGGCTCCACTGCTGGCTGCCCACGACATGGATGCCCAGGGCCTCGTGGTCACGGCCGTCCCCGGCCGCCCGGTGCGCGGACAGCGGCTGACGGCCGAGCAGGAGCGCGAGGTCTACCGCCAGGCCGGGCAGCTCCTCGCCCGCCTCGCCGCCGCCCCTGCCCACGGCCAGCTTCCTGTGTCCAGCACGGTCGACTGGGATGCGGAGGTGGAGCAGATGCTCCGCTCTGCCCGGTTGTATGCGACACCGGAAGACCTGAAGGTCCTGCGCGCCCTGACCTGCGAGCGGCCCGCCGACCTGCCGGCGGTGGTGTCGCACGGCGACTTCATGCCGCGGAACTGGCTGTGGGATCCCGCCGAACAGGTGCTGCGGATCATCGACTTCGAGCGGGCGGACATCCGGCCCTCCGCCCAGCGCGATCTGCCCCGCCTCTCCTACCGCATCCTCTATGGCCGCCCCGATCTTGAGGCGTCGTTCTTTCATGGCCTCGGCCGGAAGCTTTGCGAGGCCGAACGGCACGCAGTCACCATGTACGGGGCGCTGGATGCGATGAGCCTGCTGCGCTACGGCCTGGAGCACCAAGACCTCGCCTCGGTGGACGAGGCCCACACCATGCTCCGTAATCTGCACACCGAGCACCTCCGGGCCGCGACCGGGGGTGGGGCCGGTGGGCGGCGTGGCTAACGCGGTGTGGCCCCGTCGAGGAAGCACCGGCCGTGGGGGTCCACCCGTGCACGGGCCGGTGAACAGAGGTGTCTGCGGGCTGGCCGACGATCCCGGGTTCCAGGCCACGCACTTCGTGGTGATCGACTTCGAGGGAACCACCCCGAAGGGGTATTCGCCGGAGCCGATCGAGGTCGCCGCCCTCGGGCTTCGCCATGTGCCGGGACGGGGTCCGGTGGCCAGCGGCTTCTCCTTCGAGGCGTTCATCAATCCGCCCCCGCACGCGCCCCTCACCGCTGCGGATACCGCGCAGACCGGCATCATCGCCAGCGACCTGGCCGGCGCCCTGCCCGCCCAAACGGTCCTGGGGTCTCTGGACGAGGGGCTGCCTGGAGCGCCGGTGCTGCTGGTGGCCCACCACGCGCCGGTCGAGGCGGGCATTCTCTTCCGCTACCGCGCCTCCTGCCCCCGCCTCGCCCATATTCCGGTCATGGACACCCGGCTCCTCGCCCGGCACGTCTTGCCCGGCCTTTCCTCGTACAGCCTCGATGCGTTCCTCGGCCACGAGGACATTGCGCAGCCGCCCCGTCGGCACCGGGCGATGGATGACGTCACGGTCACCGCCGCGCTCTTCAACCGCCTGTTGACGAGGACCGCCGCCCTCCCTCGTGCGATCTCCAGCCTCGACGACCTCGTGCGCGTGGCCGCCAGAACACCCCGGGCGGCCCAGCTCACCCAACTCGAATTCTCCTGGACGTTCTTGGAGCCCGCCGTGCAGACCCGCTACTCCTTGCCATTAGCTTCGTCCACTTCGAACGGCATCATGACGCGCTCGCCGGTCCTGCGCGTGACCGCGCTGGCGATGGACGCGAAGGGGCGGATCGGGCTCCTGGAACGCGAGGGAGCCGCGACCCTACTGGGCGGTGTCGTGTGTGGTGGAGAGAGCCCCGAGGCGGCACTGGCCCGGCACCTGACGGCGCAGTTCGGCGCACCGATTCCGGTCGGCCGCCTGCTGGCCGTCGACTCGCTTCCGGCCGCCGAGGACGAGCCGGACACCGTGGTGCACCTGCACTTCGCCGGTCCCCTCACCACTCTCCCGGTCACGCCCCGCTGGACGGCTTCGGGCAGGGTCCGGTGGGAGGCTCCCGAGATCGCCACCCATCTGCTTGCTCCGCACCTGGCCGGGCAGGTACGGGCGGCGATGGCCGCCTGGTGGGCGGGGTCCGTGGCCCACTTGGTCGCAGGGATCGTCCAGCCGGGCTCGGCCGTCGGGCTCTCCCCCGTTGAGCGCGCCTCGCTGGAGGAGGCGAATGCCTTGGATCCGGCGTCCTACCGGGCGGTCCGCCCGAAGGTGATCTGCGCCGCCACCGTGCTACTCACCGACTCGGCCCATCGGGTGCTGCTGGTCCAGCCCGCCTACCACGCGGATAATCGGTGGCAGTTGCCCGGCGGCGGTATCGACAGCGACGCCGGTGAGAGTCCGCGCACGGCCGCCCGCCGCGAACTACGCGAAGAGCTCGGCTTGAATTTGCCGTTGGGCCGTCTGCTTGCCGTGAACTGGGCGAACGGCACCCCACACCCGAGCCGGGTCGGCTTCACCTTCAGCGGCCCGGTGCTCGGCGAGTCCGATCTCGCCCGCATCCGCATCCCTCCAAGGGAGATCCGGGCCTGGCAGATGGTCGCCGAAGACGAACTGGTTCACCTGGTCGAGGCCCCACTGCGGGAGCGGGTCGCCGCGTGCATGACGGCGTGGCGGCACGGCAGCGGACCGCTGGAACTGCACGACGGCACCCTCTGGCCATGACCGGCCACTCCGAACCCTTCGCCGCAGCATCAGGAGGAGTGGTGCACGCGCAGGCAACACCTTGTCCCACCCCCAACCCGCCGCCCATGAAACCCCGTTCGGGAGATGAAGAAAATGACTGTGTCCACCGTACGACTCGCCAACCTCAACACGTACAAGCTCCGCCTGGCTGACCGAGGGACAGCCGCCTGGCGGGCCCGAGTCCAAACGGTCCGGGAGATCGCGCCTGATGTCCTGGCATTGCAGGAGATCGTCGTCGACGAAGCCCGTACGGGCAAAGACCGGTGGGAAGAAGTGGCGGCCCGCACGGTCCGCGCGTTCGCGGCGGACTGCCAGCTGACCGCCGAGGTCGAGGAAACGGCCGGATACCTGGACGGCATCGCGATGGCCTCCAACAGCCACCGGCCCTGGTTCACCGCGCTCGTATGGAACCCCGCAACCGTCACCTACGTTCCCGAAAGCTACCGGCCGTACGGGGCACCAGACTTCTGGCACGGAGTGACCACCGCGAGCTTCAGCCTCGGCACCGGTGATCCACTCACGGTGATCTCCTATCACGGCGACCCCTTCCGTCCGGACTTCCGGGCCAACGAGGCACTGCGTCTGAAGGGCATCTGCCGCACCGTCGGCGGCGTCAAGAAGTCGGTCGTCCTCGGCGACTTCAACGCCCTTTCGGCGGCGGTCCTTTCGGATCAGAGTGGGCAGGAGCGGTACTACGATCCCGAGTGTTACCGCGACCAGGACCACGACGACCTCGAATACCAGGTGATCCCCGAGACCATCGGGGGCGAGCAGCTGGCCGACCGCCGTCAGACCCGGGCACTGCTGCGTGGCGGTTTCATGGTCGATGCGGCTGCCCATCTGGGAGCGCCGTGGGAGGCGACGGTCGGACACTGGGAGAACGGCAAGGGTGACCCAGATCCGTGGGGCGAGCGCAGGATCGACCTCGTCCTCGCGAGCCGTCCTGTCGCCCCGGCGTTGGTCTCCTACCAGACCCACCGCAGCGTGGCCGCTCGGGCCGCCTCGGACCACCTTCCCATCTCAGTAGGCATTTCGACCGAGATGCTCACCGAGGAGGTTTGACATGCACCAATTCATGGACTCGAACCGGCTGTGGGCGGCCAAGGACAGCCCGGCACAGGAGTGGATCCGGCCTCACGTGCTATGGCTGCCACAGGACCAACCCCACGTTGTGGCCTACCTCCACGAGATCGCCGAGGTGGTCACCCCGTACGCGGATATCGTGGCGCCGGTCGCGGAGGCGGAGTGGCACTGGACCATCCAGGCCGCCCGCGCGCACGCTGCCGACGGCCGGCGCATCGACGGCGACCGGATGGAAGCCGCCGCGAAGCACCTCCAGGAGCAGCTCGACACGGTGGCCCCATTCGAGATCTATCTCGGTCCGGCCGCTGCCAGCCGTTCGGCAGTCATCACCCGGATCGTGCCGGTCTGCGAGGCGGCGGTGCCGGATCCGGCGACTGGCCTCAGCCGGCAGGTCCGGGCTGGACTGTCCGCCGCCGGCCTGGGCATGGCTGCGGCGTCCGAGTCCCATTGGGGCCACCTCACCTCTGCCTATGGACGAGTTGACACCTCTAGCCGGCAGTTAGGAGACCGCTCGGACCGCCTCGCCTCCGCTTTGGTGCACCGAGTGCGGCGTCACCTCACCGTCACCGTCGACTCCGTGTGGCTGGTGTGGGAACGCCAGCATCCGCGCGAGGCCCGGTACAGCTTCGAACGAGTCCGCCAAGTCCACCTCGGCGGCATACCCGGCGTACGGGATCGGACCCTGTCGTGACCGCCGCACCCGCCCCGTATACCCCTCGACCAGTCCCGGGAAGACCGGGTCACGCCTCCTCGCACCGGCGTAGGGGGGAACGGTGACACACAATCCGAACTGCCCTCTGTGCCTGGCCGGAGCGCACGCCGCCGGTCACCCGCTGCCGGAAGATCCCGAGCCTGATGAGCCCCTGGCGCCGACGGCCGTCCTTCTCTTCACGCTGGCCGTCCTGTTGATCGTCGCAGCGTGGGGCGGCCTCATGTGGCTGCTGGTGCAAGCCGCCGGCTGACCGCCGGACCGCCCCAGGAACCTCGCACGAACATGCAAAGCCCCCTGTCCGGAGCTGCTGATCACTGTGCTGGAGCCCTTCATGAAACGATTCGAACCACGTCTGCCCGGCCGCCCCGTCGACGGTCTGCCGGTGGGGACGGCGCTGTCAGCCCTGCACATCTACGCCGTCCCCAACCTGGCCCTCGACACCGGCCTGGGAACGCTGGTTGAGGCATGCCGCCGTGCGATGAAGCCGTTCCCGATCCTGGCGCTGCGCGATGACCTGCTCCATATCACTCTGGAGATGGTCGCGGACTCTGCATCAGAGGCGGTCAGTTCCGCGGAACGCGCCGACCTCATCGCAGCCCTGGAGACCTCGCTCGCCGACATTCCGTCGTTCACGGTCCTCGCCGGGTCACCCGTCGCGAACAAGTCCGGGGTCTTTCTGGACTGCTGGCCCGACGACAATCTCAACTCGCTCCAGCAAACGGTCCGTTCAGCGGTCCGGAAGGTGCGCGGCCCCGGCGCCGTCATCTACTCAGTCGGCCGGCCCCACTGCGGGCTGGGCTACAGCTACGCGGAAGCCGACTCGGATCCGTTGCAGTCGGCGCTGCGTGCCATCAGCCCCAGCCACGCCGAGTTCACAGTGAACCGCGTCGTGCTCGTGGACGTCACCTTCACCCTCATCGAGACGCCCCTCACGCCGGCCTGGGACTTCACTTTCACCCCCCTCCACACCATCGCGCTGATCCCCGCTACGCCGTGACGCAACGCCCCCAGGCGCCCGTATCAGCCCGCCCCGTGCCGGCACCGCCGTGCCCGCATCTGCCGCCTTCAAGGAGCATGCCGTGACCACCGTCCTGAGTCCTGCTGATCAGCTCGTCTCGGCCCGCTGCGCCCTGGACGCCGGGATCTTCGACGAGGCCGCCGCCCTGTACGAACAGGCCCTCACCCGACAGGAGAGCGATCCCTGCGCCGACGTACTGAACGTCGAAGAGACCCGGTTCGATCTGGCGATGTGCCGCTACGGGCAGCAGCGGTACGCCGACAGCGCGGCGCTGCTGCGCCAGGTCCTGGCCATACGCAAGGAAGCCGCCGGGCCCTTCCATCCGCTGGTGATCACCGCCCAGGCCCGCCTGGTCGAGGCTCTGGGCGAGCAGGGCCGCTGGGAGGAAGCTTCCCCGCTCGCGTTGGAGACTGTCGCACTCGGCGAAGCGATCGGGCACGATCACGAGGCCGCCGTTGCGGCCCGGCTCACCCAGGCATGGTGCTGGGCCCGACTGGAGCAGTGGGAGGCTGCGGCCCGCCTGATCGTGCACGTCATGTATGACCTGGCCACCCTGCACGGCTGGGAGCACCCACAGACGCTCTCTGCCCGCCACCTGCAGGTGACCGTTGCGCGGAGCAGGAAGCGATGGGAGCAGGCCGAGGTACGGGCTCGGGAAGTCCTCATCCTCCGCGAACAGGTCCTGGGCACCGACCATCCGCACACCGTGATGCTCCGTGCCGACCTCACCGAGTTCCTTCAAGCCGCCGGCCACCCGGAGGCACCCACGTTCACCGCCGCCACGCTTCCGCTGTGCGAGAAGATCCTGAGCGCTCAGCACCGGCGCACCATCCCGTCCGAGCCGCGCACAACGCCCTGACCACCGGAACCTGACACACAGCCCCCTTTGGTGTGTGCGTGACCAACAGTGTGGCCGGGTCGGCGGGCCTGGCCTTGGAGGTGTGATGGAGAGCGGTACGGAGCAGCTGCTGGGCAGCCGCTATCGGCTCCCTTCGCCGGGTACCCGCGCGGACGGCCCGGTCTGCGGGCCGGGTTTCGACACCTACAGCGAGCAGCCGGTCATGCTCTACGAGGTGCTGCTACCCGACTTCGTGGACGCCGAGTTTCTCGGCAACGACCCGCTCACCCCCCTACCTGGCGCCGCCCAGGGGGCGGACGGGGCGGATGCCGTCGCGGAGCAAGCCACGGAGGCCGTGCGGGCGGCCATGCGTCTGCCGGATCATCCCCGGCTGGAGCAGGTCTTCGACGTCCTGGTGGCCGACGGGTCACTATGGGTCGTCAGTGAACGGGTCGAGGCCCGTCCGCTGTCTGCCGTGCTCGCCGAGGGGCCGCTCGGTGCTTTCCGAGCGGCCGAGATCGGCGCCGATGTCCTGGACGGGATGCGCGTGCTGCACCGATCAGGCTGGGCTCACGGCAACGTCACCGTCCGGACCGTACTGATCTGTGACGACGGGCGGGCCATCCTGACCGGTCTTGCCACGGGTCTGGCCCAGGACACCCTGTGCGGTTACACCCGCGTCCCTGCCCCGACGGACACCGGGGATGATGCTGTCGAGCCGCGCGCGCCCCGGCCCGTCCCGGACGCCGCTGTCACGCCCAGGATCGACGCGCCCCGGAGCCCGGCAAACGCGGCGACCAGTCGGCCGCTGGCCGGGATGGCTGCCGAGGCTCTGCGCGCCGACGCCCTGCGCCACACCGTCCGGGCTGCCCCTGCATCACCCAGCCCACCCACTGCCCCGACTCCGACACCGGCGCCGGGGACAGCCAGTGTCCGGGGGCCCGCTACCGCCGTCGCCGCCGAACGGGCCCGCCAGGCCCGCATCGCCGCGATCGGCGCGGTCACCGATCGGTGGGCACCCGAACAAGCCGCCCCCATCGGCACAACGTGGCTGCTGTACCCGCCTGTCTCGCCCGCCACCGATCTGTGGGCGCTTGGCGCGCTGTTGCTCCGTATCGTCCAGGGCCATGCTCCCTACCCGGAACAGGACGTGGCCGAGCTGGTCAAGTCGGTGTGCACCGAGCCGCCCGTCTTCGACGCGCACTACGGACCGTTGCGCCCGGTGATCGAATCGCTGCTGCGCCCCGATCCCGCCGAGCGGTGCGACGGCGAGGAACTCGCCATCTGGCTGGACTCCTTACTCCGCACCGCCCCCGAACCAGCCCCACCGTCCGAACCCGCTGATCCGGTTCCTGCCGCTCGGCTGCTGCCCGTCCTGCGCCGCCGCGGCGAACTGGTCCTCATCCAGCGCACCCCGGCGGCGCAGGCACCCGGTAGGCACCGAAAGTCACACCCGCCGCGGTGGCTCGGGCGCATCGTGCTGCCGGCCGTGATTGCGGCACTGTCCGCCATCACCGTCTACGCGACACAGACCGGCACCGGGCAGGGCCATCCACGGCCGTCGACAGCCAGCAGCGCACCACCGTCCCGTGCAGCGGGTCAGAGCCCGCCCCTGCCTCGTTCATCTGCATCCCGTGTGCCTGGCACTTCCTCGTCTGAGGCACCTGGCGTTCCGGCAGGTTTCTCGCGCCAGCAGGACGCGGCAGGCTTCCAGCTCATCGTCCCTACAGGCTGGATACGCCAGCCGGTGACACCCTCCCGCCAAATCCGCTACGCCCACGGTGAGTTCACACTGCTCGTTGTCGCCGGCCGCGATCGTGCCCCCGGCCAGGGGGACGACCCGCTCGCCTATCAGGCCGGCGAACCTGAGCTGGCCGACTGCCGCAGCGATCCCCGTGCCACGGCCACCGGGGTCCAGCAGATCACTATTGGAGCGAATCAGCCCGTGGCTGTGGCCCAGTACACCTGCGCCGGGGCCGAAGGGGCCGCACAGTACATCCGCAACCGCGTGACGATCGTCGACGGCCGCTTCCACATCCTCCTCGTTACCGGTCCCGCAGCGCAGCGAGACCGCGTCTCCGCCGCCTTCGACCAGGCTGCCCGCAGTTACCGGAGCGCGCGCTGACCCGTCGCGCACGGTCGATGACGGTGCAACCACCTGGTTCCCCGCACGTGACCAGGTGGGGCGGATCATGCCGCGCTATCTCTATGGTCTTGTGTTCCAGTGGGTTCTTCGGAGCTGTTTGACCTGGCAAGGCCAGCGGGCCGTACTCTGAGGCCCGGGTTACGTGCTGAACAGGGTGGGCCAGATGCGGCGACAGGGATGCCAGGCTGAGGCGTTGCCGAGCGCGGCCTACAAGCTCCAGTGGGTAATCGGCACCAACGCGGGCTACAGCGCGTGGACAGCCGCCTGGCAGGAAACCAGCCACCGAGGACCGCACCAGTGGCGCGGCCCGGAGGCGTTGCGGGTGATTGCCGGGCCGCTGCTCTCCCAAGCGGACCGGTTGACCGGCGCCATCCATGCCGTCCTGAAACTGGCCCCCGAGCCGGCGCTCGCGGACATCCTTCATCAGACCCAGGGCGCGCTGAGGCCGCTCCTCCCTCTCCAGACCGGTTGGATGGCAGTGCTGAAGAGCGAGGCTGCGCGCGCGGCTGGGACGCCGCGGCACGCGCACCGGCTCGCCATCGACCTCGATTTCGGTGGGCTCCTCCTGGAGCACTGGGAGCACGAGGAGGAGGCCGTCAGCCTGGTAATCGCCGTGATGCCGCTGCTCGAACGGCTCTGCCAGGCGCTCACCCCCCTTTCGGGGGCGGACCTCACCGACCTCACCGCACTCTGAAATCCTCCGGTCCGCCAGCCCGGGCACCAGCGTGGCAGCGTAGTCAGCCGGCCAGATCGCCCTGCTGTGGGGCAGCGGGCGGGGGCGGCTGGCCCGTCCACCGCGCGAGGTGGGCGAGGAGGAGTGCGCTGACGCTGCCCGCGTCGGTGATGCTGCCCGATTGCACGGCGTCCACGGCCTGGTCCAGCGGCCACCGCACGACCCTCATCCCTACTTCCGTGGGCTCGCGCTCGTGTTCGCCGGGACGCAGTCCCGTGGCGAGGACGAGGTGGGTGCGTGCCGCCGTCATCCCGGGGAGCGGGTCAATGACGCCCAGCAACTGGAGGGCGGAGGCGCTCAGTCCGGTCTCCTCCCTCCAGTTCCCGTCGGGCAGCGGTAAGTGGGGTCTGGCCGCCGGTGCCGCCGCCGGGCAGGTGCAGGACGCGGCCCCGCTGGAGGTAGAACGCGTCTTCGACGAGCACGACCTGGCCGTCTTTGTCGAGCGCGACCACGCGCACGGTGTCGTCGACCATGACATGCTCATAGGTTCCGGTGCTGCCGTCCGGTCTCACCACCGCATCACGGTGCAGCTCGACGAACGCACCCCGATGGATGATCCCAGTGTCCGTTCGAGTCCAGCTCCCCACGCTAATGCACCCCGCCTCTCCCCCACGTCAGGGGCCGAAACCGGCACCGGGTCCCGCCTAGCTCAAATGCTTCATCTCAGAGTGCCGCGGGCGTGTCGGTCAGCAGCCAGAGCGTTGTCTCGGAGAGCACGTTCGGCTCCGGCGGCCACGGCGCGGGCAGTTTGCGTCCGGTCAGCGCCCCGGCGTCCTGCAATTCAGCCCCCGGGTTACAGATACTGGCCAGCAGCCCGGTGAACAGGCCAAGGGCGTAGGCATGTTCGACGTACAGCGCTTCATCGGCGGGATGGGTTTCCGTGCCGTTTTGGACCGCGGCGTGGTCGTAATACGACTGCGTGATCTTCACTGCATTGAGGAGGTCGCTTCCGGTGAGGAAGACGGTGAGCTTGGTGATGTCCTCGATCATGTGGTTCGGCTCACCGTAGTTGGAGATGAGCACGAGTTCGGCGTCCACGGTGCCGTGGTCCCCGACCTCGTCGAGGAATGCCAGAATCAGGTGGACGGTGCCGTTGTCGTCGATGACCAGTCCCACCCCGGGGGCGGGCATCGTCTCGGTCAGTTCTGCGGGGACACGGTCGCTGGCCGTGGCCGATAGCGGAAGGGTGGTCAAGACACTGTGGCGGCCTCCGCTGCGCCAAGCCCCCAGCGCGGCGATCCGAGGACCGTCCCACGAGGCTTGTTCGATGGGGGCGTTGTACATATTCATCAGCCACGCGGATACGCGGATGCTCGGCATCCAGCACCACGGCTGCCACTGCGATCCCTCGCTCGCACGCAATTCTTCCAGGGCCTCGAAGATTCCGGGGTACCGCTGGGTGACCTGCATCTCCAGGCGGTGCCAGTGGTCGGCCGCTTCGCGGTAAACGTGGGCGAGGCGTCGGTGGGCGGCGTCGAGCTGGTGGTCGAGGGCTGGGTCGAACACCCCGTGATCGGCCCTTCGTGGGGTGGCGGCGAGCTCCGGCTCAGGCTCGAAGACATTGGCCTCGCTCAGCTCAGCCATCTTTCGAGCGGCGCGTTCGGTGATGCCCCGGCGGGCGGTGTCGTCTCCGCTGGTGGTGGCGACTTGGACGCCGCGCTTCTTGGCCTTCTGCTCCCTCAGTGCCTGCGTGAGGGTGGCCTGGGGCCGTTCCTCGCGCAGCGTGGTGCTGTCCGCGGTGAGGGCGTACCAGGCGGCCACCACGCTGCGCAGCGGGACCGCCGAGTAGATCAGCCCGGAGGGCAGTTGCTTCTGGTGTAGGCGGGTGTCGAAGAGCGGGAGGAAGGACAGGTGGAGGTCGAAGTCCGGCACGATCGGGATCACTCGGCCCCGGGCGGCGGCGTCCTTCTCCTGCTCGTCCTCGCGCATCGAGGCCCACCACGTCAGGTGCACTCCCGGGGAGAAGCCCTCCATGGGCGGGCCCCAGGTGACCGCGACCACCGGCTCCCCCGAGAGGGTATGCGCAAGCGGCTCGCCGGCGGAGAAGACGAGCATGCCCGACGGTGCGGGCAGTACGTCCGGGGTGAACGGGAGCGGGGCCGACTGGTCCTGGCCGACCTCGCGGGCTGCCCGCACAAGGTCGGCGGCCATCGCGAACGTCGTGCCCTCCGCGACCCGCTTCCCCTCCGCGGCGAGCACCCCCTCGATCTGACGAGAGCGGGGCAGAGCCGACCACGCGGCCGGCATCACGAAGGTGTGCCCGTGGTCGGCGAGCATGCCGTAGAACTCGCGCGCCAGCGGGGCACGCAAGAAAGCAAGAGTCCTGGAGCGAAGGCTGGCGGCCAGGTCAGCAAGGGGATGCGTAGCCATGCCGCAACCCTAGAGGCCACCGCAGCGCCCTGCGCCCCTGGGCGAGAGAACGATACAAAGAGCTCACCCTGTCCCGTAGAACAACGTAGTGGAGTTTGAGCCAACCCTGCCCTCACGCATGGCGGACAGGACGAGAACGCCTTCCGCGCACATATGTGAGGGTGAAGCATGGTGTGACACGAAGCGTGCCTACGCGAACTTCGTGCCAGCTCAGTGCGGTTCGAGCTCGATGGAGAACAGCAGCGTGGGTTCGGCGAGGATGTCGCGGCCAGCCTCGCTCTTGTAAATCTCGTCTACGCTGCCGTACCTCGCCTGCGAGTAGTCGAGTTCGAGGAGGGCGGCGGCGTGGCGGACGGAGGGTTCGTCGGGTCCTTCGATCTCGATGAAGGTGGGAAGGTCGGGCCAGGTGTCGAAGTCGAAGGCGACTTCTCCTAGGCACCATTCTTCGCGATAGTTCTCTTGATAGCGGACTTCCCGCAGCCCGACGTGGTGGAGGATTTCGGCCATGGCCTGGAGGTCGGTGACCTCGGTTTCGATTTCGGTGGTGCCGTCGATCGTGGTGGCGTCCGCGACCTGCTTGAGGGTGAGGGTCGAGCGGGTGCCTTCGTCGCGCAGGCGGACCCACGCGCCGGAATCGAGGTTGTCGTTCTCGAAAATCTTGCGGGTGAGAAGGGTACGGGGGAACGCCTGAACGGCCCCGAGTTTGGCCAGCTTGGCCTGGAGGTCGGCGACGTCGACGGACAGGAACTTGGCCTCGTACTCGTTCTTCATACTCTCCTTCTTCGATTCTTGCGCTGTCACTTGGAGGCGTGGCCGCGAGCACCAGGCCCATGCGGTGCCGGTGGTCCTGGAGTTGGTGAACGTGGGCGCGTTCGGTGAATTTCGTTCGTCCGCCGCGTCATCTGAATGTTCCAGTTATCGGCGAAGTGGCGGCTGATCTTCTCGGGTGAGGTGTAGTGCTAGATGAGGTGATGGTGCTCTTCGAGAGCATCATGAACTCCGCGCCGAACAGTGCGCACGGCATCCGAATTTGCTGGATGCCGACGCTGATGATCATGTGAGCCCCCGTGGCCAGTTGCCCGGTGGGAGCTCCGATGCTGGCTGAGGATGTGGGGACAGCGTCACCGCATACGGGGACCGTCCTGGGACGTCCTAGGACGCTTTCGCTGCTCCGCGAGTGTCTTCAGCAGCTCAAGAAGGCCCGAGGCGTCTGTGAGGTCGGGCAGAATCATGTGAGCTCCCGCTGCGGCGAGTTCGGCTTGGCTGTGGATGCCGGTGGCGACCGCGATGATCTCGGCCCCAGACATGAGGGCTGCTTCCACGTCCCGTGGCGTGTCCCCGACGAGGACGACCGGCGTCTCGGCCGACAGCCCGCGCCGGTCGCGAATGCGCTGCCGGGCAACATCCACCAGCGCCGGCCGCTCCATAGCATCAGCCCCGTAGGCCCCGACGGGCATGTCCAACAGCGGATCGAGGTCAAATGCGGACAGCTTGACCCGGGCGTTGGGCATGATGTTGCCGGTGAGTACCGAGGACACCCAACCGTCCTGCACCGAGACGGTCTGGAGCGCCTCACGTACGCCTGGCAGAGCCGCTCCGCGCTTACGGAGTTCGTCGAGTCGCTGCTCTCCCGCCCAGGCTAGGGCCTCCTCGATAGCAGCCCACTCGGGTTCCGGACGGCCGTGCTCCAGGAACATGTCTCGCATGATCAAGCGGTCGGTACGGCCCCCGGTCGACGCTGGCCTGACCGGTGGGATTCCAGCCAGAGCGGCGTATGCGGCGGCGTAAATCTCCTTGCTTACACCGGCGTTGTCGATGAGCGTGTGGTCGATGTCCCACAGGACGATGAGCGGCATACCGTCAGCGTAAGCACCGTTCAGTACCAGCCACGTACCCCAACAGCTACAAAGCCTGCCTTGCGTGCCCGCGGAGAACTCGGCTTGGATGACCCTTGTGAATGAGCGGCTTCACTCCGTGCTCGCCCAGCGCGGCGTCTCCCCCGAGTCGCTCGCGGAAGCCTGCGAAGTCGACCCAAAGACGGTCGGACGCTGGCTCGGTGGGCGGGTACCGCATGCACGGCACCGCTTCAACGTCGCCCAGCATCTGCGCGTCGAGGAGAACTTCCTGTGGCCCGCCCCGCAACGCAGACCGCAGCGGCCCGGCGGAGTCGGATCCGATCTGGTCGGCACCTACCAGAACCGGGCCAGTGTCCCGCGAGAGACATGGCTTTCCCTCTTACACGAGGCTGAGACCGCCATTGACGTGTTGGTCTTCTCCGGCACCTTCTTCGCCCAGTCCAACCCGCACGTCGCCAAGATGCTTTCTGCACGCGCCGACGACGGAGTGCGGGTGAGACTCTGCTTCGGTGACCCGACCGGCCAGGCCGTTGCTGTACGCGGCCGGGAGGAAGGCATCGGCGACACCCTCGCCGCCAAGATCCGCGCATCCCTCACCTACTACCGGCCGCTGCTGCCCCACCCCAGCTGCGAGGTGCGTCTGCACGACACGACCCTGTACACCTCACTGTTCCGCTACGACGACACCCTGCTGGTCAACCCTCACGTCTACGGCCAGCCCGCCAGCGCCAACCCGCTGCTCCATCTCAAAAGAGCAGGCTCCGAAGGCTGGTTCGATACCTACGCCGACAGCTTCGACACCGTCTGGGCCAGCTCGCGGCCCTGGACACCCGATCAGGAGGAGCGTGCCGCCCATGGGCAGGACTGAGTACTACAACGACCCGAAGGCGCCCAAGGCCAACACTCTCATCCCGGCCAGCAACCTGCTCGTCGTTGACGACCGGGGCGCCATCCTGCTGCAACGACGCCGCGACACCGGCCAGTGGGCACTCCCAGGCGGAGCCCAGGACATCGGCGAGACCGCAGCTCAATGCGCTGTTCGGGAATGCCTGGAGGAAACCGGCATCATCGCCGAAATCACCGGATTCCTCGGCGTCTACACCAACCCCCACCACATCGTCGCCTACACCGACGGCGAGATCCGCCAACAATACGAAAACGCCTACATCGGCCGCCCAGTCGGCGGGGAACCGACGATCAACGATGAGGCAGACGGCGTCCGCTTCGTGCAACCCGCCGAGCTCGGTGACTACGACATCCACCCCAGCATGCGCCAGCAGATCGGCGACTACCTGGCCGGCACCTACCCCTACCTGGGCTGAGCCGCCCGCGCTTCCTCCACACGGGATACGGCCGCGAAGATCTCAGGTGACGCCTTGCGAATAAATCTGCCCACGAGACTGTCTCCCCCATAGCGACTGACGATCTCCGCGATGCGGTCCTCGGCGGTGGTGCGGCAACCGTCGGGGGTTGTGGTCATGTCGCACCACACCAGCGCATCCACCAGCAGCTGGTCTTCCAGGAGCGGGAACTCCGCCTCAAGGGCCTCGCGCAAGCCTCGTTCTTCGGCTTCCAGCAGGGCGAACGAGTGGTTGGCTACCAGACGTAGCAACCGAACATCGGCGTGGTGGACGTCCCGAAGGTACCGGGCCCCGTCGAGTGGATGGAAGCCCGTCGCCGCCAGTCTCGGGGCGTAGCCCACGTCATGCAGCACCGCGGCCGATACGAGCAAGGCAGCGTCATCGTTCACTACTTTGACGAGGCTGGTTGCTGCTCGTGCGACGCCTTGCGAATGGGCCCAGCGCCGGGGCAGCGACTGGCCGAGCTCGGCTTCGGCGACCCTCCACGCCCACCCCACATCTGTCTCCTCTGCCTGTCGTGCCATGGTCTACGCGGCCGTTTCGAGTTGGCTAAGGAACGAGACCAGGTCACGCGCGAGACTCTCCAGCGCCTCAACCTGCTTCCACATGGCACTGGAAACGGTCTGGGTCTGCCAATCACCGTACGGGGTCGGTGTCTCGTCAGGGACCAGTGCCTGCGCTGCCCGCTCCTGCTCCAGTTCCTGCACCGTTTCCGCCAGCGCCTCGTAGGCGTCGGCGTTGCTCGTGAACGCCACGGCGAGCACTTCACTGACGAAGTGGCCGCCCGGCGGTGCGGCAGTCGTGACGGTACGCAGAGTGGCGGCGAGCGTGATCAGGCGGTAGGCGCGCTGCAACCAGGACGGATGCAAATCGTCGAAGGGCTCGGTAGCGGCCGGGTAGTCATAGGACGGCTCTTGGTCGAGCCCGGCACGTTTGATCGCAGCCCGGTCGCCGGCGCCAACCGTGGTGCTGAAAGTCCTGGCGAGGTCGATGTGGTTACGAGCGCGGTCGAGGGTCCCCGCCCAATCTCCGAACGTCCAACCTGGGGTTGCACGCAGGTCGCGGACCAGGTGTCCGATGCTCGGCACGATCGGGACGTCCGGCTTTTCGTAGTTGTGGCCCAGGTCTGTCAACCACTGGGAAGAGCGTTCGAAAACGTTGAGGTCGATGGTGCTGTTGGGCACGGGAGTGATACCGAATGGGGCGGTGGGCAACTCTGCGGCAAACAGGTTCTGTTCGGTACGGGAGAGAGTGTCCGTAAGCAGCACGCGGTCGACCAGGACGTCATATTTCAGGGCGGTGCGCCACAAGAGGAGGGCGAGCACACTGCGCTCGGTCCGCCACGCGTCTTGGAAGCCCTTGTTCTTCTTCTCGTACCGCTTGCGAGCACGGCCGTCGACAAGGCCCAGGGTGCGCTCCACATGCCAGCAGTGCAGGTAGTCGCCCATTTCGGCGGCACGCTCCCACGCGCACTTACCGTACGCGACCTGATGCTGCCCGTCCCACGCCTCGACCGCCCCCACCATGGTCCCCACCGTAGCTAGAACGTGCAGGGGCGCGGATGCGAAGTGGCCAACTCGCCATTGGCTCCGCACGACTTCAGCGGACGAGCATCGAAGTTCGCCCGTCCCGGACTAGCGTGAGTTGTCCGTTCACTGATGTTCAGGCGGATGAAGAGGACCCCTCGTAGTGCGACAGGAATGCACGCTCAACGGCGGACAGACGACGAGGGCGACTAGTGACCAGGTCGTACGCGGCGATGGTGGTCGCACCTTCGGCGTACATCTGGTCGGCATCCCGAATCTCGTACGCCAGCTCGAATGAGACTGCGCGACTATGCGTCACCCAGACGTGCACGTCGACCGGGTCTTCGCGGTAGTGCAGGGGGGCTCGGAATTCGAGGCTGGCACGGCTCACGACGAACGCATTCAGGCGACGGTCCGCATCGTTCGCGGGCAGCACCTCCTGAAACATACGCGTGCGCGCCTCCTCCATGAAGCGGAGGTACAGCGCGTTGTTGACGTGCCCGTATGCGTCGGCGTCGGCCCAGCGCAGCGGGCAAGGGTAGGTGTACCTGTGCACGTGTGGATTCTTTCGGAAAGAAGGGCGGAGCTGCGGCAGGCGGGGCTGCAATCACGCCCGCCGAACCGTTCCGGCGATTCGTCAGCCGAGACCTAGCTGGCTTCGTCGTGTGGGTTCGACGGGTCGTTGTCTTGCAACGGCAGCTCGGCCAGAATGTCGCGGAGCACGCGCTGCTCGACGTCACGCTCCTCGAGCAGCTGCTCAATGCGTGCCGCGGCTGCACGAGGGTCGGCGGGCAGGCCCGCCCGTACGAGCTGCTTCATCTCCTTGAGCCTCGCGCCCGACAGCCCGTCACGCGGGACGCGTGCGATCACCGTCGTGGGTGCCACCTCGGTAACACCCCACCGGCCAGCGCTCTCCTCCACGGCCCAGAACACGCTGCGCTTGGAGGGCGAGAGCGTCAGCTGGGCGTCGGGGCCCATGAGGTGGCTGAGCGCCGGAAGAGGCATGCGGTCCTTGCCCGCCTGGGCTGCAGCTTGCGCTGCGCTGCTGACCATGCGTCGGGCCGTGCCCAGGTCTTCGGCACGGAGGCGGTCTGCCTCGGCTATGCGGTCCTGGGCCCGGTCCCGCTCCAACGCGCCGTTGTGCGTCTCGTTCGCCCAGGCGCCGCGGACGCCGCCCAGGGCGTCCCGTTGGGCGTCCGGCGCCACTTCGGCGCCGGCTTCGACCCATGTCATGACGACGAATCGGCAATCGGGCATGATCGCCGGATATGCGACGTGGCTGACGATCTCGATCGTTCGGTAGTCGAGAGTCGGCACGGTGGCGAGAAATACGTGACCGTCGCGGTGCTCCACAAAGTCCTCATCCGCGTCCCAGAGGCGGCGGATCTCGGGGTTCTTCTTGACATCCGCGATCAGTTCTCGAAGATCGGGATCGTCACCGTGGGTGCTGTCCGCGAAGCGGAGCATCCGCACGAAGACAGTGGCGTGCTTGTGCCAGTCGTGATAGGTCGCGCGTCCCTCGGCCGTGGTCAGGGCCCAGCGGATCAGGTTGGCCTTCGGCTCCATAACCCACGGCCAGGTCTCGGCCATCGCCTGGTTATAGGCGAGGATGTTCCAGTTCCTGTCGCTGAGGTACGTGGGACTGGGCATCTGCTGGTCGATGAGCAGGCGCAGAGCGGGCCCCACCTCAGGCTGCCCTTCAGCGGAGCGCAGATAGGTGCCGATGTTGTGGAGCAACAGCGCACGGCGGTCCTCTGAGTCGAGCTCCAACAGGTCGACCAGAGCGTCGCACTGTTCCTGTGTGAAGCGTGGCGTGGCACCCGACTCGATGCCGCGCAGCTTGCGCTCGCTGATTCCCAGGGTGCGCGCGGCACGTTGCTGCGTGACGCCGGCGGCCTTCCTCCAGCGCTTGAGCATCGCGCCGAAGCCTATGAACTGGCCGGCGGGTCGTGCGGGCACGGCTTTCGCCTCAGCACGGGCCCCTTCGAGGTGCTGCTCTGCGTCTGTGCCGGACGCCTCCTCTTCCGCAGCACCGTTGGTGTTGGGCTGGTCCGGTTCGTTCGCGAGCATTGAGATCCTTCCTCATCCGTACGGGCCGGAGACACCTGATTTCGGGCATGAAAAAGGGGAGCCAACGCGATGGCTGACCCCCACCCTGTCGTCTCCCCATATACGACCATACGCGCAGATTTAGTCGATCTTGACCACGTGTGACCTCGCGCACATATCGCTCCGAATGGTTGTTTACTCCTGAACGGAACTCAGCCCGCCGGGCGACATTCCCTGCCGAATCGGGCATCCTCGTGCCGGATTCATGATCAATTCGTGAAACCGGCAAAAGATTGCCGGTTTTCGTTCACCCTCCCGGCAGCCGGTCTAGACCAGCTCCCACAATTCGCAGCGCACCGCAGAACATCGGCCCATTCCCCTTGCGGACCAAGCAACTTGCGGCTTCTCAGGCCAATCGACGGGCCACGCATTCGCCACATGATCTATGCGCGTAAATCGGGCAAAAGATCATCGTTGACTCCCCTCATGCGGCTTGGCTTAAATCCTCCTGACCAGCCGGTTCAACACGTTGTGGCAGAGGCCCGAGGGGGGCGCAGTGCAGACCATCTCCGGCATGCTCGGAGGGCTCCGACGGCCGTCGGCGTCACGACCAGCGGCCTCCACCCGCAGGCGCAAGTGCCGGCGCCCTCCCTCTGCGACTTGTACCGCAGCCTTTAGCTAAGTCTGGATCTTGTGGCGGGGCCCGCATATGTTCGTCGTCCCTCGCCGGGCTTCCGCCCGGCGTCAGACGCCAAAAGGAGCGGCATGCGGTTCCCACGAGCCATCCGGGCAAAGTAGCCCGGAAACAGCGGCGGCGCCCGAGAGGTGCAACTCCCGGACGCCGACCGCCATATGACACTCCTGCCCGTGCAAGGGCCGGAGATTTACCCACCTTCACCGCGCCGGGCCAATTCCCTAACACGCCCCGGAGCGGCTCTCACTTCAGAGGAGAGTGTTGCATGCGCGCTGCCCTGCGCAAAAGGTCGGTTCGCCCGGCCAGCGCGGCAGGCTGCCCCCTGTCCACCGCCCGCGCCCGCGGACGAGGCCGACGGAATCCGCTCCGGCAGAGCGCCGGAGGTGTGGCCTGATGGCACGCATCCGCACGATCAAGCCGGAGGCATTCGAGTCGGAGGATCTGGCCTCGGTCAGCATCACCGCCGAGCGGACCTTCTTCGGGCTCCTGACCCAGGCCGACGACTCTGGCCGGCACCGCGACCACCCCGCCATCATCGCCGGTCGGCTGTGGGCCCTGCGTCCAGAGCACACCGCCACCCACGTCGCCCGCGACCTGGACGAGCTCGCCTCCGCCGGGCTGCTGTGCCGCTACACCGGATGCGACGGTCGGACTTGGCTGCACATCGTGACCTGGGACCAGCATCAGAAGATCAACAAGGCGACTGCTTCCCGTCTGCCGCGATGCCCCAGTCACCAGGCGCGCCAGCACTGCGGCAAGTGCCAGGGTGCGGCCTGCTCCAGCAGCACTCGGGAAGAGACGCCCGCGACGGTGGCTCTGGCTCCTCCTGAACGACTCCCGGACGACTCCCGGAACACTCCCGGTGCCCTCCCCAGCTCTGCCGTCCGCACCTCCGACGCTTCGGAGGGGGCTGCGGCACACGAGGCAGCAACGCTCGGCAGCGCTGAGGACGCCGACTCCATACCTACAGGTAAAGCCGCAGGTCAGACCCCGATGGCGGAATCCTCCCGGAGGACTACGGGAGGACCACGGGAGGAGTCACGTCCTGGATCTAGGATCTTGGATCCTGGATCTTTCCTTACGGGGCGCGAGGCGCCCGCGCCCGACGCCCCCTCGGTGAAGGTCTCAGCCAAGCATCTGGTGGCCGAGTACGTCCGGGGCTGCAACCGGCGCCCTCCGGAGGACTTCCTCGGGCATCTCGGCCGGAAGGTCAACACCCTGCTCAACGAGCGGTTCGAGGCCGACGATATCCGCGCCGCGCTCGACAAGCTGCGGGCCAAGGGGCTCAACCCCAGCGTCCTGCCGAGCCTGGTGAACGAGGTCGTCAACGCCGCACCGCAGTCGGCCGCCGCACTGTCGTCCGCCTCCGGCGCGGGGCCCTGGGCCAGCACCGGCAACGCCTACACGCCGTACCTCAACCCCACCGCCGAGCCGACGACGTTTGGAGGCCGCCTGTGACCCGCGCCCGCTACGCCACCCCGCAGCCCGCGATCTCCGAGCGGCTGCGTGAGCGCCTGGAGGCAAAGCTCGCCGAGCGCGGCCTGGACCCGTGCCTAGAGCGTCCCCTGCCGGACACCCCGGAGCCGATCCCGGCCCTGGAAGCCGCCCAGGCCCGCATCCCGGTCGACTACCGTGCGGCCCTGCCCGAGGACCCGGACGTCGCCGCCTGGGTGAATACCATCGCCGGCAACGCCAGGGTGCCGAACGCCGAGGGGACCAACCCGCACTACGGCACCGCCGGGCGCAGGGAGATCACCCACGGGCCCAGCCTGCTGCTGTGGGGCCCCACCGGCGCCGGCAAGACACACGAGGCATTCGGTGCGATCCGCGCGCTGACCGCTGCCGGGTGCGGCGTGCTCTGGCACGCCACCACGGCTGCCGACCTGTACGCCGATCTGCGCCCGCGCGCCGGAGTGGACTCCGAGTACCTGCTGCGGCGGATCATGCGGGTCCCGGTGCTGCTGCTCGACGACCTCGGTGCGGCCAAGCCGAGCGAGTGGACCGAGGAGATCACCTTCCGGCTGGTCAACTGGCGCTGCCAGAACCGGCTGCCGACGATCTTCACCAGCAACATGCCGCCCGTGCGCACCGACCGGATGCCCGCGCGCCAGGCAGTGCTGCGCGACAAGGTCGGCGACCGCGTGCTCTCCCGCCTGTCCGGCATGTGCACCGCCGTCGAGTTCACCGGGCCCGACCGCCGTTTCCAGCGCCCCTGACCTGCCCCCGCGCCACCGATCACACGTGCGGCCCCGTCTGCCGCACCCTGTCCCGCCTCGCCGCACACCGCCACACCGCGGTGCTGCCTGCCCGCCTTCCCGCGAGGCGACCTCGGAGACTCCCATGCGCTACAAGACCACCAACGACTCCCCCGCACCGGGCCTGCGGGGAACCGGCGACCACAGCTGGCACGCCCGGGGCGCCTGCCACGGCATGGACCCTGCCCGCGCCGACAAGCTGTTCTTCCACACGATCCGCGACCGCCGGTCCATCGCCGAGGCCAAGCGGATGTGCGCCACCTGCCCGGTGAAGAAGGACTGCTTCAACTACGCGATCGACCACCAGGTCATCTTCGGCATCTGGGGCGGCCTGACCGACAAGGAACGCCAGCAGTGGCTGAGGAAGCGCAGTGAACGCCTGGACTACGACCGCGTCCGCGCCACCCTCCAGGGCCGCGACGTGCCGCTGAGCACCGCGGAGCGCAGCACCGTCATCCACCAACTGTGCCTGCGCGGCTGGAGCCCGGAGCGCGTAGCCCACCGGATGAACGCCGACCTCGACTGGACCCGCGACCTGATGCGCGAAGCCGCCCGCGCCATCGAGACCCGCGACCTGTACTGGGACCTCGTGGAGGAACACGACGGCAAGCTCCGCGAGCCTCACCCCGACGACCCGGACGAGCAGCACATGGCGACGCACGGTCGCGAGGTGCAGTCCCACGCCCTGATCTCCTCGCTCGGAAAGGCCGCATGACCCATCGCACCTCAGCACACCCCGCCGTCGCGCCCGTCGGCTTCTGGGACCGCCTGGCCATCGTGGTCCTGGGCCTGGCCGGATGCGCCCTCAGCTACGACGCCCTGCAGCAGATGGCCGTCGCCATCCACATCCGCGGATTCCTCACCTACCTCTTCCCGCTCGTGATCGACGGCTTCATCGCCTACGGGGTGCGGGCCCTGCTGGTCCTCTCCGAGGCGCCGCTGCGCGCCCGGCTCTACGTCTGGGTCCTCTTCGGTACAGCCACCGCAGCAAGCATCTGGGCCAACGCCCTGCACGCGGTCCGCCTCAACCAGCAGACGGTCCGCACCGGTTTGCAGCTGGGCGACACGGTCGTCGCCGTGCTCTCCACCCTCGCCCCACTCGCGCTGGCCGGTGCGGTTCACCTGTACATCCTCATCACTCGCTACCACCCAGCCGACCAGGACCCTGTCGAGGTCCCGACGGACCACCCGGCGGTCCGGATGGAGGCGACGGGGTCCGCCGGGCACCTGCGCGCGGACCACGCCGGGGTGGACCACGGTGACGGACGAGCAACCCACCCTGGTACGCCGGAAGGGTCTGGTCCGGTGGGGGCGGACCAGGGTGGCCTGGCGGGCCAAACGCCGGACCGCGAGCACTCTGATGCCGCAGGCCACGACACGCGGACCACAGATCGACCGGCCGACTCGACCCCCGCGGACCAGCGGACCGACCCCGGACCGGACCACGCGGACCAGGTCATGGGCCCCGGTGAGCGCCCTGCGGACCGGCAGCCCACAGCTGGCCCGGAAACAGCGCGTAGCGAGGGCCGGACCAGCAACGCCGCAGGTCAAGAAGCTCCTGGTCCGCCCGGTCGTGGTCCGTGCCCGACGGACCACGACCGGGCGGACCACGCACACGGTCCGGCCGAAGGACCCGGTCCGTCGGGCACGGACCAAGGAGCCCCGGCAGACCAGATGCCGGACCGCGAGCACCCGGAGACCGCGGACCACGACACGCGGACCACGGACCAAGCGGCCGACTCCACCCCCGCGGACCAGCAGACCACCCCCACCCCGCACCAGCCGGACCACAGAGCAGTCCAGGACGCTGCCCCCTCGGCGGACCAGGAAGAGGGCGGCTCCGCGGGCGGACCGCACGGTGCCCGGACCACGGACCGCGACGCCTCGGCGCCGGATTCGCAGACCAAGCCTGCGGACCAGGATGAGGTCCCGTGGGAAGCGAAGGTCGAGGTCGCGCGCAAAGCCGCCCTCGAAGAAGGCCGGATGACCCGACGGGCCATCCGCCCTCACCTGCGCAACGCCAACATCACCGTCAGCAACGAGCACTTCCGTGTCCTTCAGGACCAGCTGTACGCAGACCCTGCGCTCGCCCACCTGCCCCGAGACACCAGGAGATCGCGATGAAGACCTGCGAGCGCTTCGCGCGCATCAAGAGCGGCTACGAGCAGGACATCACCTACCTGCGCAACCACTCGCAGCGCAGCGCGGACACAAAGGCGGCGAAGACGAGCGCGACCAACGCCCTAGCGGTGAAGTCCCGCATGGCCAAAGCCCTCGGCCGGCACTTCGCAGCCTGCCCGATCTGCGGATGACCAGACGATAACCGCAGGTCAAAGGGCCTATGTCATCTCTGTGAATCGGTGGTCCGGGCCGGCGCCGGACCACCGCCCCGACCCTGGAGGCCCCGCCATCCACTCCCGTACGACGATCCCGACCGCAGCCGAAGCCGGCGCCTGGGCCGAGGTCCTGGTCCGCCACCGCCTCCTGCACACCGCCGTCCTGGTCCCGAACGGGCAGTGGCTCGTGCAGCACGCGCCCCAGGACAGCGTCCGCGTCCTGGACGGAGCCGCCGCCATGGTCGAACTCGCCGCGCAGATCCAGCACCACACCCGCACCACGAGGAACCGCATCCGATGACGAACCCGAACGAACCCCGGCCCGACACCTCCGTCAAGCCGGGCATCAACTCGCTCTCGCGTGGAGCAAGTTATCCGCCAAGACCGTCTTCCCCGTTGGGGAAGGCGGCCTCGGCGACGCCCGCCCCGGGGGTGGCGGGAGCGGACCAGCACCAGGGGGTGCAGGTCCGGGAGGCAGCGACCGAGGGCGGATCGCAGCCGGAGAAGCAGTCGCCGCGCCGCAAGCGCAGCGCTCCGAAGACGACCGCGCGCAAGCGCTCGCCGAAGTCCGGCGCCGACAAGCGCGTCCGTGTCATCTACGTCCGGCTCAACGACAGCGAGAAGACCGTGCTCACCGCCGCCGCGACCGCCGCCCGTACGAGCCTGCCTGCCTTTCTCGCCCGCAGCGGTCTCGCCGCCGCGCACGATCTCGACAACACTGCCGCAGCCATCGCCGGACGCCGGGAGACCGTCTCCGAGCTGTTCGCCGCCCGTCGCCACCTCCGCCAGGTCGGCAACAACCTCAACCAGGTCGCCCGAGCCATCAACTCCGGTGCCTGGCCGGCCGAACTCGACGCCGTCCTCGCCGCCACCCAGCGGGCAGTCCAGCGCGTCCAGGACGCCACTGACCAGCTCCTCCAGCAGAACTGACAACCAGACCGGCATGATTCCCAGGATTCAGAAGCGCGGGAAGCGCACCATCGGCCTCCTGTACTACCTGTATGGGCCGGGCAAATTCGAGGAGCACATCGATCCGCATCTGGTCGCCTCGTGGGACAACAGCGCCCCTGATCCCGGCCGCGATCCGAACGCCACCCTCAAGCAGCTCCAGCACCTGCTCGACCAGCCCGTCGAGAACGTCGACGAGGCCGACCGCCCGAAGAAGCATGTCTGGCACATGTCCGTACGCAACGACGCCGCAGACCGGATCCTCACGGATGAGGAATGGGGCGACATCGCACGCCGCATGGTCGCTGCCGCCGGCATCGAGGCCCCACAGGAAGAGTCGGGCTGCCGCTGGGCGGCCGTGCGCCACGCGGACGATCACATCCACATCGTCGCCACCCTCGTGCGTGAAGACGGCTACAAGCCCGACCTCAACTTCGACGCCGCCCGTGTCCAGGCCGAAGCCCGTCTGCTGGAGACCAAGTTGGGACTGCGCGTCCTCAACAAGGGCGACGGCACAGCAGCCAAACGGCCCACCAGCGCCGAACGCCACAAGGCTGAACGCCAAGGCCGAGTGCGGACCGCCCGTGAGGAACTCCGCGAAGCCGTGCGCCGCGCGGTCGCCGGCGCCGAAAGCGAACCAGAGTTCTTCGACCGTCTGGCTGCCGCCGGCCTCTTGATCCGCCGACGCATCGCGCCCTCCGGCGATCTGCTCGGCTACACGGTCGCGCTGCCCGGCGACCACAACAAGGACGGCGAGCCCGTGTTCTATCCCGGCTCCAAACTCGCCCCCGACCTCTCCTTGCCGCGCATCCGCGAGCGCTGGTCCGCCACGCAGCAAGACCCCGCCACTCCCCGTGAGGTCCGTGCCGGGGCACCGAGCGGTCCGGCCTGGGCACGGCGCCGCGCAGCAGCCGCTGCCTGGCAGGCGCTCCTGGTCATCGACCACGTCGACGACCACCAGGTGGCCGCGCACATCGCGGCAACCGGGGAGGTCCTCGACGCCCTCGCCAAGACCTCCGGCGCCCACACGCGCAAGCAACTCCAAGAGGCTGCAGGGGCTTTCGAGCGGGCCTCGCGTTCCCACGTACGCGCCGAGCGGGGCCACGACCGCGCGCTGCGCCAGGCCGCCCGCGACCTCGTCTACGGCGGCCCCGCTCTGGGACGCGGCGAGGACGGCGCCACCACCGCCATGGTGATCGACATGGTCGCCTTCCTGGTCATCGCCGCGGCCAACTGGCACGGCCGGAAGAACCACGCCCAGCAGGCCGCTGCCGCCCACCAGGCCGCCGAACACCTGCGCACCGCCTACCAGTCCGCCGCCCAGCACCCGATGGCCGTCCTGCGCCACCGTGGCCAGTGCCTTTCCCAGCCGCTCCAGCGCCGCCAGGCGGCCCACCTGCACCAAGGAGTGCCGGAGCTGGCCGAGCAGATCCTGGCCGAGCCCGGCTGGCACGCGCTCGCCGCCACCCTCGCCGACGTCGAAGCCGCCGGCCACGAACCCGGCGCCCTGCTCGCCGAGGCCGTCGCCCGCCGCGAACTCGACACCGCCGAGTCGGTCAGCGACGTCCTGATCTGGCGGCTACGACGCTTGGCCGACCTGCCCGCCGACGCCTCCGCCATGCCCGAGCCGGGTACCGCCACACCGCAGAGCGCTGGGCACCCGAAGCGGCCCGCCACCGGCCGCAATACCCGTCCACCGAAGGCGAGATGATTCCCGAATGGGCAAGTTGCAGCAGGTCAGAGACCTGGGGCACTCTCCGTGTGGCCGATGAACGACGAAGAGGGGGACATATGTTTCGACGCCGCGCGGACCGCGAGTTCCGTGACGCCCAGCGCGCCGGCCAGGCGCTGCTGCAGATGCACGCAACCTGGCCAGCGCCTGACTTCGCCGGCCCGGCCGCCGAGCCGGCGCCTCCCGCCCACGGCGGAGGCATCGAGGAGGTGCCCGACTTCCCGCCGGCGGACCTTCGCGTGCCCTCCCGCCACGAGGTCGAGGGACTGATGATGCGCTGGGAGCAGCCGCTCGTCATCGACGGCGAGGTCCGTGCGTGCCCGCAGTGCGGCGCATACCGGGACTGGATCGTCTTCAGCATGCGCGACGACACGATCTGGCTGCGCTGCCGCGCCGGCCACAACACCGCCGAGCCGCGCCTGGACCCGGCCTGGTACAACCGCAACTCCGGTCCCGTGGACCACTTCCACCCCACGCTGGACGACGGCCTGCGCTACCTGGGCCACTGACCACCCGCGACCCCTACTCGCCGGCAGCGGATCGTCTGTCGGCCCAAGTCGGACCGTCCGCTCCATACACTCCAGGGGTTCCGTATGCGTCGCTGCACCACCGCCGTTCTCGTCTTGACCACGCTCGTCGGACTCGTTACCGCGGGCTGCTCCGACGCCAGCTCCAGCTCCGCCAGCACCTCGCCGTCTGCATCCTCTGCGTCTCGTAGCGCAGGCAGCGCGGCGACGCCGCTGTCCTCGGCCGTGCTGAGCACGCGGCTGCTGACCGAGAAGGACCTAGGCGAGGGATATGCGCGCAAGGCGGAGCGCGCCCAGAACACGGACGACGTCACCGTGATCGGCTGCCCAGAGCTGGACAAGCTGGGAGGCGACGCAGCCACGGGAGGAAGCCTCGGCTTCCCGCGCAAGGCGAAGGTCGCCTTCACCTACAGCGCGAGCAGCACCTCCGAGGTGAGCGAGGAGCTCTACAGCGACACCGCGCAGAAGCTGTCCGACGGCGTCGGCCAGATCTTCGACGCGATGACGTCCTGCCCGACGTATCAGGTCGTCTCGGGCAGCACCGCCATCGACGTAACCACCCAGAAGACGGCCGTTCCTGACCTCGGCGACGAGCGGTGGAGCCAGATGCTCACCTACTCCGCCGCGGGGCAGCGCAGCGTCGTCAAGCAGACGGCGATCCGCACCGGGAACGTAGTGGTCATCATCTCTGGCTCGCCGGCCCTCGTCAACGCCCATCTCACCAAGGCCCTCGCCAAGGCTCAGTCCCGATAGCCCTCTCCGCGTATGTGCCCCTGGCGATGCTGTTCACCGGCACCAGGGGCATTGCCATGTCGGCGCCCGCTAATCGCAGCGCATTTATGCCTGGCCTGGCTGCGCTGCGAGTTCCCCGGCGTCTGTCACGTCGTACAGCACCACCGCGCGGGTGGGGATCTCCTGCTCCGGCGGACGTGCTGGGTCCGCCTCCAGCAGGCGGAGTACACGCTCGGGAAGCGGCCTGAGCGCTACCTCGCTGGGCTGCTCGGTGGGCGTCTCGCCCAACCGGGTTCGAAGGTCTGGCACGTCTCGCCCGTGCCTGGATCGCCGCACGTGGCTCGGGGTGGGGAACCCTTCGGTGTCAACATGCCCCAGCGCAGCCAGCCCAGAGCGTTCCAACGTCTCAGCCCGCTTCTGTATATCCGTCAGCACGGCAACACCGCGAGACCTCCGTTTCTCTTTGGATGTCTGCAGGTCGCACAGCACCTGATTCCACGGCGTAGAGAGCCCTCTCAGCCGCTGATGGGATATCTGACGGTAGTTGTCGTGCACGTCAAAGCCGATAACGAACCGGAAGAGGGACGCCTGCACGTGAAAGGCGGACAACAGCGAGCATCCGTAGTGCGAGCGGTCTGGTGCCGTATGCCCGCACAACACGCTCGCCCAGCCCTGATCGATGGGCCAAGGCTGGCGGTAGTTGTACAGGAGATATACGGGAACGCACTGGGTGGCGAGTGCGTGGTGGATGAGCATGTCGCACTGCAGAGCAGGGCTGCCCTTCGGCCAATACCAGAATCCGTATTGGCCTCTTCGGTCTTGCTTCTTGGCCTGAATGCGCAGCCCGATTCCGTGGGTCTTGTTGTGGATCCAGAGTTCCCAGTCGGCCCCGTTAAGAGTCTCCTGCCTCTTGGTGAACTGGATGATCTTCAAGCGGCTGCCCATGGCTTGCCGCAGGTGCCGGATATGGACGTCCGTGAAGGTCTCCTCGCCGGGCGGCGGAGCGTGCTGACCGTATCCGTCACGGAGCCAGTGGTGGGTGTCAGATGCCATCCACTTCAGCAGACTGCAGAGCGAGGGACGCGGACCGGGCCAAGCCGTCTCCTCGACAGGGCCATTGCGGTGCGGCGTGATCATGAGTCCATCTGACCACCACGGTGGCCGTGCTTCCAAGGGCGCACATCACCCGACATACGCGAACGGCTCGGCAGGCCACAGGGCCTGCCGAGCAACGGGCTGGGGCAGTTGGCTCACGCGCTCAGAGTTCGGGCGTCAGGCCCGGCGTCCGGAGATCGGGGCGTTTAACGGAGATCAGGCGCTCACGGCGAAGACAGACCTCGGCAAGGCGGTCCTCGCCGTCGAGGTGTACGACGAGTGGCCGGCGTACCGGCGGCCGAGGATCTCGGCCACATAGTGGCGCTGGGCGCGTGGGAACGCGGCACGCAGACGACAGGGCCCGGCCGGTGTTGTTGGCCGGGTCCCGGTGTCAGCTGCGGCGGACGATCGTGAGGCGCTCTTCCGCACCGTGTGGCAGCCGGTGGCGTGCCACCGGGGCCGGCGAGGCTAGCGAGGAAGCGAACACGGCGACCAGCTCGTGGGGGACGCTCGGGCTGAAGTTCGCGCACCACAGGTAGGGAGCCCCGAAGGTGGGCTCGGCCCATGCCTGCCAGCCCATCAGGTCCTCCCGCAGATCGGCGTCCGCGATCAGGTCCGGCAGCATCTCAAGGGAGACGTGCGAGGCGAAGCCGGGGTCCGTGGCGGCGGTGCGAGGGCGGTCCACGTCACGGATCCAGCCCTGCGCACTGAGTGCCGCCACCACCGCCTCGGGCTCCTCGAAGCCGGTATCGGGCACCGAGCTGGCATCGAGCGCGACGAGGAAGTCGTGCAGTGCCTCGGGCGGCACGCCGGTGGTGAAGTAGGCGTTCCACTGCACCAGCGCGCTGCTGCCGTCCGGGCGAGCAGAGATCTGCAGGGCAACGCGCAGGCCGCCGAGCGTGAACGGGCTGCTGGCCAGGATCCATTCGGCGCCGCGCAGCTCGTCCGGGCTCACATAGAGCAGGGTGTCGCGGGAGGTCGGCCACATGCGCCAGCCCAGCCCGGTCAGGGTGTCGCCGACCCGCTCGGCGAGCACGTCATCGTCGCCGGCCAGATGGCGCGGGGTGACCCAGTGCACCGGGTCCGGCGAGGCGGCTGGGAAGGAGGAGTCAGAGGGATGGTGCGGGTGCAGGGGCGCCTCCGTGGGCTCGTGGTTGGTTCACTGTCCGCCGCTGGGGCGCGTGCCGCGCCGGCGGCGCGGCGGGGCCTCGGTCGGCTCGTGCCATCCCAGCGCGACCGCGACGTGGGGCAGCAGCGGGCCGAACTGTTCGGCCTCATCCGCGTCCGGCTCGGTGAGGAACAGCACGGGGCGGCCCTTCTCGTCACTTGCAGCCGCGACGGGGCCCGCACGGTGGGCCATCGGAAAGTCGGGGTTGAGGGCGAACTGCACGACGGCGTTGCGGTCGCAGGCGGAAAGCTGGTCGAGCAGGTCGCCGACGGTCGGCTCGGGCAATGCGCCGAGCGGCTCGGCGTCCTTGGCCTCGGCGATGAACACCACCGGCCGGTCGGCGTCGTCACGGGTGGGGACCACGCCGCCGTGCCGACGCACCGTGGGGGCGAAGGGGTTGATCCGCAGACGGACCACCGTGTCACGGTCGCTGGCGGACAGGCGGGCCAGCAGGACGCCGACGGTCAGCTCCGGGGCCAAGATGCATCTCCTTGCAGTAATGGGCGCCCCACCAGGGGACGAGGGCAGGGTACGTGCCGTGGCCGAGCAGCAGATCCGAGCCGCGCGGTGGCAGCGGGGTCACAGCGGCCGGGACGTGGCCAGCACGCGCTGCACCGTGGCCGCGACGATCTCCGCCGGCGTCTCCGTGTCGAAACGGATCCGGTAGCCGGGGGTTGTGGCAGTGCCGGTGACGGCGAGGGCCCAGCCGTCGCCGTCGGAGCCAGGGCGCCCCAGCGGGAACCATCCGAGGTAGAAACGCCCGTCCTCGCTGCTGACGTGGACATCGGCCCGATCGTCCACGACGAGGTGGAAGAACTCGGCGCTGAATAGGTCGGTGACCAGCGTCGGCTGGCCTGGGCCCAACTGCCACGAACGCAGACGCAGGGCCTCGGTGGTGATGGAGAATCCAGGGGTGGACGCATCCACGGTCACAGGCATCACCTCTCTGACCTGGTGTTTTTTCGGGGAAGGTCGTCTACGTTGACATGCCCCTGGCGGCTTGCACCAGTCTTTTCGTGCCCTTTCCTGTCTGCCCCCGGCGAACTGCCCCTTGGACACGTGTAGGGCGGCATTGGAGTGACGAGACGGCGCGCCATGCCCGTGACGGGACCCGGCCCTCGCCCGATGTGGTCGAATTTCCATGGGCCCGGCGGGGTCCGTGCCCTGTGCTTGACCCGACATCGAGCACGCCGTGGAGAAGCCAACTCGGCCGGTACCGCTGCATGGTCCGGTTGTTCCTCGTGGCTCTGTGCCGCGGGCTGTGTCGGGACAGCCGCGCGGTGTTGAGGGGCTTCGAGTTATGAAGACAACCGCCGTCGAACGACGCGCCGAACTGCTGCGTCTGTACACCGGTCTGCCCTGGCAATCCGCCCGGCGCCGGGTTGAAGCCGCCTCGCCCGGCTCTTTGCTCATCCCGCAACCGGGAGCGGACCAGTTGCTGCTGGAGGCCCGGGTGATGGCCGCACTGGCCTGGCGTCGGATCACCACGCTGCACCCCTGGGGCATCGAATACGTTGATCCGCGACCCGACCGCCTCCTGATCCGCTTCGAGGCTGACCCTGTCGAGCGGTCCGACCCAGACGAGACCCAGGCCCTGGACCTGGCTGAGGCACTACTGCCGCGCGCCGACGAGTATGGCGACGTCAACGGGGTGCCAGGGGCCCGTACCCACGTCGAGGGCGGTCAGGTGGTCTTGCGCGTGCTGGACACATCCGCCTCCGTCACTCTGCTGGGTCTGGACCCCGACGACTGGCTGCGCGCCGTCGACGTCCAGGATCGGCAACTGGGCGCCTACGGCATGACCCCGTGCCACCGCGACCAGCCAGCACGGTGGCACCAGGCCGAGCGTCCCTACCGTCGGCCGGGCCGCCGAGGCGCCGCGGCATCGGCCTGGCTGACCAGCGGGCTGCTACGCCGGATCGGCCTGATCCGTACCCTGGGCACGCCGCTGGCCGTGACCGGCTGGCTCGGTCACCACGAACGCAACGGCGGCGAACGCTGGATCATTGACCCCACGTTCGCGGAAGGCGCCGGCGCCACCGGCCACCGGCGGCTGATGGCACTGCTCGCGGCGCCCGGCTGGGGCCTGCCCCTTACCCCCTTGGACGAACACTGCGCCTGCTATCTGCCGCCCGGCTACAGCGACCAGTGCACCACCGTCACCGTCGGCCAGGCCGAGTGGCGCGGAGTGCTGGAAGTTCGCGCCATCCAGCGCTGCGGCGACCGCCTGAAACAAATTCGGGACCGGCGCCCAGCGACCTACGCTGCCCAACAGCGCCTTGCCCTCTCTGTGCCCACGTGGGTCGACCGCTGGCTCGAGCGCGGCAGGTCTCGTGTTCCGTAGGAAGTAGTGAGCACCGACTGTCCCGTGGGTGCCCGTTCCATTCGGTGAACGGGCACAGCTCACGGCGAGGGCAATTAGGGGTCCTGGTCGTAGCGGCGGGCCCGTCAAGAGACGGCCGTACGCCAAGATACGGCCAGCTCCACGAGCCGTCCGCGCAGTGCGCCACGCTGCTCCTCCACGTCCTCGGAGACGGGTGAGAGGAGATAAATGTTGTCGCGGTAGAGGCGGAACCCGATGCTCTTCCACCCATGGCTGATCTTGGTGTTCACGCGATCCCATTCAGCTCGATTCTTCAAGCTCCGGCTGCCGAGGTCGGTGACGCCGGGCGCGCAGGCGACGGCCCGGCACCCGGGCATGAGCCGGAAGATGGCTTCCGAGGCGAGGACCGTGCCCAGGCCCTGCCCACGCCACTCCTCGCGCAGAGTGACCCGGTCCATGACGAGCAAGGCTGATCCGCTGTATTCCAGCAGTTCGCTGACCTCGTCAGTGAAGTAGCCGGTGACGGGGTCGAGGAGGACCTGTGCAATCTCGTTCAGGTCTTCCGATTCATCTGCCAGCGCGGCGTACGCGTTGCGACCGCGGTCCAAGTGCACGCGGAAGAAGGTCATAGAACCGACGGCGCTGTCGCTCAAGGTGTGCGCCGGACAATGGTCCGCTTCGCACTCACCGGGCGCGGTCGGACAACGGCTGTTGTCGTGCGTGCGGCGCCGGTGGAGGACCTCGACGCGCCACTCTTCGAGGGTGTCCGCGTGCGGGGTGTCGCTGAGCATGTCGGCGTAGACGAAACGCAGGTGCAGCTCGGTGGGGTCGCCAGGGAGCGGCGAGGGTTCGGTCACCGCCGCAGCCTAATCACCCTGGAGGGACGGACCGTGCGCAGGTCACGGCCTGCCGATGCGTGCCCCGGGCACGACGAAGCCCCCGGATTCGCGAGGCGAATTCCGGGGGCTGTGTTCGAAGGGGGCGGGTGTTAGCTCTCCGTGGAGCCGTCGTGGTCGGAGTCGTCCGACCGGCGTCGGCGAGCGACCAGGACGGCACCTGCGCCGGCAGCGAGGAGAACCGCGGCCCCGCCGAGCAGCCACGGAGTGGCGTCAGCACCGGTGTGGGCGAGGGAGCCCTCCGGGGCCGGGGTCTCGGGGGCCGCAGGGGTCTCGTCCGGAGTCGGCGTGTGGGATGCCGGCGCGGACGGTGAGGGTGTGGTGTGCGGCGTCGGCTTGTCCGTCGGGGTAACCGGCGGCTTCGTGGGCGGCACCGTCGGCGGGACGGTGGGAGGCGGGGTGGGCTTCTCCTTCTTGGTGTCAGTGAGGGTGATGGCAATGGGTGAGCCGGGCTTGGCCGTGAACTTCTGCGGCGCGGAGTCGAGCTGGTAGCCCTCGGGGGCCTTGGTCTCGGTGGCGGTGTAGGCGGTGCCGTTGCGGGAGGCGACCGGGAGCTGGGCCTTCGCGGTGCCGTCCTTGCCGGTAGTCAGAGTCACCGGGTCGCCGCCATTGCCCGCCGGAATGATGTTGATCACGGCGCCGGGCAGCGGCCTGCCGCTGTCCTTGTCGGTCTTGGTGACGGTGAAGTCGGCGGGCTTGAAGGGATCGATGACGGTCAGGGGTGTGCCGTTGCCGGGGGTGACGATGACGTCCTGGTCGGCGACGGTGTTGTGCATTGGGCTGCCGCTGCTGGTCTCCTTGAGGCGGTAGACGCCTGCGGCGAGGTCCTTGAAGACCAGCTGGCCAGCCGCGTCGGTCTTACCGTCGGCCACCTCCTTGCCGGAGGAGTTGAGGAGAGCGAAGACGGCGCCGGCCATCAGGTCACCGCCGGGATCCTTCTTGAGGATCTTGATGCCGCCGTACTCGACCATGCTCCTCGGGGCGGCCGTGGCCGGGGCGGACGGGGTGGGCTCGGGGGCATGGGCCGAAGCGGCAGGGACCCAGGCCAGCGTGCCGGTCACGGTAGTGGCGACGGTGAAGGCGACAGCGGAGAGAGAACGCGCGGAGCAAGTAGGCAAGGAGGAACTCCAGGTTGATGCGGGTCTGTCGGGGGTGAGGAGAGGTTCAGCCGGCACGGGCGGCGCCGCGTGTGGGTGGCGGAGCGGGGGTGGAGTGGGCGGTACGGCCCTCGGTGCGGTGGGGCGCGGGCGCTTGCCATGCGCCGGGGAACCAGACGGCGGTGCACTGCTCGATGGCGTCGCGGAGCCCGCCGGTGACGGCGCCCTCCCAGGGCGGGCGGCCGACGGGTCCGTACGGGCCGAACGTGCCGTACTGCTTGCTGCGTTCGGGGGTGTTCTGGGCTTCGTCTCGGCGGTGGAAGGTGCCGTGGTCCACGAAGTTGAGCGCCACGGCGTCGATCTCGCCTCGGTCCGCATGGACGATCGCCAGGCGCAGGCCGCCGTACGTGTCCGCGTGGACGGTCTGCGTGAAGCTGATCCTCAGCCTCAGCGGTGCCCCCGAAACGGGGGTGGCGTAGTAGGTGTTGCCGATAACGGTGCTGTGCGCGAAGGGGAGGCACAGTTCTGCGAAGAATTTGGGGGCATGCATCAACACGAGGTGGCTCCGATAGGGATGGCGCCCGGCGTCATCGGCGCAGGCCGGGCAGGGCCAGCGGCGGGCTGGGCAGGGCCGGTCGGATGGCCGCGCTCCAGCGCGGGACGCTTGGCGTGCCGAGCGGGCGGGTGCGGTCGTGAGGGTGTGAGCAGGTGTGCGGCCTTCGGCGGCTCAGCGGCGTGCGGCAGTCCGGCGCGCTGTCGACTGCGCGGCGCTGGGCGCTGTGGCGAGTCTGGCTCGGGAGCGCCGCGGTGGCGTGCGGATGATGCCGTGGTCGGTAAGCCAGTGGTGCGTGGCCAGGGCGCTGGGCAGGAGGACGTCGCGCAACCTGAAGAAGCCGTCACCCAGTTGGCTGTGCTGGATGAGCCAGTGCACTTCCGTAGTGGCGGCTCCCGAGGGCTCGAACAGGAAGTAGGTGTCGCTCGGGTCGGGACCTGTGAGCGTGTCCTTGGTCAGGTCGTACTGCGGGTGGTGTCGGCCGCGTTCATGGTCAATGGCCTCGGTAAGGCCGTCGGCCGGCCGCCTGCCATAGCTATCGCTCAGGATCCGGTGGTTGCCCATCTCACGTTGCTCGAACCAGTCCTGTGCCGCAGCGAGGGTTGGCAATTCGGCGCGCTCGATACGGAAGGTCCCGGCGATGGTGTTGCGCAGCACGTGGACGGCCACGATCGGGCTGCCGCCCGCCAGGCCCCAGCGTCCGGCCTTGTCCAGCAGCAGGGCGTACGTGTGGTGGGCGTCCTGGGTGCTGAGGGTCTCCCGGACTTGATATCGGTCGCCGAGGGAGATCAGTACGTCGTACTGCTGCCGGGACGCGGCGTCGGCCGGTACGAAGGGGTGCAGGCCCAAGAAGGGGTAGTCACGGCCGCCGCTCATGCGTGTCCCGTGCGGGCGGACCGCGCGCCGGGAATGTGCGGCTCGGTGGTGAGGTCGAGATGTTCCTCCACGGTCCGGGCGCGTTCTTGGGCCTCTGCCGCGGTGGCCGCCGTGGTGATGAGGAATCCGACGCGGGCGCTGAACATGTCGCCGCCGTCGGGCGGCAGGGCGACCGTGTCTCCGAGCGTGCGCTGGAAGGTGATCTGGTCCAGCCAGGGCGCGTCTGTGGCGAAGTCGTCGTCGAGGTGGCAGTGGGTGAGGGTGCCGGACGTGTTCGGGTAGAGCAGCCGTATTGCGGCGGCGCTGTGCCGGGTGCGGGCGAGGTCGGGGGTCTGGCCGCAGGCGGTGTCGGCGGCGGCGCAGGCCAGGTCCACACCGGTGGCCAGCTGCACGAGGTGGCCGATCATGTCGCCGCCGATGCGGGCGTTGACCTCGATCAGGCGGGAGCGGCCGTTCACGAGGCGCATCTCGACGTGGCTTACGCCGTCGGTGATGCCGAGCGCCTTGATGGCCGCGGCGGCGACGGGCGCGACCTGGTCGAGCAGCGGATCGGCGGCGTCCACGCTGTGGGCGATCTCCTCGAAGAACGGTGGGGCTCCGAGGGTCTTGCGGGTGACGGCGACGGCGGTGGTGTGGCCACGGTGGGTGACGCATTCGACGGAGACTTCGGGGCCGTCGAGGTACTCCTCCACCAGGACCTTGGTGCTTTCGATGCCGTCGCGTGCGCCGGCGGCGGCGAACGCGAAGCCGTCGGGGAGTTCTTCGACGCGGTCGACGCGGATGACGCCGATGCTGGCCGCACGGGCGGCGGGCTTGAGCACGATGGGGTAGCCGATCGTCTCGGCGGCGAGCGCCGCCTCCAGCAGAGAATGTGCGGTCATCGAGGCTGCGGAGGGCACGCCGTGGCGGGCGAAGAGGGAGCGGGCCACTGCCTTGTTGCGGGCGCCCTCCATCACCTCGGGTCCGCTCGACGGCAGGCCCAGACGCCGGGCAAGACGCGCGGTTTGGGCCAAGTACCACTCGGTCCACGTCACCACCCCCGCCAGGTCGTGGCGCTCGGCGAGGGCCTGGCCTGCGTCAACCAATGCCTGGGCGTTGTCGGGATCGGCGATCTCGAAGTCGATGATGAACTCTCGCTCCCACGTGGGTTCGGCGGGAGTGATCAGGACGATGTCGTACCGCTGGGCGACGGCTTCGAGGCAGTACCCGCGGTAGTCCTGAGCCTCCGGGCCCGTGGTGGCAACGACGAGGATCGTGGGCAAGAACGCTCCAAATAGGTTCATGTAGAGGGCAGTTCGGTTACGGCGTGGCGGTTCAGGGGGTGCGCCGGCGGCGCAGTTCGAAGGCGTGGGCCCACTCGGGGTGGTCCGCGACCAGCTGCCGCGCATACAGCGCGGTGTAGTTGTTGTTGAGCCCGCGCAGCCCCTGCGGGAGACGCCAGCGCAGGGCCTCGAACAACTCCTTCAGCCCGATGCGGGTGGCACCGGCAGCCATCCGCTCAGCCGTCAGCTTTTCCAGGGCCCGGTAGACGTAGGGATGAGCGGCGTCGAAAGCGAGGAACTGATCGGTGATCGTGGGCCTGGATCCCGCGCGAAAGGAGGGGCGGGCGACGGGTATGAGGGCCTGGGTGGCGGGCATGGGCATCGGGTTGGTCTCCGGGAGAGCGGACAGCAGGGGTGGGGTGAGGTCAGGCGAGGCGCGCAGTACAGGGAGGGTGCGCAGCCGGGAGAAGGCCGTGAGCAGGCCCAGGGCCTGTAGAACCGCGCAGGCGGTGATCACGTGGCCGAGCAGGGCGGGCGGCACCGATGCGACCAGGACACCGGCCAGCGGAAACGGCAGCAGGAGCAGCAGGATCGTCATCGAGAGGGTGGCGCCGAACACCTGCTGCGGGATGAGGTGGGAGCGCAGGGTGCGCAGCACCACTGTCATGCCGCCCTCGCCGGCCATGAGCACCGCGATGAGCACGAGATACGCGGTGTAGGTCTGAGCGAGGGAGACCGCCAGGCACGCACTGGCCGCGACGGTGGCGGACAGCGCACCGACCGGCCACAGGCCGAAACGGTCGATCGCGCGGCGGCACAGGGTGACCGTGAGCAGGGAGGCGATGGCGGCCACCGACCAGATGAGGCCCACGTCGGCGCTGGAGTGCCCGAGCTCCTTCACCACGATCACCGGGGCTGCGGCCTGAAGCAGACCGACCGCGAGGTTAGAGAGGGTCAGTCCGCACACCAGCCAGCCCAGCGCGGGCAGCGCGCGCAAGGTCGTCCATCCGGTGCGAAGCCCCGCCAGGACCGGCTGCGGCTTCTCGGCCCGGGTGGTGTACTGCCGGGGGGCGAAGGCGCACGCCAGGAGCGAGAAGACAGCGATCGTGACGAGCATTCCGGCGGCCCCCGCCCGCTCCAGCAGCAGGCCGGCGACAGCCGGTCCGGCCAGAGTGCCGACCTGATCAATGCCCAGGAGCACCGACTGCACCCGGTGGGCGCGCTCGCCGGCCTGGCGGCTGGCGATGCCTCCCGCCGTCTCGGCGGCGATGTAGGAGAACTCCGTGAGCACGCCGCTCGTGGCGGCGAGCAGCATGACAGCGGCGGTGGTGGCTACCCCGGCCGCCATCTGTGGCAGGGCGAAGGCGGCGGCCACCACTACCAAGGCCCGCAGGAAGGAAGCCGTGCGCAGTACGCGGGTGGTGCCGTGGCGGTCGACTATCGCTCCGGCGACGGCGAACGCGCCCAGGCGCGGCACCCACTCAAGCGCGAACGCCAGTCCTGTCAGGGAAGCGGAGTTGGTGGTGGCGAGCACCAGCAGTGGGATCCCGTACGTCGTCATCGCGAAGGCGCCGGCATCCATGCTGCGGGGCAGGTAGATGCCCCGCAGCAGGGTGGGGGCCGGTCGGCGTGCATGCCGGGGCCCGGCACTGGGTCTCACGCAGCGATCTCCCACTCATCCGCCGCGAGGGAGGAGTGGAGGGCCGTGTGGTGCAGGGCGTACGCATGTGACTTGAGCCAGGCGCCCAAGGCGCTCTGCGGGCCATCGAGGGCGACGATGGCGTCACGGCCAAGGACTGCTCCCCCAGGGGTGAGCATGCCGCTCGCGTCACCGGACCGGGCAGTGGCGTGTGCGAGTGCCTCAGTGTGGCTGAGCAGGTCGAGGGTGTGCTGGACCCGGGTGACGAAGTCCGTGGCCGCCGTGGGGAATTGGTGGGCACGGGCCCAACGGGCGGCCGTGTCGTACACCTCGGCCAGTTCCTCGCCGCGGTCGGTGAGCCGGTAGCGGACTCGTTCGTCCTCGTCGCCGTAGACGAGGCCGAACTCGCGAGCCCGGTCGATGGCGTGGCGCAGTTGGTGGGCACTGAGGTCGTCAAAGGCGCTCTGCAGGCTGCCGCGGCGTCGGCTGATGGGGCCGTTGTCGTCAATCTCGGTGACCAGGCGGACCAGTGCGGGCAGCGACAATGCCCGGATCGCGCGGCGTGCCTGCGGCTGGTCGGCGAGGATGATGTGGGTCATCGGCGCGGCCCCTGCGTCTGCGGGAGGGCGATGGGGCGTGCCGGTATCTGGTGCGAGAACAGGTCGCCGCCCTTCCAGGCCGTGGCCGATGAGGCCGCAGGCTGAATGGCGAGCGCGGCGGGGTGCGCGGCTGGGGTCACGGCAGTGGCAGGTGCCGATACGCGGGGCTGGGTCGTCAGCCAGGGACCGGACGCCGCTTGCGTCACCACCGGGACGGGGGCCGTGCCCCACAGGGGGTGGGTGTCGGCGTCGTCGAGCGGGCGTCCCGCGGCCCAGGCACTCAGAGCCCGGTAGACCGGGGCGAGCGCGTGGCCGGTGGCGGTCAGCTCGTAGGCCCGGCCGTTCTTGCGGACCAGGCCGTCCCCGACCAGGCGGTCCACCTGGGGGTAGACGTTGCTGAGCCGGTAGCCCGGCATCGCCGCGGCTGAGAGCGCCTTGGCGCTGGAGGCGCCGCGGTCCTTGAGCACCCACAGGATCGGCGTGGCGTGCCGGGGACCGATCAGCGCGAGGGCATCCTCGATGTTCTGCGCCGGCGCGACCGTGGCGAGCGGCTCCAGCTTTCCGGTGTCCTTGTTCTTCACCACCGGCTTTTCCAGGTACGTCTCGCCCCAGGCCGCGATCACGGTCAGGACAGGCATCAGGTCGGTGCCGCGTGCGGTCAGGCCGTAGGTGACGTGGCCCTGGGAGACTTCGGTGCGCTCGACCAGTCCGGCGTCGGCGAGACGGCGCAGCTTGGGGTGGAGGGTGCCGTCATTCAGCCAGGGCAGGCGCGGCTTGATCTCCGCGTAGCGCAGGGGCTGAGCGGAAAGAGTCATCAGGATCCACACGCTCCACAGCGGGGCGATCATCTCCAGCGACTCGGTGACGCGGGCGACGTCAACCTGGGTGGAGCGGGGCAGACCGGTGGTGGCCAAGGGGGTAACTCCTAGGGCGGGACGGGCGGATCAGCGGGTGCGGGTGGCAGCGGTCGCTGGAGCGGACGCGGGTGCCGCGGACGGCGGGGAGGGTGTGGCCGGGACGCGGTGCAGGCCGGCGAGGACGGCGCTGGCTGTCTTGGCGTGGGCGTCCCGGGTGGCGACGGATTCTGCGATCCGGCGCGCGCAGTCGAGCAGGTGGCCCGCTTCGAACTTGCCTATCTCGCGCTCTGGTTGGGCGAATTCACGCAAGCGCTGGAGCTGAAAGGCGATGTTCCGCTCGGCGAGCTGCACATCGCTGTAGCTGTTCGTTAGGGCGGCGAGCATGCTGCCGCGTGGATGGGTGTCGGCCTGGGCTTCGAGGGCGGCTATCGGCTGGCCGTACAGGTCCTCGATGCGTTCGGCGATGGTCTGGGAGAGGTTGTGGGGCAATCGGCGGGGCTTTCAGGGGCGGCGGGCCCGCACCGCCCCGACATGGGCGGGTGCCGGGGCGGGCGGAAGCGTGGTGTGGAGCCTGGGCTGGGCGAGCTGCACCGGTCGTTCGGGGCGGTTTCCGGGCGTCGGCATGGTGTTCAGCAGACCGGTCAGGGCGGTGGCGTATCCGTCGCGGGCGGACAGGGCCGCCTCGAGCCACTGCGCGTCGAAGCGAAGGTCTTCGGCGGACAGTTCGCCCATGTCGCGGTCGGCGGCCGTGGCGTCGTGGATGCGGTCGCGGACCCGGGCGACCTGTTCTTCGGCCACCGCCAGCCAGGAGCGCAGCTCCACGGCGCGCGTGAGAGCGGCAGATGCCTCGGGGCCGGCGGCCTGTGTGTACAACTCGCTCAACGAGGCACCGAAGGCGCGGACCAGGACCTCGTCCTGGCTGGTGATTTTGTGTACGACGCTCACCTCTGCGCTCCTCGCACAGAGACGGCCGGCGCAGGCATGATCGGCGCCGGGGCCGTCGTCAGGGCCGGACCACGCCGGGGGGCAGTTTCGGCCCCCCGCCATGCTCCGGGCCCCCGGCGGCCCGGGGAGTTCGGGTCGGTGTAGTGGCGAACCACCATCGCCCGCCCGTCACGTACCGCGACGGCGGCGTTGACCTGGTGGGCCAGCGCCATGACCGGATCGTCCAGCACGTCACCCGGGGCGGCGTCGAGGGCCGCGACGAGGGCGTCCTCGGCTTTGTTCAGTGCTTCCTGGGCCTCGGCAAGCATTCCGTACCACTTCACGACGACCGTCGCGTCGTCGCTGGCGCGGGGGGCGGCGGCCACCGCCCGTCGCAGGTCGGCCAGCGGCATCTGGAAGCGGGCCTCGATCTGATGGGTGATGACGCCCATCACATCGTCGGCGTCTTCGGGCACGGCACTGCTCCTTTCCTCGGAAATCCGTGGGGCAAATCAACGGCGCTGCATTCGCTGTTCACCGACAAAGGCAGAAGAGTGGTGCTGGCAGTTCGGTGAACTCGCTTGTCCGGACGACTAGTCGAGGCACATGTAGGCGTCGCGGTAGACATACGAGCCCGAGACCCAGCCCTTTACGCCCGTGCTCCTGTCGGTGATGTAGTGCCAGTTGCCGCTGGTCTTGTGGACCGTGAACGTGTGGCTGCGGTAGAGCACGCCGACGGCTGTGGACTTCGCGCTCGCCTGGGAGCGGATCGTCACCGCCTGCGTGTGCACGGCCCACGGTCCGGGCCGGTCACACGCGCGGCTGGTCGGTGCGGATGCCGGCGCCTGGACGGGTGCGGCGCTCGCGGACGTGGCACCGACGAGCGGCAGGGCCAGTGCGCCGAGAACGGCAGCAGAAACGGCTATGCGGGATGAGCGCATGAGGAATTGACCTCCAGGAAAGAGTGAAGGGACGCGGATACACGCCCGCGGCTGGCGCCGTGCGGGCAGTGGTTCAAGAGTCCGGAGAATCCCCGGTTTTGCTAACCGGGGATGTGCTGCTATGTTTCGCGCTTCGCCGCCCGCCGGCGCCTCTCGGAGTCCTCACGAAAAGGTGCTGCCTCCGAGGGAAGTCGGCTGTGGTGTCAGCGAGTTGGGCCTGTGCGCGACGTGGGAGCCGCAGGAAGACCGGGCATCGCGGACGGTGCGCTGGGCCGGGCCGCTGTCTGGGCGGTCGGCAGGGGGACGCCGTCGCTGGACCAGTGGGCCTGCCACCAGGCGGTGGCCTCCTCGTAGGTCGAGAAGCTGCCTTCGCGCAGGGTGCGCGTCCAGTTCTCCGTGTCGACATCTTCCAGCAGGACCCGAAAGCGCTGCGGCGCGTTCTCGTCGATGGCGGCCAGGAGCGCCGTGATCTGCGTACGGTCTGGATCGTCCGAGGTGTAGCTGGTGACCAGGGCGAAATGGTCGCCGTCCGAGGTGAGGCGAGCCTCCAGCGCCCTGGTGGCCTCGTCAGCGGGGTCCGCACCGATTCCCGGGCGCAGGGCCATGGCCTCCTCCGGGCAGCCGCGGGCGATCAGCCAGCTCTGGGCCATGGCCACCAAGGGCAGTTGCTCGTGCTGGAATCGGAAGGTGGCGGCCTCAACGTCGCGCTGAAGGTGAAGGGCCACCAGCTGCGGTTCGCCGGGGATGCCCCAGGTCACCGCCCCGTTGTGCATGACGTAGTAGCTGTGACGCTGGTCGTCGGTGTGGTGCTCGGCGAGCACGGAGAGGTCGCCTTCTTCGATCTCGATGTGCTGCCAGAACCGCTCGGCGACACGGTCGTTGACGGCGTTGTAGCCGTCGAGGCGAAAGTCAGGAGATGAGGGCATAGGGCTTTCGGGGGGAGGAGGGGCCGGCGGGGTGTGCGTGTTCAGCGGCGGGCGGGAGCAGCCGCGGGCCAGGCTCCGGGCCTAGGCACGGGAGCGGCTCCCGGTGCCGACGTCGAGCGCGGGGCGGTCAGGGCCGCGCGGCCGGTGTCGGTCAGCGTGACGGGCTGGCCTGCCGTGACGTGGTGGGAGGTGTCGCGGTCCACCAGGCCGTGTTCTTCGAGGCGCTGCATCTGGCTGTAGGGAATGCGGGTGCCGGATGCGGTGACGACGTACATCTGCTGTGTCAGGAGGTTCCGGTGGAGTTTGGCGCCCTGGGTGATGGCCAGCAGTGCGGCAACGTCGGGTGCGGGCAGGTCGGGCACCTTGCGGGGAGCCTTGTCGCGGGCGGCGGCTTCGACGGGCTCAAGCGCGGCAACAGCATGCGCCTGCCGCTCATCCCGGGTGCGGGCCGCCTCTTCCAGCAGGTCAATCGTTCGGTCGATGCGCTCGAACCATTTGCTGTCCACCGGGTACTCACCGGAGGAGAGGCTGTTGAGCTGGGACCGGTAGACGGTCACGCTCAGCTCGGCCTGGACGAGGGCGCGGTGTGCGTCGACGAGGCGCGTGTGCGGTTCGTCGAGGAGGTCGCGGTCGCGGTGCTGCCACAGGCGGTCGATGCTGTGGCCGACAGCCGCCTCGATCCGGAGGTCCAGCTGGGTGAGAGCCTTTGGCACGGATGTGTTGCGGGGCACTTGCAGACCTCCTACAGCTCGTCGCCGGCGGGAGCCCGCAGGAGGAAGACGTCGGTGAACTGCTCACGCTTCCCCGCCCGGTAGCGGGTCGGCTCAACGCCGGCCACGGGGAGCATCTGCACGTCTAGTTGCCTGCCGCGGCGTCGGGGGTGCGTGATGGTCCGGTGGTGCGGGTTGTCCTGGGGGATGCCGAATCCGGTGGGTGCGGCCGTGCGGTCGTTGGGGACGGAGGGGAAGGGGGTCGTCAAAGAGTGCGGTCCTTCGGGGTCGAGAGCTGGGCGGGGCGGGGCAGACCAGGCACTGCGGAGGGCGGCGGACCCGGCTTGGGCAGTGCGCGGCGGGCCTCCAGTTGCGGAGAGCTCGTTCGGGCGGCGTGAGCGAGCGCACTGGTGGGGCGCCGGGTGATGCCCAGGCGTTTGCGGGCGACGGTGTACACCTCGTGGCGGTCACGCGGGCGTACGGCCACCACATGGATCTCGGTGCGGTGCGCCGAGGTGGGCGGGGCCGGGCGCTGGGCGTAGACGATGCGCCAGGCTTTGCGGCTGTCGACGTACAGCTTGCGGTAGTCGGCGAGTTCGCCGAGCAGTTTGGGGCCGAACCGCTGGGCGTTGACCACGTCCTGGATCTGGGCAAGGGCCAGGTCGCGGATGTCGCCTGGGGCGGCCAGGAGGTCGGTCAGGGCGCGCGGGTCGAAGGAGAGACCGAAGGCGGGCTGGTGCTCGGGCCCGCTCATCCGGCGGCCTGGTCCGGCTTGCCGGGCTCCGGCCGGTCGCCGGCGGCGGCACGGACGGTGCGGTGAGAGGAGGCGGGGCCGGGCAGCAGGCGGTGTGCGTCGCGGTCGGGGTCGGTCTGGCAGGCCGAGAGCGGTCCGCCCGCCGCCCGTACGTGGGCCAGGCAGTGGGTGAGGAAGTCGCGGTGCCACACGAACATCCCGGACGGCCCGGCCTCGGGGTCTTTGTGCTGCAGGTAGGCCATCCACAGGGCGTGCAGCCAGGCGACGACGTCGTCGTGTTCCTGCCACTGCTTGCACCACGGGGCGGCGGTGGTGACCTCCGCGCCGTAGGTGTCGATGAGGAAGCCGTCGACCCAGTCCGTCAGTGCGTCCAGTTCGTCCTCGTACTCCTCGCCCTCCAGTTCCAGGATCGGGCGCGGCTCGGGCGGCGCCTGGAGCGGTGTTCCCGGCATCCCAGGCAGGCTGGGCAGGCCGAACGCGGCGAAGGCCGCGGGGTCCGGAGGGGCGGAAAGGCTGTCGAGCTGGCGGGCCTGCTCGGCCTGCTGCTCCATGAGCTTGCGGACGGTGGCCTCGACGCTCTCCAGATTCGAGTCCGGCAGCCGGACGGGTTCCATTTCCCCGTCGTCAGGGGTGTTTATGGATTCGGGCACGAAAGGGGTCTCCTTGAAGCCGCAGCCGTTGGTGTGTGAATGACGGCTCCACGATCCGGAGAACCCCCGGTTTCGCTAACCGGGGATCCGGTGCTACAACGCATCGCGCGGCACGGGGCCAGACGGGGGCATCAGTCCGCTATCGCCCGTGCCGGGCGGCGGTAAAGCCCTAGGCGGACAGGTCGAAGTCGTCCTGGGACAGGTTCTGTTGCACGGTCTGGGTCAGCCGGTCGGCTGCGATCTCGGCGTATTCGCGGGTCTTCTCCACCCCGATGAACGAGCGGCCTTCCAGCAGGGCTGCGACACCGGTGGACCCGGATCCGGCGGTGAAGTCCAGGACGGTGCCGGCCTCGGGACAGATCTTGACCAGCTCCCGCATCACCTCCACTGGCTTCTGGGTGATGTGCTGGCGGTTCTTGCCGCTGGGCTGGGAGGCGGAGTAAAGGCCGGGCAGGTAGACCGGGTTACGGGACCCGTCGATGGCACCCTTCGAGCCCCAGATGATGAACTCGCAGTTCTGGGTGAAACGGCCCTTCTGCGGCCTGGCCTGCGGCTTGTGCCACGCCAGCACGCCGCGCCACAGCCAGCCGGCCGCCTGCAACGCGTCCGTCGTCGTCGGCATCTGGCGCCAGTCGGTGAACAGCAGAGCGGTGCCGCCCGGCTTCGTCAGCCGGTGTGCCTCGGTCATGATCTGGGTGAGCCAGAAGCCGTAGGAGCGCTGGTCCATGTTCTCGCCGGTGAAGTCCGGCAGTGCATGCTGCGCGTCAGCCGAGGTGTACTTCTGCTTCGCGCTGCGGCTGGTGCGCTCCTTGGCCGTCCGCCCGCCGGAGTTGTACGGCGGGTCGGTGATGACGGAGTCCACACACTGGTCCGGCAGTGTCGCAAGGACGCTCAGCGCGTCGCCCTGGTGCAGGGAAAAAGACAAAGAGATACCCCAAATCGGCTCGGGTGAGAGTGGGCTGAATTGCTCCGGCTCGCACACGAAACCCGGCGGTAGGACGCGGGCACGGTGATGCCCGCGGTCCGCGATGCGGAGTGTGCGAGGGAGGAGCCCAAACCGTAGGGCACGATTCCCGGTGGAGCGGTGCCGTTGGGCGAAATTCCCGGGAAATTGTTTCCTGACAGAGCGTTATGCCGCTCACCGGGGATCTGTGGCTACGGTTTTGGAGCCCGGCAGCCATTGTCGACGGCTCTTTCCCCCGCCCCCCGAACCGAAGTCCACCATGCCCAGCTCCGCCTGAGCCTGACCGCCGCACGCATCGCGAGGTGCAACTCGCCGCGTGCGCCGGACCTCGGATCTCCCCCCTCCGGCCGCAGCGGCCCTGCCCAAGCACGCCCGCGCGGACAGGACTTCACCCTTCAAGGACGCCTCGTGACACCTCTCTCCCCTCCCCTGCCTGACACTCCGCCGCCGGGAGGCGTGCTGGATTGAAGGCGATAGCCGCCGGCATCGGCGTCGTCTTCCTCTCCCCCATGCTGCTCGCCGGCACGGCCATGATGGTGGCCGCCGCCTCCAGCGAAGCCGCCGAAACCACCAGCTCATTCAGCAACTGCCTGGGAGACGTCGACACGGACGCCGTCACCCAGCAGGTGACAAAGATCCTCGACGGTGCGTCCGGCACGGACGTGAAGGTCGAGGGCCTGTCCCTGCCCGCCGAGCAGGTCCCCAACGCGCGGACCATCGTTGCCACCGGCCGCTCGCTCGATGTGCCCCAGCGCGGGCAGATCGTCGCGCTCGCCACCGCGGTGCAGGAATCACGTCTGCGCAACCTCGACTCCGGCGACCGCGACAGCCTCGGGCTGTTCCAGCAGCGTCCCAGCATGGGCTGGGGCACCGCCCAGCAGATCCGCGACCCGGTCTACGCCAGCGAGCGGTTCTACAAGGCGCTGCTGGAGGTCAAGGGGTGGCAACAGATGACCGTCACCCAGGCCGCCCAGGCCGTGCAGAAGTCGGGCTTCCCGGACGCGTACGCGCAGTGGGAGCCGCTGGCCACTGCCTTGCAGAAGGCCATCGCCGCCACGTTCCCCGGCGGGGAGAAGGACCAGCCCGCCAAGGACGGCGACACGGCGAAGGACACCAAGGCCCCAGCGCCCGGCTGCGGACCGGCTCAGGACGGATCCGCCTACGGACGCATCCCCGAGGGCAGCGTGCCCAAGGGCTACACGATCCCGAAGGACGCCGATCCTAAAGCGCGTACGGCCATCGACTGGGCGATGCACCAGCTCGGCACGATGTACCAGTGGGGCGGCAGCTGCACGGCCGCGCACGGTCCCGACCCGATGGGCCGCTGCGACTGCAGCAGCCTCACGCAGCAGGCGTACGCCAAGGCCGGTATCAACCTGTCCCGCACCACGTACACGCAGGTCAACGAGGGCAAAGCCGTCTCGCCCGACAAGCTACGGCCTGGCGACCTGATCTTCAGCCGCGGCAGTGCCGCCGTACCCGAACACGTCGGGATGTTTATGGGGGCCGGCCTCGTCATCGAGGCACCCCGCACCGGTAAACCGGTCCGCATCACCCCGCTGAAGGACTGGGCGATTCTTGCCGCCCGCCGCGTCACCTGACGCCGCCCACCAGCCAGGAAGCACCGCACGGGCCTGGCCAGCCGCTTCTCGGCGCCGTCCGCGCGACTTCCCCTCTCGCCTCTTCCCCTCTTCGCCGGGCCGCACGCGGCCTGCGCACGCAAGGAGTCCCGCCACACCCATGCCCCTGCCTCTGTCAGACCATTTCATCCGGCTCGCCTACGACCCCGGCATCTCCCCCCAGGGCGGCGGCCTTCCCGGCCTGAGCGTGCTGAAGAACGTCGTCAACTCGATCAACATGTTCGGGATCATCGCCGTCGTCGGGGCCCTGGCCGTCTCGCTCGGCGTGTGGGCCTGGGGCCACCACACCGGCGGCCACCAAGCCGAGGCCAACGGCAAGAAGGGCGCACTCGTCTCCGCCGGCGCAGCCCTCGGCTTGGGCGCGGCCAATGGCATTGTCGCGTTCTTCAGCGCCCTGGGATCGCAGGTCCACTGATGAAACGTTTCCCCTCTCTCTCCCTGTCCTCCTACGGCGTCGGCTGGTCGGCCAACCGCCGCATCGCGATCATCGCGATCACCCTCACCGTCCTGCTGGCGCTCGCCGCAGCCGTCGCGCTCTTCGCCGGCCACGACAGCAGTGGCCCAGAAGCCGGAGCCGGTACGCCGTCCTCGACGAGCAGCGCCTCGCCCTCCGAGCAGGCGCCGAAGCCGGGCACGGGGACGGGGTCGGTGCCCAAGCCGCCGCAGGTCGCCGAGCCGGTGGCCTACGCCAAGGCCGCCGCCCAGATGCTCTGGTCCTACGACACCCGCAACACGACGCGCGACCAGCAGCTCGCCGGCATGAACGCGTGGATGACCAAGGAAGTCACGTACGCCGACTGGACGTCGGTCACCGCTCAGGTTCCGGATCCGACGCTGTGGTCGCGCATGGCCGACAACGCCCAGCACGCCAGCGCGACGGTCACCGAAGGCCACTTCCCCTCCGCGTTCAAGGCGGCCCTGACCGAGGACCCGTCCGCGATCACCAAGGCGTACATCTACGTCGTCACCGTCAACGGCAAGCAGCAGATCGCCTGGAACAAGGGCGGCGCAGGAGCCGAGGACCGCGCCGTGACCCTGGCCGTCCAGTGCCGCCCCGGCCAGGACTGCACCCTGGCCGCCATCGCCCCGAGCGTCACGCAGTGACCCGCGCCTGACACACGAAAGGAGACCAACTCCCCGTGGGTTTCTGCGATATACCCCTCGCCGAGAAAATGTGCGGCCTGGCCGGCGCCACCAAGGGCGCGGTCGACTTCGCCACCGATCCGGGCAAGGTCATCGGCGACTGGATGGCCAAGTCCGCCGGCGAACTCGCCTCCGCAGCAGCCGATCTCGCCGCCAAGGCCGTCAACGCCACCACCCGCGTCGATCTCAACGCAGGCTGGTTCCGGTCCAACTACGAGCTGCTGCTGCCGATCGGCCTGATCATCCTCGTCGCCACCTTCTGCGCCCAGCTGGTCCGCGCCGCGATGAAACGCGACGGCCAGGCCCTGACCCAGGCATTCACCGGCACAGCATCCGGCGTGATCTTCGCCTTCAGTGCCATCGCCCTGACCACGGTCGCCATCGAAGTGGTCGACGCCCTCTCCGACGGTCTGTTCAAAGCCTCCCACCTGTCGATCGAATCGGCGGTCCGGCGCATCGTGAAGGTGAGCGCGATTCCCGCGCTGAACGGGATGGGCTGGCTCGTCGCGGTCTTCGCCGCCGTCGGAGCCGCCATCGGAGCGTTCCTCTACTGGTGCGTGATGATGGTCCGCAAGGTCGGCATCCTCGTCATGGTCACCCTGGCCGTGTTCGCCGGTGCCGGCGGCGGCTGGGAGGCCGCCCGCCGCTGGCGGCGCGGCTGGATCGAAGCGACCGCGACCCTGGTCGTCTCGAAGCTCCTGATGACTGTGATCTTCGTGCTTGGCATCTCCGCCATGGGCAAGACCCAGGCCGCGGACGGCCTGGACGCACTCGCCGACGTCATGTCCGGCATCGTCATCATGGTGCTGGTCCTGTTGTGCCCGTACGCCACGTTCAAGTTCGTGCACTGGGCCGCAGAGGGCTCGGACGGCGAAACGATCCACCGTGCGGGTGGTGCCGGCGCGCAGCTCGCCCGTCAGCACACCGAACGCGCGGGCCGGAAGGCCGCCGCGATGTCGGCCACCGCCGGAACCGGCGGCGCGGCAGCCGGAGCGGGCGCCGCCCCGCAGGGACCTGACGCGGTGCCCGGCGGCTTCCCCGGCGATATCGCCTCCAACCCGTCCGGTGGCAGCGGCCAGGACAGCGGCGGCTCGGGCGGCCAGGGCATGAAGGGCGGTCTGGAGAAGGCCGTCCAGCCTCCGCCCACGCGCGCCACTGATGACACCAGTGGCCAGTTCGGCGGCGGTCCCGGCCAGGGCAGGCCCGGCTCAGGCTCCCCGTCCGGCGGCGGGTTCATGTCGAACCCGGCAGGCTCCACCATGCCCCCGCCCCAGGGCGCGCCCCCGGCCCCGAACTCCGCATCCTCGCTGGGTGCCGGCGGCGCCGGAGCGCCCCCGCCTCCGCCCACTGGCATCTGACCCCGACCCGCTCATGCCGGAGCGGCGCACACGATGCACTTCGTGTGCGCTGCTCCGGCCCGGCCCGCGCACCACCGGAACGGCCCTTGTCTGAACTCTCGATCACTCCCCTCACGGTCAAATTCCCCCACAGGTCCAAGCGCGGCATCCTGCTCGGCCTCACCCTCCCCCAACTCACCCTGGTGTCTTTGGCGTTGGCACTGCTGCTGGCCACCTTCGTCAGCACCGGGCTGCTCGGCGCGATCGTGCTCGCCCCGCTGTGGGCCGCAGTCACCGCCCTGGTCGCCATCCGCCGAGAAGGAAAGTCACTGATCGACTGGGCGCCGATCGTCGTCCGCTTCACCCGACGCCGCCGCAGCGGGCAGACCCTGTGGCTCGCCCGCCCGGTCACCCGCCCTCGCCACGACGGCACCCTCCACCTGCCGGGCACCGCCGCCTCCCTACGCGTCGTCACGCCCTCGGACTCGGCCAACGGCGCCGCCGCCGTCCACGACCCGCACCACCAGACCTTGACCGCCGTCGCCCGCGTCTCCAGCCGGGCCTTCGCCCTGCTCGACCCCGCCACCCAGAACCACAACGTCAGCGGGTGGGGACGAGCGCTCGCGGGCATCGCACGGACCGGCCACGTAGCCTCCGTACAGGTGCTGGAGCGCACCGTGCCCGACAGCGGCGACACCCTCGCCCGTCACTGGACCCAGCAGGGCTACCCCAACGCCCCGGTCGCCGGGCAGGTGTACTCCGACCTGGTCGCTTCCGCCGGGCCGGCCGCCGCCCCACACGAGGCGTATCTGGCCATCTCCCTCGACCTCAAAGCCGCCAAGCGCCTCATCTCCCAGGCCGGTGGCGGCCTCCCAGGTGCGTTCACGGTCATGGAACAGACCACCAGCGCCATCGCCCAGGCCGCCCGCAGCGCGGGACTGATGGTGACCGGCTGGCTTAGCGCACGGGAGATCGCCGCCGTCATCCGCACGGCCTACGATCCCAAGGCACTCTCCGCCTTGCAGCAGTGGTCCCCGAGCGGGCGCGCCGAAGCCGACCCGGCCGCTGCCGGACCGGTCGTCCAGGTCGAGGAGTACGACCGCCTCGCCACCGACTCCGCCCGGCATGCCACGTACTGGGTCGAGGACTGGCCGCGCACGGAGACCGGTGCCGGATTCCTGCACGGGCTGATGTTCACCGCCGGGGTCCGGCGCAGCCTGTCCCTTATTTACGTGCCCCAGGGGCTGGAGTCGGCGATGCGCGATGTCCAGAGGAAGAAGGCGGCGATCATCTCGGATGCCGCCGAGCGCTCCCGCCGCGGGCAGGTCGACAGCGAGGCCGACAGCGTCGAGTACGCCGACGTCAAGGCCCGCGAACGCCAGCTCATCGCCGGCCATGCCGACGTCGCCCTGACCGGCCTGCTCACCGTCTCCGCCGGGACCGACGCGGCGCTGGATGCTGCGTGCGCGCAGATCGAGACCGCCGCCGTCACCGCCCAGGTCGACCTGCGCCGCCTCTACTACCAGCAGCCCGACGCCTTCACTCTCGCAGCCCTCCCCCTTGCCAGGACCGCCCTGTGACGGCCCGGCCCGCTCCGGACGCGCTCGCATCAGCGGGGTACGACGATCTGGTCGCGCTGCTCGCGTCCGTCAAGGAGATGCAACGGCGCCACCGGCAGCGCCTCGACGTCCACCGCGACGCCGACGGTGCGGTACTCGAAGGCGAGTACGCCGCCTACGAGGACGTGCGCTACGAGACTGCGGTCGAAGCCGCCGATGCCCTGGACTCTCTGGCGGCGCAGTTGGAGCTCGTGTTGACCCCGCGGCCCTCCCGCGCCTTCACCATCGCACTGCGCAGTCCTAGCCTCAAGGAGGGCGCGCGGTCCACGCTCTTCGTCGCCAACGACCGCGACCTCGACGACGCCTATCGCCCTCTGCTCGAACTGCCCGGTCTCCGTCGTTGGCTGGAGGAGTACGACATCGTGGGCGCAGCCGACGGCTCCGGCACCTACCTGCCCGCCGAGAGCCATCCCGGTGTGTGCGCTTCCGGCTCGTACATCGACCTGCGCGCCGAGCAGGCCCCGGGCCACTCCGCCCGTACCTCGCACCACACTTCACTACCGCCCGGCCCGCCCGCCATGGGCCCCGGTCGCCTCCGGTGACCTCTTCTCATCCCTGCCCGCGGGCAGGAAGGACTTCCTCGTTGACCTCGACTCCGTACGTCGCTGACGCACACCCGTACCTGCGTGCCGCCTCCACAGGACTGCGCCACCACACTCGCACCCTCACCCAAACAACCCCGGCCGTTGCGGCCGACCGTGTCCACCTGGATGCGCTGCACGCCCATCTCACCGCCCTGCACCGCCTCCTCGACCACCTCGCTGAGGCGAGCCGCCCCGCGCACCCCACCGCGGGCCGCCACCTGAGCACCGCACACCTGCGGCTCTGGCAGGCCACCGCCGCCATCCACGACGCCTTCCACGTACTGCCCACCTCGCCCGACGACGCCGGCGGCACCCCGTGTGAGCCCGATCGGCTACCGGAAGGGCCGCCGGTGCTGACCATCTGCCAGCGCCACCTCATCTCCGGCCACGCGATCCGCCGCAAGACCACCCCCACCGACCTCAATGCCCCGCTCCACGGCCACACCCGCACCACCGGCTGCGCCATATGAGCAAGCCCCGCCGAATCGAGCACCACCTGTGACCCACCGGCCCGCCCGCCGCGCTCGCCGCGCCTCTGCCAGCCCCCTCTTCACCCCGAACGGCACCGACCGCGCCAGCCGCAAGGCCGCCCGCAAACAGCTCGCCGAGGCCGCCGCCAAGGCCCGCGCCGAAGCCGCACTGCACCCCGCCAGCCCCGAACAGGGTGAGCAGCAGACGCCGCCCGCCCTGTTCCCACCCGGCGGCCGGCCCGGACCCGCCTCCGCACGCGGCAGCAAGCTCAAGCTGCCCGCGCACCGCATGACCACCGCCACCGTCGCGGGCGCCTATCCCTTCCTCGCCGAAGGCGGGCTCGGCGCCGAGGGCATCTACATCGGCCGGGACATGCATGCCGAGGCGAGTTTCTGTTTTGACCCGTTCGCGCTGTACGGGAAGATCGAAGGCTTCACCAACCCCAACGTCCTGCTCGCCGGGGTCATCGGCCAGGGCAAGAGCGCCCTGGCGAAGTCCTTCGCACTGCGGTCCGTGGCCTTCGGCTACCGGGTCTACGTCCCGTGCGACCCCAAGGGCGAATGGACCCCCGTGGCCGCAGCCCTCGGCGGCACCTCCATCGCGCTCGGCCCCGGACTGCCCGGCAAGCTCAACCCCCTGGACGCAGCCCCACGCCCGCCGTCGGTCTCCGAAACGGACTGGGCAAACGAGATCCGCAAACGGCGCCTGCTGCTCCTCGGCTCCCTGGCCCGCACCGTCCTCGGACGGGACCTGCTGCCCATGGAACACACCGGACTCGACGTCGCCCTGGACGCCGTCGTCACCCGCGCCACAGCCACCGGCCGCACCCCGCTGCTCGGCGACATCGCCACCATGCTCAACAACCCCGACGACCTCGACGTCGCCGGCGGCCTGATGTCCGGCCGTCTCGGCGATGCCTCCCGCGACCTGGCCCACGCCATGCGAAGGCTCGTCCACGGCGACCTGGCCGGCATGTTCGACGCCCCCTCGACCGTGATGTTCGACCCCAACAGCCCGATGCTCACCATCGACCTGTCCCGCCTAGGCGGTTCCGGCGACGACACCGCACTCGTCCTCGCCATGACCTGCGCCTCCGCCTGGATGGAGTCCGCACTCTCCGACCCCAACGGCGGGAGGCGTTGGATCGTCTACGACGAGGCATGGCGCCTGATGCGCCACCCCGGCCTGCTCCAGCGCATGCAGTCCCAGTGGAAGCTGTCCCGCGGCCTGGGCATCGCCAACCTGATGGTCATCCACCGGTTGTCCGACCTGCTCACCGCCGGAGACGCAGGATCCCGCGGGCGCGCTCTGGCCGAGGGCCTGCTCGCTGACTGTTCCACCCGCATCATCTACCGCCAGGAAACCGACCAACTGCACGCCGCAGCAGTCCTGCTGGGCCTTACCTCCGTGGAGAGCGACGCCATTTCCCACCTCAACCGCGGAAGGGGTCTCTGGAAAGTCGCGGGCAGATCCTTCATCGTGCAACACCAACTACATCCACATGAATTGGCCCTATTCGATACGGATGCCCGAATGCATTGACCGCCCGGGAGTTCCATGAATTTCGATGTGCAGCGCGAACTGATCCCCCGCAACACCACCCTCCACCTTCTCGACACGCTCGACGCCATGAAGACCAAACTCATGGCTGCCGCTGAGCAATCGCAGCTGCTGGACGAGACCGGCCATGTGCCATCCGCCCCGTCCTATGCGGACCTCCTACAGCACGCCGTGGGGGCACAAGCCCTCTCCCGCGATGTCCTCCAGCTAACTGCCGACTTCGCCAGGAGCACCTACAGCACGAACCGTGCCGGCAGTGCTGTCCTCGCCCATCTCGCGACGGCAGCCGCCATGTCGACCCACGCGGCGCCGTACTTCGCCGAGACCGCCGAGAGCGCCCTTGCCCTGCCCCGGACCTCCAGCGAGGCTGCCCAGGAGCACCTGGGGAATCGCATGGTCATTGACCACGCCACCGCCCGCGCCTACCTGCGACGCGCCTCGGAATCGCTTCGCAACGCGTCGAACGAACTCGACGCCCACCTCGACTTCCACCGGTTCTTCCCCGCGTCAGCCCGACAGCAGAACCCGGCGGCACCACCGACCCGACCCAACACGCGTCGGCACTAAGGCGTATTGCCACATTCACAAGCATCGCCCGCTCAAGGACTTTCCCGAACGGCCGCGTCATTCCCTTCCCCTCTGGAGCCCTCACGTTGATGGAACCGCTCTACAGCAGTCCGCCCACCGACGTCGCACCGCACCGGGTCTAGCTGCCCGCCCCGCTGTCAGGAGATCCCACCTGTCCACCCCCTCAATCCCCACCCCGGGTTTCACCACATCCACCGACCCCAACGCCCGTTACGTGTACGGCCGTCAGGTACTCGCGCTCACCGACCTGCTCAACGGCACGACGTCCTACGAGCACGCCGCAGACCTCGCCGAACAGGTCCTGGAGCCGACCGACGGCCTGCTGGAGCGGCTCGCTGAGTTCTTCGAAGCGGCAGCCGAGAAGGTCAGAGAGTCCGACCACGACGACGCTTTCGACCTCCACTACGACCTGGAGGACGCCGCGTCCACTTTGCGCGAGCTCGGCGAAGATCTGCACGTCGCCGTCGACCGCATGCGCGCCCTGGCCCCCCGCCCTCCATCGCGCCAGACGGCCAGCGTGGCTGGGGCCGGTTTCGGCGTCGGCCTGCCGGCGGCGGTGGCGCCCCCAGCTGGTCGCACCCGGTGACGCCGCCCGAGCTGCCCGGTCCGCTCACCGGCCTGGACCAGGCAGCGCACCTGCACTCGCTGGCCGAGCGCATCCATCATGCCGCCGACGATCTGCCTGCTCCGGAATCCGCGCACTCGCTCGCCAGCATCAGCGAGGAGGTAGAGGACCAAGTCCGCGTCGTCGCCAGCATCTTCTCCTCGCTCGCGCATGAAGCCGCCGTCCATGGCCGGGCGCCGAAGCGGCATCGCGGCGCACCGGACGCCCTGGTCCACCACAAGGTCGTCCTGATGACCCGCGCGGCCGATCCGCTCGGCTGGGCCCTGGCCAAGCTGGGCGAGGCCGTCGTTCAGATCGGTCGCCTCCATGAGATGAGCGCCGGCCCACGTACGCCGGAGCGGACCAAGGCACTCAGCCGCGCACGCGCGGACCTCGACGAACGGCTCCAGAGCGCTCACCGGCACCTGACCGGCGCGGCCAGCACCCTGCACCGGAACGCCGACCTGCTCGTTGCCGCGGCCAGCGGCACAGGCCGTGCAGGGCTTCCTTCTCCCGTTCACCGGACTTGGCCGCCCGACGCGGCGCCCGTGTCTCCGCCGGTATCGCCCAACTCCTCCAGAACCCTCCGCTGACCTGGGGGAGATCATGCGCCGACCCGCTGCGGGCCAGCTTCGCCCCTGCGTCACCAGCCAGGGGGCGAAACATAGCGGGCAATCCCCGGTTAGCAAAACCGGGGATTGCCCGGACCCTAGAGGCGAATCACCTACCCCCCTTCCCCAGGAGAACCTCATTCGCCGCATCCTCCACCGACTCCCTCTGTCCATCGCCGCTGGTTGCGTGGCGCTGGCCGCAACCGCCTGCGGCAGCGGCAGCGGCAGTGGCAACAACAGCCCCGAAGCCAAGAGCCCCGCACCGTCCGCCAGTGCCGACACGCAGCGGGAGCTGCTGCCCGCGCTCACCAAGCAACAGGCTCTGGCCGCGATCGACCGGTACTCGCAGGTCAACAACAAGGCCAACGCCGACAACGACCGCGCCCTGCTCGATTCCGTCGAGGACGGTCCGATGTATGCCATGTCAGTCTCCGAGTTCAAGGAGTCCGAGGGTCTGACCGCCTCCGAACGCAAGCCATACAAGCCGTGGGCGTACGACACGCAGAGCGCCCAGCTGTACATCCCGCGGATCGCGCCCGGCCAGCCCCGCTGGTTCGCCGCCGCACTCTCCGCCACCCCGGGCAAGGCCCCCAGTCGGCTCGCCGTTTTCGCCGAACAGCCTCAGCACAAGCAGTGGGAGATGGTTGCAGCCGCCGATCTGTACGGCACCGACCTGCCCAAGATCGTGCTGGATGCTGACGGATACGCCACCGCCGTCGCGGCCAACAGCAACAAGGACCTCGCCGTCGGGGCCGATCAGCTCAGGGAGGGCGTCCTGGACAACTTCACCACCGGCGGGCAGAACTCCGGGAAGAAGACCTTCAACGAGAGCAAGGCGAGCAGCCTGCAAATCAAGGTCCACGACGAAACCGTCACCCAGTACGGCAGTCAGGGCACCAGCACGTTCGCCGGCGCCACCAACCGGTACGGCGACGCCTACGCGCTCAAGACCACCGACGGTGGCGCGCTGGTCTTCTTCTCCCACACTCACACCCAGACCGACGCGGTCACCCACCACGGGCTGCAGCTCAACCCCGGCAAGGACGACCGGGCCTGGCTGCACGACATCCCACGCACGAGCATCCGGTACGAGTTCGTCTGCAACGACGCTGCCACCGTCCCCGCGAAGGCCGGCCCATCCACACTCGTGGGCTACACCTGCGCCCGCACCGATGCCTCCGGCCCGCCGGTGAACTCCGCGTCCCTGCCCAGCGTGTAGCGCGCACGCTCCTAGACCCCACCCGAAGGACCACCGTACGCAGTGACGACCGCACACCCCGACAGCGGCAATGCGAACCCCCCAGCGGAACCAGCCACCAGTCCCTTGGTCCCCCTGAACGAACTGGCCCTCTGGCTCAGCGGCGGTTGCGCACTCCTGTCCGCAGCCCTCTACACGACTTCGATGACCGTCGCGCTCAGCACCGCGCGGCCGTGGGACGAATCCGGCGCCTTCGGGACCGCGTTCATTTTCGCCCTCATCGCTCTGCTCTCAGCAGGGCCCTATCTCATCAGCCGGCTCATCCCTGCCACCGGCCGTACATCCCCGGCGCCCCGGTTCGCGATGTGGGCCACCTGCGTTGCCCTGGCCGGGATTCACCTCATGGCATCGCTCCTCGGCACCCCGCACATGGCCCTGTCCGGCGTCGTCGGTATCACGGCTGTCCTCGCCGTCGCGGGCTTCGGCGAACTGACCGCACATGGGCTCGCAGCCGCCGGCCACCCCGAGCACTGACCCGCAGGCGCCGCCCACCTCACCGTCGCCCCACCCCGGCCGCGTCCCCACAGCCGACGCCCGACCCCGTCTCGCCCCCTACGCGGCGCAAGCCCCACACACATCGTTGCCCCACCCCCCCTGCCGCGCCGGCCCCAGCCTCCCGGCCGCACGGCCCGCCACCCACCGCTGACTTCGCACCCTCGCCCTGGAGAATGTCCTGTCCTCGCACTCCCGCCCCGACATCACGGTCGTCATCGCCACCCGTCTGCGGCCCGAACGCCTGGGCTACCTCACCGAACTGCACGCCAGCCTGATGCGGCAGACCGTTCCGTGGGAGGCCGTCCTCGTCCTTGACGGAGCCGATCGCGCGCTCCTGCCCGAACCGCTGGCCGCCGATGCCCGCATCCGCGTGGTCGAACTGCCCCGCCCGGTCGGCGCTGCCGCCGCCCGCAATCTGGGCCTGCGCACCGTCCGCACCCCCCTGGTGTGTTACATGGACGACGACGATCTCGTGCCGGACGACAGCCTCGCCGTGCGGCACCGGAGGATCACCGAGACCGGTCTGGGCTGGGTCGCGGGCTGGAGCGCCGACCTGCATCCCGACGGCTCCACGACGATCTGGCGCTGCCCGACGCCACCCGGCGTGCACCAGCCCGGTGACGTGACCGGGTACTGGACCAGTCCCGAAGCCCAGATCCCGCTCGGCCAGACCATGCTCCTGGCCCGCACCGAATTGGTCGTTGCCGTCGGCGGGCACGGAGGACTGCCCCAGGGCGAGGACTTCGTCATGGTCAACGGTGTCACCAACCTCGCAGCAGGCGAGCTGCTGCCGCACGTCGTCTACTACTACCGACAGCACCCCGCCCAGATGACCGCCGGCGGCACGGCGTTCCTCGATCTGGAGGGGCCTTCCCGTGAGTTCGCCTTCCGGCACGGCCAGGCACTGCGGACCGCCCTGAGACGTTCCCGCCGCCCCGCTCTTGAGCTGGCCGTCTGATGACTTCCGGCGTCACCCAGGCGACGTTGGACCATCTCGCCCGGCAGCTCAACGACATAGCCTCGCAACTGCCCACCACCCACTCGGATGTGGACCCCAGGACGCTCACCGACGACATCGCCCTGCTGGCCCATCACCTCACCTACGTCGGCGAACGCACCGAGGAACGCTTCGCCGCACCCGAGACAGTGCATCTGCCCGAGCGCCACACCCTGGTGCGGCTCGCCGAGGCGATGGCCGCTGTCACCCGCGCCATGGGCCACCTCACCGAAGCCCTCACCTGCGCGTCCACTGGCTTCTACTGCGAAGCCATCCCTGAGCTGGCGACCTCGCACCTGAGAGGCGACCCCAAGGCGCTGCGAATCATCGCGGCCGAGAAGTGCAACGCGGCCCGGACCCAGTTGGTCGCCACGGCCGCACAGCTCCATACGGAGGCCGGCGGCAGGGCTCAACCGCCTCGGCTGGCCACGCTCATGGCACCTCGGCCCGCTCAGCCCTCATCCCCCGCAGTCACGGGCTCCGTGTCGCGGACTGCACGCTGACCCCCGCAGAAAGGACCGCCACCTGTCAGACCATTTCCACTTCGCCGTCCACCCTGAACACGGCTTCGTTGCCGCCTCCACTTCGGCGGTCACCGAGCATCTGGCCGAGTGGTTCCTCACCCGCGAGCAGTTCGAGCCTGTCCCCGACCTCCCGGGTCTGTACCGGATCACCCAACCCGAACAGGACGGCCGGCGCCGCACCCGCCAGGCCGTACAGGACCTGCGACGACACGGATTCACCGTCCAGGCCGACTACTCGCTCGACCCCGCGATCACTCCTGAGCCCGCCCACCCGTACGTCCGTAACGGGCTGCTGGAGCGTCGCCAGCGCATCGCCCGAGCCGCCGCCGCGGCCTCACCGCAGCGCACCCCCACGCTGGCCACCACCTCTGCACGTCCTTCGGCGCACCCGGCCGCCGTGACGGTCGCTCGCTCCCCTGGCCCCGCGTCGGCACGGGGACGATGAGCATGGACGCCGAGCCCATCCGCATCGCCCGCAAGAGCGGGGGCGAAGTCGAGGTCGAGGGCCCCGTCGACGAGTTCGCGTCCCGGATCCTCGACCGTGCCGGCTTCATCTTCCGTCCGACCCTGCGCGGCATGTGGATCCGGCTGCACTTCGACACCGGCCAGGAGCACGAGAACCAGCAGGCCACCCATGCCGCGCGGATGCTCAGCGCGGCGGGCTATCACGTCGATCTCGACCCGAGCCTGCTCCCCGCCGCCGGCCATCGCTCACCCGTGAACGGGTGGCCGCCACGTACGTCACCTTCGATGCCGGCGCCGCCCCCACCGTCGTGCTGCCCCCGCCGGCCGTGGCCGTAACCACCCCCGGCCCGCGCCGCTGACCCCCGCCCCCGGAGCACCTCATTTCCGACATCCCCGCCGAAGAACTTCGCACCGCCCTCGACGAACTGCACCGCTACCAAACGCAGTTGGCCCTAATCCATGCGCGCTATGAGCGCGCATGGTCCCAAGCGTCGGCCGCGGATGCCTCACAGGCCGCCGCAGTCATTGCACAGGGCCGGCGGCGAGAGGGCGCCGAGGCGTTCAAGCATTATGTGGCGCCGCACGCGAACACGCTGCTGTCCGCCGCGCGCAGCGCCGTGGATGCCATGCCGCCGGCTAGGCACCATGCCACCTGGCGCGAGCTGATCGACGACATGGCCCACGCCGCCAGCCAGATCCACCGCATCCGGTCCGAGCCCACCGTCCATCCCGAGCCCGAAGCCTCCCGCGTACGTCACCTCCAGCTATGGCCCTACGTCCTTGCCTGGGCCGAACGCTCCTTCATTATCAGCGAGCTCGCCGAGCAGCACCGCCCCGCTGGCCAGGCGCTGGCATCCGAGGAGCAACAGTTCTGGACGGACCGGGTTCAGGCGGCATGGCGCCGCGGCGACTTGGATGCCGACGACGTTTGGTACAGCGCCGACAACGAGCTGATTACGGTGGCTCATCTCGTCGAGCACGGTGAGCCGACCGTGGTGGTACTGGCCGGTGAGCCCGGCAGCGCGCAGATGCGGGTCCTTGGCCACTACGACACTCTGAACGAGGCGGTCCAGGCATCCCCACCCGCGGTGCCCGCCGGCGTCCTGAACCCGAACTTCGCACCCTTCGCACCCCAGCCTCCCGCAGCGGAGGTATCGGTCGCGAAGCTTGTGCGGCAGGTCGACGAGGCACGGCACACCGGGGACGTCTCCATGGCGCTGCTCGACGCCGTCGACACCTCCGGCCGCTCCCGCGGCCCGCTGCCCCGCCTGACCGAACTGCTGGACCGGGCAGCATCGTTCGCCGACGCGCTGGAGACGAAGCAGGGGCAGCGCTCAGCCGCCCGCCTGTCCGTCCTCGCGCGGCAGCTGGGCGCGCTGCGAGAAGAGATCGAGTCCGTGGCCGAGGGACTGGGGGCCGGCGTTCTGCCACCCCACCGCACACCACGCCCTCTGTTCCATCTCTCTCCCCTGCCCCGGACGCCTGCGCCACCCGGGCTCACGGGCCCTGCCGCGCCCCCGCCCCCTGGCGCTGCCCGCCGTCGTTAGCGCCCCCGCACCACCGGGGTGCCTCACCCCAGAAAGCACGCGTTGACCTCCACCACCGGCTCAGGACCGCTGCTCGCGCAACGTCACGTGGCCCGGCTGCTTCTCGGCACATTGATCGGCCGCCTGCCGAGCGGCATGGCGCCCGTCGCGATCCTCCTGCTCGTCACCGACCAGGGCGGCTCGTTGAAGGCAGGCGGGCTGCTGTGCGCGCTGTACGGACTGGCGTCCGCCGTTGGGCAGCCGGTCCTGGGCCGCATGGTCGACCGGCGTGGACAGAGTCTGGTCACCGGCACCGCGGTCCTGCTCACCACGGTCTGCCTGTTGGGCCTGTCGGTGGTGGAGGTGGCGGCCCGGCCGGGCCCCGCGGCCGCTCTCGTCGCGCTCGCCGGGATGAGCACTCCGCCGCTGGAGGCGGGGTTGCGTGCCCTGTGGCCCGTGGTCCTGCCCGACGAGGCACGCCGTCGGGCCGCGCTCGCCCTCGATACCGGCGCCCAGGGGCTGATCTACGTCACCGGGCCCCCGCTGGTCGCCGTGCTGTCCACGACGACCGGGCCCCGCACCGCGATGGTGGTGAGCGCCGCGCTGGGGCTGGTCGGTGCCGCAGTGGTGCTGAGCGCCGCGCCTTCCCGCCACTGGCGCCCCGCCCCCAAGGCCCACCGCACCGGGACGGTCGGGCCCCTGGCCCATGCAGGGCTGCGGGGGCTTTTCGTCGCGGTGAGCGGGGTGGGTTTCGCCCTGGGCGCGATGAACGTGTGGGCCGTCTCGCTCGCCGACACCCTCGGCATGGATCTGCTGTCCGGACTGATCCCCGCCGCGCTGTCCACCGGCAGCCTCGCCGGCGGCTTCCTGTACGGGCGCCGGGTTTGGCCGGGCACGCTCACCGGACAACTCCTCGTGTCAGCTTTCCTGTTCGCCGTCGGCTGGGTGCCTTTGGTAGCGGCCACCGGCCCCGTCTCGGCCGTGACGCTGGCGGCAGTCCCGGGCCTGTTGCTGACCGCCGTGATCACCTCGGCGTTCCTGACCGTGGACGCCCTGGCCCCGGCCGGCACCACGACCGAGGCGTACGCCTGGCTGATCGCCGCCGTCGGCACCGGCCAGGCCGCCGGGACCGCCGTGGCCGGCGCGCTCGCCGAGCGGCCCCACGTCGGTGCGGGCCTCCCCGCGGCCGGCGCTGGCCTCACTCTGATCGTCCTGCTCGCCGCCCACCGCCACCTCACTGTTCCCGGCGCGGGCACACGCCGCCGCGGCCGGCACCGCCGCACCCCGGCACACGCGGCCCGCTGAACTCCGTCTACTTACACGGAGATTCGTCTCCGGCCGTCGTTGGTGCACCCGGCTGTTGGAACGTGCGGAAAGGCGAGTCAGGTAGCTGCGGGCCAGTGAGGCCCGCCCTGGAGCATGTCGGCAGCCATTGCCATCGTTCGTGGTCCAGCCACGCACCGTCGATGTGCTGGAACCTCCGGGCCGCCTCGTCTTCGCCCAACACCCCCCACCGCTTTCCCGCCACCACCGATAGGAGATCCGCCTTGCCCGAAGCGCCAGCAGAGCCCTTCATGACGATCCGGCACGCCATCACCGGCGAGATCACCACCACCGGCTACAACGCCGCCGCCCGGCGGATCCTGCTCCAGGACGGCTTCGAAGAGGCGCCAGCCTGCACCTGCCGGGCGACGGAACAGACTCCCGGGCCTGCTCGGCAGCCAGCGAGCTGCTCGTCGCCGACCACCCCGTGCCCCTGGACCGAGCCCCCGGTCGGCCGGTGAGCGCTGACGGTACGCGCCGGGCCCGGTCATCGCTGTCGGCACAGTCCGTGATCCGCTCCGAGACCGGCCAGCCTCTCCGGCGCATCGCCAACCCCACTCGCACCCGCACTTGTTGAAGGATCTTCGTTTTGACCACACCCGGAACGCCTACCGGTCCAGCGCGCACCAAGGGCGGCGAACTGCGGGCCAAAGTGGCCCGACTGCTGGCCGACCGGCCGGCGGACACGCTCACCATCGGGCACATGGCCAGGCAGCTGGGCCACTCCCATGGCGCCGTCCGCAACGCCGCCCTCACCCTGGTGCGACGTGGCGAGGCCGACCAAGGTGGAGCGGGGCAACCGGAGTTCCGCGCGAACGCGAAGACCGCCGCAGCCGCGCAGACCGCTGTGATCAGCCCACCGGGCACCCACTCTCCCCGCGTCCAGGCGGCCACGGCCCGCACGACCATTCCCGCAGCAGCCACGCCCAGGCAGACCGGCCCGATCCGCCGCGCGGGGGGCCAGCTCTACCACCCCCGGGAGCTGGCCGATCTGCCCGACGTCGAGGCGTTGAACCGCTTGCGCGACGCCGACGTGCCGGTGCTGCTCTACGGCCCTCCGGGCACCGGCAAGACGAGTCTGGTCGAGGCGGCGTTCCCGGACCTGCTCACCGTCGCCGGTGACGGCGACACCACGGTCGGCGACTTGATCGGCGAGTACACACAGGACGACGCGGGAGCCTACGTCTTCCAGTACGGTCCGCTGGTCACCGCGATGACCGAGGGCCGCGCCCTGCTGATCGACGATGCCACCTTGATCTCACCGAAGGTCCTCGCGGCGCTGTATCCCGCGATGGACGGGCGCAGGCAGATCCAGGTCAAGGCCCACAAGGGCGAGACCATCAAGGCCGAGCCTGGCTTCTACGTGGTGGCGGGCCACAATCCCGGCGTCCACGGGGCGGTTTTGACGGAGGCGCTCGCGAGCCGGTTCAGCGTGCAGATCCAAATCGGCACGGACTATGACCTCGCGCTGGCGCTGAGGATCGATGCGCGGGTGGTCCGGGTCGCCCGGCACCTCTCGCGCCAGGTCGAACTCGGCGAGCTGGGCTGGGCCCCCCAGCTGCGCGAGCTGCTCAGCTACCAGAAGACCGAGGCCGTCCTCGGCACCAAAGCAGCCCTCGCAAACCTGGTCGGCATCGCCCCTGTGGAGGATCGCGACGCCGTCGCTGCCGCCGTCATCAAGGCTGCCGGCGTCAAGGAGATCCGCCCCCTCACCCTCGGCAAGCAGCTTTCCGCCTCGGCCGTCCGGCAGCCCGCGAACAGCACCGTCTCCGCGCACCGGGGACGGTCGCGATGAGCGCCCACCGCCACGTCCAGTCCACGCCAGACGACGCTGCCGCGCTCGCGCGATGGGACGACGACGGCGCGCCCCCCGCGCAACCCCGTTCCTCCCCGGCCGCGTGGCTGCGCGTGGGAGCCGAACTCGGCGATCGACTGGTCGCCCTTTCCGGCCGCCAGGACCTCCTCGTCACCTGCCGCCCCGGCACCCGCAGCGGCGCACCGGCTGCCTATTTCCCCAGCCGGGGCGAGGTCGAGTTCGACGCCGGCCTGTTCGCCCCGCTTAAGCCCCACGAGATCCATCCGCGGATCGTGGGCGACGAGGAGCGGTATCCCGCCGCCTGGGGAGTGTTCGTCCACGAAGCAGCGCACGCGGCCCACTCCGTCTGGACGGAGCCTGCCGGAGCGGACCCCCGTGTCGTCGAGGCCGCGCTCCTGCTGGAGGAGAGCCGGGTCGAAGGCGCACACCTCATCGCGCGGCCCACGGACCGCACGTACCTGCGCACCAGTGCCCGAACCCTGGTCATGCCCGATATCGCCCACCCCACCCTCCAGGGCATCGAGCACGCCGCCGGAGTGGCGGCCCTGATCCTCGGCCGCCGTGACGTCGGCATCCTGGACGCCGGCGAGACCCGGGCCGTCGCCGATCTATGCGAAAAGGTGCTGGGCGCAGACCTGCTGGCCACGCTCACCCGCATCTGGAGCGCAGCTCACCAGTGCGCCGACCACGACGCCACGACCATGCTCGCGCACGGTCAAGAATGGTGCGACGCCCTGGCCACCGCGGCCCCTACCCTGCCCGTGCCGGAGAACCTCGCCGATCTGCTGTCCGGCGCGGTGGCAGTGGTCATGGACAGCGCGGCAGCCGCCGACGCCGCCGACCTCGCGGCACAGGCCGCAGCGACCACCGCCATGGCCACCCGGTCAAGGGCACAGGCCAACGACCGTGCCCAGCAGGCCAGTCGGCGACGCCAGGCCGCCGCCACCGCGAGGTCCGTCTTCAACTCCGGCGGCGGCACCGTCAACCCCGACGGCACACCCGCGCCCTCCAGTAACCCCGTCACCGGCACCCGCAGGCCCACTGCCGCCGAGCAGAGTGCCGCAGCTCGCCTGAGCCGCGCCCTGCGTGCCGCCGCCTACCGTGAGCGGACCGAGGAGCGGACCACCAGCCCCACCCCGCCCGGCCGCCTCAACATGCGCGCGGCCCTCGCCCGCGACGCTCAGCGCGCGGCCGGGTCGGTCCCCACCGCGGAACCGTTCACCCACACCCGCCGCCGCAGCTCGCCCACCCCACCGCTGCGGGTGGGTATCGCCGTCGACGTCTCCGGCTCCATGCGTGCCGCCTGCGCGCCCGTCGCGTCCGCTGCCTGGATCGTGGCACGCGCAGCAGCCCTGACCGACCCCGACTCCCGCACCGCCACCATCGCCTACGACCAGCACCTGACCGCACTGACCCGACCCACCCACCGAGCACCAGAGCGTGTGACGACGTTCAATGCCAACGGCGGCCACCACAACCTCGGTGACGCCATCGACGCACTCGACCACGGCCTCGACCTCAGCCGCCCCGGCGCCGGCCGCCTCCTCGTGATCGTCACCGACGCCCAGTACAACAGCGACGAAACCGCCCAAGCCGTCCCCCGCGTCAAGCAGCTCACAACCGCCGGCTGCGCCGTACTCCAACTCACCCTCACTCCGCGGTCCCTCCACTTGCCGGGGACCACCTTGTTGCACCTGCCCCGGCCCTCCAGCGCTCCCGCCGCCATCGCCACGGCGGCCACAGACGCCATCCGCAGGACACGCTGAGACACCACAGAAGACAGAAAGCAGGAACAACCACTTGGCAATCCGAACGTCCTATGAAGTTGTCCACACCTGTGGACACGCCATAACCCACAACCTGTCCGACCGACCCGCCGACAAGCGGGCCGCCTTCGCACGCTGGCTCGCCTCCAAGGACTGCACCGACTGCTGGAAGGCCGCGCGCGACAACGACAGCGCCGGCAAGGAGGAATGGATTGCCGCCCGTCGCGCCGCCGAACAGCAGGCGGCTGCCGACTGGGCCGCCCAGTTCGACATGCCCGCGCTCGAAGGCCCCGACCGCGCTCTGGAGTGGGGCGAACGCACGCGCCACCAACTGGTCACCGCCGCCTACACCGCGCTGGTCACCGAAGGCACCTGGGACGAGGCGGACTGGTCCGCGCTCGAAGAGACGATCCGCACGATCACTCGCGCCGGGTGGTGGATCGACCAGCGCGATGCCGAGGGAAACGACCTCCCCGAGCTTCTCGACGCCGCCACAGAAGCCGACCGGGGCAACGAAAATCCGTTCCGCTAAGGGGCCGGCGGCGTCACCGGGGCATGCCTTGTACCCCACGTTCCCCGGTTAGCAAAACCGGGGATCCTCCGGACCATTGTCCTTCCCACCGCCACCCTGTGCCGTTCGTGGAAGGAAGCCCCCGCTGTGCCCGAAGCTGTTCGTCCGCCATATGTCCCTGCCGACACCCTCACGCCTGAGAGGGACATGTCTCATGGCCACTTCCGGCCTGGCGACCAGGTTGTCGTCCTCAAGGGCGTCGCAGGCGGCGAGCTGTGGGGCGATGCCATGACGGTGGTGGCGCCGTCATGGCATACGCCCACCGACGAGGACGGGTGGCGGCTGCGCGACCCCAACGGCGGGCAGCAGACCTTCGTCACCGGTCATCCCCGGTATCTGGTCCATCTCTCGCGGCGCTGCCCCGATTGCCTGATTTACCTGCGTGCTCTGGAGGACTACCTGATCCCGAAGTTCGCCCACGCGGCCTCTTTGATCGACTGCGGTTGGTACTCGGTCACCGCGCTCAATCAGCTCGTGCACGTCCTGGATGCAGAGGGTGTCAGGTGATCCCGCACATCGTTGGAGAACAGCTCTTCCCTGCCATCGCGCTGTCGTCGGCGATGGGCATCCCGGTCGCCGAGCAGGACGTGCTGGGCGATGCCGTGGTGGCCCACGCGCCCCTGGACCCCACCGTCGCCGAGGGCGGCCCCCAGGAGTGGATGTTCGCCGACTGGGAGGATTACTTGCAGGCACCGCGGGATCTCCATCCGCACGCAGACGGACCGACCGGGATGGAGCCGGAGATCTTCCACATGGCGGTCCGGCTGCACCCCGCCGACCGGGCACTGCGGCGGCCGGAGTGGCAACGAATCGCCCAACGGCTGACTCACGTCGCCGGTCTCGCACCCACCGGAGATGAGCACGCATGCCGGTGGGTCGCGCTTCAGGCCCGTCCCGGCCGACTCGACGTGATTGCCAATCGCATCCGAGGTGACGGCGCCTGGGCCCAGCAGCCCCGCCTACTCGCGCGGACGCTGAGTGAAGAGTGCCGGCGCATCGAAACCGACCTGGGCCTGGTGCCAACGCAGAGCCACGGCGGACGCCCGTCGACCGCCCGTCTGCCGGCGCAACGCCCGGCGCTGCCGCGCCCAACGCCGGATCAGTCGCCGCCTGCGATGGCGGCCCAGGTCGCCACGCTGATGCACCAGCTCGCCGACGAGGCCAACGGACCCATCGCCTCGGTACGCGGTCTGATCGAACAGGCCGCCCACCGCCTCGATGACCTGCCCCACGCCTACGGGCCCCACGTGGCCCACCAGCTGGGGTGGATCGCCGGCCGCCTGTACGGCATCCAGCAGGACCTCGACGCCACCACCGCTGACCTGCCCGGAGCAAGCCAGCGCGCCACAGCGCGCTCCGTCACACCGCCCGCACCTCGCTCCACTCCCCCACGTCATTCCCGCTGAACACCCGGAGAAAGCAACGCCCTTGGCCCTTGCCAACCGCTACCTGACCCTGCAACGCGACGTGCACTCAGGCGAAGTCCTCGCCCGTGGGGGCGACCCGGAAGCGCACAGCATCCTTCAGCGCACCGGCTTCGTCCCCGTCGTCCGCGTCCACGAGAGCTACCACCGACTACCCACCGGCCTCGACGAAGCCGAGGAGGTACGCCTGGCGACCCGGGCCGTGGCACGTCTGCGCGCCGTCCAGTACCACGTCGCCTGCGACACAGCGTTCGAGACCGACCTGCGCGAGGCTCACTACCTCCCCCTCGGCGCCTCCGTCGCCCACCAGGCCGAACTCATCCGCCAGGCGACCACCACCGAGGAAGCCGCGGACGCGCTGACCGAACTCACCGCCTCCCACGACGGCGTCCTTGCCGCCCTCGACGAGATCCTCACGGCCACGGCCGAGTTCCACCTGGGCCTCGGCGGACCAGCCGACATCGCCACCGCCGCCCGGCTGCGCCACCTCGCCGAAGGCCACCTGGACGCCATCCGCGCCGACCTGGCCGCCGTACGCGCCGACCTCGCCGACCGGCACGAACCCCACCCGCAGCGCAGCGTGTGCAGCGCCGAAGTCGGCCCCGCCGAGCACGAAGTGTCCGTCGTGTGCAGCTGCCCGCCCCCACCGCGGACCACTACGCCCAGCCCGCCGCCCGCACTCACGGCTCTGACCGGACGGCGGCGCTGATCCCCCTCCCCGAGGAACCCATGCCCGACCACAACCCCACCCCTGATCTTGCGTCCTTCGCCATCGCCCTCGCCGATGAACTCCCCGGCAACTGGATCAGCGAGCACCAGACGCATGCGCAGTACCCCGACCAGTTCGCCCGCGCGGAACACGTGTGGGACATGAACCTTCTCGCCCACGCGATTGCCGAGCACGTCTTGGACCAGGATGCGGTCCTCACCCGCGAGGACGGCAACGGCACCCGCCTGTACGTCATCGCGCGCCCCCGCAGCGGCGAGGAGTTCCTCGTCGGCGCCGTTGCTCCTGCCGGCATCCCCGCGGAAGCCTTCCGCACCGTACGCGAGCCCGACGGCATCGTCGTCCCCGACGACCCGGTCAAGGCGGCGGCCGACATCACCACCGACCTGCTGCCCCGCTACGACAAGGCCCTCGCCGAGGTCCACGACCACGCTGGCCGTCTCACTGCGCCTGCGCCGCCGGAGCTTGTGGTGATCACGCTGGCGGGCCGCGACTTCCACGTCGCCAAGCCCGAACGGGCGGACGCCGCACAGATCCTCACCGACAACGGCTGTGTCTACGACCAGGACTTGGACGCGTTCGTGCTGTCCGGTGAGGACACCGCCGTACAGGCCCAGGCGATCCAGCGCGCGGCAGCACAGCTGGACCGGCTCGGTATCGGCGTCAGCGTGCGGCTTGCGCAGACCAAGCCGCCCTTGGAGACCGCTGCGGTCACGGCCCCGTCCAAGTCGCCTGTCCGGCGGCGATAACCCCATCAGAACGGAGAAGGCCCCTATGGGTAACCGTGCCGACGAGTACGGCAGCGACGTCGAGATCTACCGCAAGCCCCTGGCCAACACGATCTACGCCGAGACGCGCACCGCGGCGCCCGAGCATCTGCTGGCTCTGCTCGACACGCTCGGCCTGGAACGCAAGACCTCGGTGACGGCCGGACCCGTCTACGTCTGGCACGAAGTCCCGAGCCACCTCAACGAGGACGAGCAGAAGAAGGCCGCTACCCGGGCCATCCCCGCACTCCTCCTGGCCGGATACGTGGTCAACATCCCCGACGACCTCTTCGACCCCACCGCCTACCAGGAAGCGGTCGCGGTCATCCGCAACCCCAGCCGTCCCGCCGTCGTGCCCCCGGCCGCCGCCCAGCCCGCGCCCAAGAGCCCCGGCCGCGCCCACCCCGCCCAGCGCCCGGCAACACCGCCCTCAGCGGACAGCCGCTCCTCCCGCCGCTCCCCGTAACCGTCCACCGGCCGGCCCCTTGCCGGGGGTCGGCCCGTCATTCGAGAGAGACCCCCATCCCCACGCCCGACCGCACTCCGCCGCCCATCGCCACCAGCAGAAACCCACGCCTGGCCGCAGCCCTGTTCCGCCGCTACCTGCGCGCCGTCGCTGTCGGCAGCCCAGAGCGGCCCCTCCCTCTGGCCGGCGCCCGGCCAGAGGCCGCCCTCAGTGAAGCCCGCCGCCTCGGCCGACGCAGCTGACCCCCCTTCCCTTCGCCCCCAGGAGGCCCATGACCGACCTGTCGTCCTATCCCATACGCCTCGCCGAGGACATCGCCGGCCTCATCAAGACCCTGGACGACTACCTCGACCAGGCCACCCCTCACCAAGCGGCCCGAATCCTCGGCAAAGTCCTCGACCCCGAGGACGGCGTCCTGACCCGGGTCACCGACCTGGTGGAGACCGGCACCCGGTTCGCCCAGAGCCAGGCCCACCGCGGGATGCTCCCGCCCGAGGTATGGCTCGCCATGGGGCGGGCCTCCAACGAACTCCACAGCGTCGCCATGGACCTTGACGACCATGCCGACCCGATCAAGCAGCTCGGGGCGACGCCCACCACGGCAAGCACCCTGCCGCCCAGCCCCGTCGCCTCCGCCATGGTCGTCAGGAGGAGCCGGTGAAGCAGCAGCAGTGGACCGGCTGGGGCCCCGGCACCCAACAGGCCGAACAGCACTACCTGGTCGAGCCCCGTTACCTCGCCGGGGGCGGCGACATCCGCTACGTCAGCGAGTTCCTGCGTGCCTCCGGCTGGAATGACAAGTCCAAGACCGGCGGGCCGCTGGTCTTCGACAGCCCGGACAAGTCCGTCCGCCTCGGATACGACCCGTTCACCCAGCCCGGCGGGTGGACGATCTCCGGGAGGGCCACCCCCGGCCAGGAAGCGTGGCATGCGACCTTCACCCGTCAGATGCCCGTGGAGATCGTCGCCGGGTTCACCGACGCCCTCACCCGCCCCCGCACCGCGCACGCACCCAACATGTGGGCGCCCCTGCAAGAGCAGCACTGGACGACCGAAAAGGGCCAGCACGTCACCGCCATGAGCCCCGACGGCGGCGCCTGGATGCAGTTCCACCAGTCCAAGCCCGGCGAAGCGCACTGGTGGGCCGGCGCCCGCAACGAACACGGTCGCGTCTGGGACGCCCACTTCACCGCCACCACGCCGATGCACCTCGTCCAGGCGTTCAGTACCGCCCTGTCCGACCCGCAGCAGGTCATGCGTCCGCGCGGCCATGTGCCGCCCTCCACCCGCATCCGCACCACCTCGGTGTCCGTGCGGCCCGAGGAGCTGTCCGCGTGGCAGCAGGCCCGCATCCGGGCCGCACGCGCCGCTACCTGGGCCCGCAACTCGTGGGCCACCACCCGGCCACGACGCCAGACACCCACCGCCGGCCCGTACGCCCAGGCGGGCACCCGAGGCCGCCGCTGACCGGCCGACCACCCCGCCTCCCCTACAGAAAGCCTCCCTCTTGCCCCACGCTCTCCCCGCAGCACCCACCCCCGACCAGGTCCGTCAGGCCACGGGCACGCTCGCCGACCTCGCGGCCTATCTGCGCACTCATCCCCCGCTGGGCGACGTACTGCCGCTGCTCGTGCCGCTGCTCGACGAGGACGACGGCGTCCCGATCCTGCTCGGCGAGGCGCTGCGCTGCACCGGGCACCTCATCGGCCGCCAGGCCGAGTTCCCCATGCCCGACACGACCCGCCAGATCATGGAATCTTTCCGCGAAGCCTCCCAGGAGTTCACGGACTGGCACATCCTGCACTGGGACGTACAGCGCCTGAACGCCCAGCACACCGGCCACACCGCTGCGGTGAGCGGCCGATGAGCCCCGCCAGTCGCGCGCCGAGCGCCGAGGAGATCTCCGAGGCACTCCACGTCCTGGACGAGGTCGACGACTATCTCCGTCAGCCCTCGTCACTCGGCGAAGCCCGCAGGGTCCTGGCCCAGGTCCTCGACGAGGAGGGCGGGGTACCCATGGCCCTGGGCAACATCCTGCGCTCCACCGCCGGCCTCATCGAGGGATACGCACTCGGGCCATGGCCCGTCGAGATCCGTCACATCATCGCCCGGATGCGAGCCGCCGCCCCCGAAGTGACCGACTGCCATGCGCTGCACCAAGACGTCCGCCGCCTGGGCAGTCATGAGTTCGACCTCCCCGCCGAGGCGCCAGCCGCACTGTGAGCACCCCCTACGTCGCCAGTCGCGCCAACTCCCCGCACGGCACCATCTGGTTCGAGACCCAGCCTCGCCATCTCGCCGGGGGCGGAGATCCCCGGCACATCACCCAGGCGCTGCGGGCCGCAGGCTGGGCCAACCGCTCCGATCCGGACTTCCCCCACGTCCTGCTGGTCAGCCCCGACTACCGGCACACCGTGGTGCTGGAGCCCGAACCCGAGCCGTACGGGGCATGGTGGCGTATCCGCGGGCAGGAACAGGACGGTCGGCGCTGGTACACCGAGTTCGGCGCGCACACCCCCGTGGAGATCCTCGCCCACCTCACCGACGCGCTGCTCGAACCCATCCCCGAACATGCTCCCCCCGTCTGGTCGCCCCTGACGGCGGCGGGCTGGTCCTACGAGCGCGACGAACGCGGCAACGAGATCGCCCGCCACCCCGACAACATCCTCAGCCTGGAACGGTGGGCCGTCGAGCCTGGCGAGACCTTTCACTGGCGGGCCCAGGCCGCCCTGCCCAACGGCGGCGGTGGCTTCCGACGCATCTGGCACGCCTACCTCGACGAACAGATGCCGCCCCACCTGATCGCCGCATTCACCACCGCACTGGCCGACGGCGAGCCCGTCCAACGCGGCATGGACGACGTTCCGCACACCCACCTGGTCACCCAAGAGCAGCACGGCTGGCAGGGCGAGCAGCTCGCCGCCGCGCACGAGGCGCGGCTCAAGACGATGCGTGCCGTGGCGCGCAAGGCCCGCCGCACAGCCGCCGCGCTCACCACTTCTCCCCCGACGCCCCTCGTCACCTCGGCCACTCCCTCCCCCGGCCGGACCCACTGATGAGCCGGGCGGCGCCCCCGCCCGGCTCGCCCCCTCTTCCCGCTTCCGTCTCTGAGAGCGTTCTTGTCCCCAACTGCCCCTGCCCCCGATGAAATCCAACGCGAGCGCTTGAATCAGCTCGCTGTCTTCCTGCGCGAAAGCGAGCAGATCCTCGCCGACTTCGATGCCTGGCGAGAGGAGCACAGTGATCTTGACGGCTGGCCCCTCGACGACGACGAGCACAGCCGTCGTGCCGTCAAACGCGACGCAGACACCTGGCGGTCCTTCCACCGCGTCCGCGCCTTCGCCAAGGAACTGGTCGCCACCGCTGAAGCCCAGGTGCAGCAGCTCAACGCCGCCCACCTCCAATCCCGCTGGCCCTGGCAGCTAAGTGTTCTCGATGGGGCCCTGACGCAGCTCGGCGCGCTTGAGCAGGATTGGCTCGAAACCCGGGACGCGCTGCCCCCTACCGCCCGGCCGGGCACCTTCGCGTACGACGACGCGGTCGCCGAACGCAACGATGAAGCCTGGTCCTACCTCGACGACTGGTCCACCCACGGCAAGGCGCTCCTGGAGATCCACGCCGCCGCCCAGGACCTCCAGCCGCGCTCACCGGCTCTGGCCCCAGCCACAACGCACGCACGCCCGGTGGCTCCCGCCGCAGCGCCATCCTCCGTGGCCCGGAGGTGACCGGCGTGCCGCACGACATCGACGTGGTCCTGGTCGCGCCCCGCTACCTCGCCGGCCCCGGCGACCCGGCCTGGGTCACCGTCCCGCTCCACCGTGCCAGTGGGTGGAGCACCGCCGGGGACCCGCTGGTCCCGCGGGTCATTTTGACCAGCCCCGACCAGCTCGCCCAGTTGCGTATCACCCCGGACCCGGACCCGGCCGAGCCGTGGTGGACCCTGCGCCATGCGCACGACGGTGGGCAGCGGGCCTGGTCGATGGCCTTCGACGCCTGCACTCCGGTCGAGATCATCGCCGCGGTCACCGACGCCCTCACCGCCCCCGGCCCGCGGCCGATGGTGGCGGGCGACCCGTACGAGCCGCTGCGCGCGGCGGGCTGGCACGCTCCCCGCCACCACGACGGTCACACCTCCCCCCAGGGCATGACCGCGCCCGACGGTCTGGCCCGCGTCGACGCCACCGTCCACGAGGATGGCCGCACCGCCAGCTGGATCGTCGAGACCTCCGTCCACGACCTCCCCTCCATCTGGCGCGGATACGTGGACGGCGACACCCCGCCCCACTTGGTCGCGGCGCTCTTCGGCGCGCTGGCCGACACGACGCCCCTGGTCCGCGAACCGCACCGCGTATCTCACCTGGCCGCCTCCCACGGTCGCACCAGCCCCAGCCGGATCAGTGCCGAAACCTTCGCCTTCGCGCTGGAACGCCGCACCACCGCCCTCGCCAAGCGGCGCACCCCTCCGCCACCGGCCACGGGACCCTCCTCGCCGAGGATGCCCAAGCCCCGTCGGCCCCGCTGACCCGCAGGCGCCCCAACTCCCCACTGGAACCGCCCTCTTGCCCCAGCCCTCCACCAAGTCCACCGACGCGACCGACATCGCGTTCAAAATTCTTTTCGGAGCGCTCGCCGTCGGTGTTCCCCTGTCCAACCTCGCCTGGGTCGGCGGGCAGATCACCACCTGGGCCACCGACTCCGGGCCCGGCGCCCCCTACCAGCCCGTGCAGGCCCTCCTGCACCCCGCCCAGCTCTGGCCCGACCTGGGAGAAACGTCCCTGCTGTTCGGCACGCGCGTCCTGCCCGGCGCCGTCCTGCTCGCCCTCGGTATCACCGCCGCCGTGCTCTACAAGCGGTACAAGGCCGGCAGCGGCGGGCGCAGGAAGCGCATCGACGGCATGGCCAAGCACACGGACATCGAGCCGCTGATGGCCAAGGCCATCGCCTCCAAAGCCCGCTCGCTGCGCCCGAGCCTGAAGAACGCCAAGCACATCGAAGCCCGTGACACCGGCATCCTCCTCGGCAATCTCCAGGGCACCAAGTACGAGGTACGCATGGGGTACGAGGACGTCGCCGTCGCCATCATGGCGCCGCGCTCCGGCAAGACCACCTCCCTGGCAATCCCCTCCATCCTCAGCGCGCCCGGCCCAGTCATACTCACCTCGAACAAGGCGGCGGGCGACGCCTTCACCGCCACGCTCGACGCGCGGGCGGCGGTCGGACGGACCTGGTCGATGGACCCGCAGCAGATCGCCCACGCCCAACGCGTGATGTGGTGGAATCCCCTGGCCACCGCCAAAACCCTCGACGGGGCAGGCAGGCTCGCCGGCCACTTCCTCGCCGCGAGCGTGGACGCGAGCCAGCAGGGCGACTTCTGGTCCAAGGCCGGATCCAACATCCTCTCCCAGCTGTTCCTCGCCGCAGCCCTGGACGAGCGCCCCATCACCGACGTGATGCAGTGGCTGGCCTTCCCCGCCGACCGCACCCCTCTCGACATCCTGCGCGACCACGGCTTCACCGCGGTCGCCGCCCAGCTCAAGGGCACCGTGGAGGGTCCGCCCGAAACGAGGGACGGCATCTACGAGACCGCGAGGCAGTACGCCTCCGCACTGTTGAACTCGGAGATCGCCGCGTGGGTGACCCCGCAGAAGGACGCCGAGGAGTTCCGGCCGGAGGCGTTCGTCACCTCGACCGACACCCTGTACCTGCTCTCCAAAGACGGCGGCGGCGGAGCCAGCGCCCTGATCGCCGCGTGCGCGGACTCCGTGATGCGGGCGGCGACCACCCAGGCCGAACGCGCCGGCGGACGCCTCGACCCGCCGATGCTCGCGATCCTGGACGAGGCCGCGAACGTGTGCAAGATCAGTGACCTGCCGGACCTGTACTCCCACCTCGGCAGTCGCGGGATCATCCCCATCACGATCCTGCAGTCCTATCGCCAGGGGCAGAAGGTCTGGGGGGACGCGGGCATGGACGCCATGTGGTCCGCCTCCACCATCAAGGTCATCGGGTCCGGCATCGACGATCCCGACTTCGCCGACAAGCTCTCCCGTCTGATCGGCGACCACGACGTCGAGACCACCTCCACCTCGCACTCCGACTCCGGCAAGAGCACCTCCGTCTCCATGCGCCAGGAGCGGATCCTGGCCGCCGACGCCATCCGCGCCCTGCCCAAGGGCACCGCGCTCTGCTTCGCCACCGGCCTGCGTGCCGCCATGCTCGACCTGCGCCCCTGGTATCTCGAACCCGGTGCCGACGAGCTGTCCGCCGCCTCCGCCCGCGCTTCGAAGGGCATCACCGAGCGAGCCGTCGCCAAGGCCGCCCCGCAGCAGTCCGACTTCGACACCGCCGCATAGCACCCGGTCACACAACCGAACTACGGATCGCGATCCGCCGTCGAACGATCTGGCCGCTCTGCGGCTGTGGTGCCTCACCCACACGGCGAGCAGCAACAGGAGGCTCTCCCGGACGGCTTTGTTGCCCGGTTTCCTCGCGCGGCCCGTCTCCTGAAGCCCCCCTTCCCTGGGGACTCTGTGCCGACACCGCCGTACAACTGCCCCCCACGCCGAGCGACTTCCACACGGTTGCCCGCGCTCCCCCGTACATCCACCGAAGCCCCCGCATGCCCGCTTGAAGAGAGGCATCCCATCCCTGACCTTGCCGACTTCTCCAGCAACCTGGCGGCCAGGCTGCCCGGCCACTGGGCCGCAGACGTCCAGCAACACAACGCCATCACCGCCCGGTTCGAACGCACTGCCCGTGTCTGGACGCCCAGCAGCGACCGACCGTCCCTCGCCGCCTTCCACCGCCTGGAGGATGCCGTGCTCACCGGCCCGGACGGGCTCCGCCTCTACCTCCTGGGCCACCGCACCAACCGCATTCTGATCTGCCCCCTGATCCCGGACGACCTCCACGAGGACATCACCGACCGGATGAGCGCCCCACCGTCCGTGGCCGTGCCCGCCGAAGCGGCGCGGGCTGCCTGGCGCATCACCGACCGCCTCATCCCCCACTACATCGCAGTCACCACACAGGCCCGCCGGCCCAGTCCCGCCCGCACCGCACCCACGCCGCGCCCGCTGCCCCGCATGACCGCTGCGTCACCTCGCGACGCGGGCCGAACACTGCGCTGACTCGCCTACACACGCCCCCGCCGCAAGGATTCACCCATTTCCGCAACCCCCGCATTCACCGCAATTTCACTCGGTGCTGGAGTGCAGTCCAGCGCCATGCTCGCCCTGTCCGCCAAGGGCGCCCTCCCCAAAGTCGATTACGCGATATTCGCCGATACAGGATGGGAGCCGCAGGCTGTTTACCGGCATCTGGACCGGCTGGAGCGGGACATAGCCGCACCCGCCGGAATCCCCATCCTGCGCGTCTCTTCCGGCAACATTCGACAGGACGCACTCGACCCGCACCACCGCTTCGCGTCCATGCCTTTGTACATCCTTAACCAGGATGGCAAACCTGGGATGACCAGGCGGCAATGTACTGGCGAGTACAAAATAAAGCCATTGAAGAAGCAGGTGCGCGAACTCCTCGGATACCCCTATCCCGCGCGCATCCCGAGAGACGTCTTCGTGGAGCAGTGGGTCGGCATTTCGACGGACGAATTCCACCGAGCCAAGGATTCGGACGTCAAATACATGCGCAACCGGCACCCTCTCATCGATATGGGCTGGTCGAGGGCCGACTGCATCAAATACCTGACGTCACTCGGCCTGGCGGATACACCCAAATCGAGCTGCCTGGGATGCCCTTTCCACGGAAACGCGCAGTGGAGATCCATCCGGGACTCCTCGCCGCAGGAGTGGGAGGACGTGGTGGCCTTCGATGCGGCCATCCGGAAGGGCAACGCACGCGCCAACGCGAGCGGCAACCGGCTGCTGGGCGAGGCATTCCTGCACCGCTCACGCGTGCCGCTCGACCAAGCGCCGATCGACCACGTCACCGCCGCCGAATGGGCTGCCATGCAGCAGGAACTCGGCGCCAGCGAAGCCGACGCCCAGAAGCTGGAGGGCGGCGTGATCGACGGCTGTTCCCCGTGGGCCTGCCGCGGTGAAGTCGAGCCGGTTCAGGACGACTTCGGACTGGCCTCTTGATACTTGATCTGTTCGCCGGACCGGGCGGATGGAGCCAGGCCCTGACCGTGCTCGGCGCACGGGACGTGGGCCTGGAATGGGACGCATGGGCGTGCAAAACGCGTGCAGCGGCAGGGCAGTTGACGATTCAAACCGATGTCGCGGCCTATCCGTTGTGGCCGTTCCTGGGCCGGATCACCGGGCTGATCGCTTCACCGCCCTGTCAGGCATGGTCGATGGCCGGCAAACGCCTCGGGCTCCTCGACCAGCCCCTGGTCCACCAGGCCGTCGCCGACCTCGCCCGGGGCTTCGACACCCGTGCCAAGCTCCTGGCCGCCTGCCAGGATCCGCGGAGTCTGCTCGCCGCCGAACCCATGCGCTACCTGCATGCCTTCCACCAGCACGGCCAGCCGGAATGGGTCGCGATGGAGGAGGTCCCCGACGTCCTTCCGCTGTGGCGCCAGTACGCCGCAATCCTGCGGACCTGGGGGTACTCGGTATGGACCGGCATCTTGAACGCCGCCGACTATGGGGTCCCGCAGACCAGGCGGCGGGCAATCCTGCTCGCCTCCCGCACCCACACCGCCGCGCCGCCGGCGCCCACCCACGCCAAACTCGCCGAGCCCGACTCGCTGTTCGGACCGGGCCGCGCCCGATGGATCTCCATGGCCGAAGCCCTCGGCTGGGGCGCAACCGACCGCCCCGTCCCCACCGTGTGTGCCGGCGGCGGTCCCGGCGGCGGGCCCGAGCCGTTTCCCTCCGGCTCCCGCAAGACCCTCAGCGACGCTCGCGACCGCGGCACCTGGAAACCGCCCCCGCCCGCCAACTCCGCCAAATCCGAGGCGCATTGTCCGGTGGAGAAGACCGACCGTCTGCCTCACCCTGCCGCGGGCACGGCGCCGGCGTGGCGCTGGAGTCTGCGCAGCAACAGCCAGGCCAACGCCACGACCCGCACCCTCGACCAGCCGGCCGGAACCCTGTTCTTCGGCCACCGCGTCAACGAATGCGTGTGGCAGGCCGAACCGGTCACGCCCGCCGCGCCGGACACAGCCCCCACCCCGGATCCGATCCGGATAACCGCCGCCGAGGCCGGCATCCTTCAGACCTTCCCCGCCGACTACCCCTGGCAGGGCAACAAGGGCCAGATCTTCAGCCAGGTCGGCAACGCCGTCCCGCCCCGCCTCGCAGCCCACCTGCTCGCCCCCCACCTCGGCAAGACCCTCACACCCGACGACTTCACCCTGGCCGCTTGATGCCCCACCCCGAAATCCCCTACGAGGGCGTTAACTTGGACGGCCTGGCGCCGCCGTCCGCCGTGCACTACGTCGAACAGGCCCTGCTCGGCGCCCTCCTCCTGGAGCCCTACCGCCTCGACGAGACCGGCCCGCTGGAGCCAGGACACTTCTCCCATCCCGCCCACGCCGAACTGTTCCGCGCCATGCGCACGGCGCCGCCCCCCGACATCGAGCAGCACCGCTCCAGCCCCGCGTGGCTGAACGCCGTCCTGGACGCGGCCCGCCCCCATGCCCGCGTCTTGACCGCCGTCTACCTGCATGCCCTCATCCAGGTCTGTCCCTGGCCTGGCCACGCGGCCACGTATGCCCGCATGATCCGCGCCGACCATGCCCGCCGCAGCCTGCGCCTCCACGCGGGGCGCCTGGCCCAGACCGCCGCAGACAGCACCCTGCCCCACCGGGCGAAGGCCACCGTCCAGCAGGCCGACGCCCTCGCCGACTTCCTGGACGGTCTCTCCGGCCTCTTCGCCGCGCACGCCGGGTCCCTGCCGCGCACATCCCTCCCGCCGGCGCCTGCCCGCGACACCAGCGAAGAAGCTCTCGACGAGGAACGTCTGCTGCTCGCGACCGCCACCGCCCACCCTGCCACGGTCGGCCAGATGCGCTGGCTCGTGCCGGAGGACTTCGCCCTGCCGATGCACGCGGCTCTGTGGCAGTGCCTAACCGCGCTCACGCACCGCGGCGACCCGGTCGACCCGATCACCGTGCTCTGGGAAGCCCAGCACCGCGGTGTCCTCACCCACGACACCGCCCCCGCCGACCTGCTGGCCCTGCTCTCCACTTCGGCAGGCTCCCCCGAACACTGGGGCGAGCAGGTCCTTGAGCGCGCCCTGCTCGCCCGCGCACACACCGTCGCCGACCGCATCGCCGCCTTCACCGACGACCCGGCCAACAGCCCCCACCAGCTGATCACCGGAAGCCGACGGGCACTGGCGGAACTAACCACCGTGCGCTCCCGCTGGCACCAGGCCATCCGCACAGCCGCACCCCACATGGCTCGGCCGGCCCGAACCCCGGCTGCCCCGTGGGCCGGGCCGCCACCACCACGCACCGTCCCACCTCCCGTACGAGCCGCCCGCTAGAACCCCCGGTGCGGGCTCGATCTCCCCATCGTCCCTGGACCGGTGAAACGAGACCCCACGCATGCCCGACACCGCACCTGCCGCTCACGTTCATCTCGCCCTCCACCCTCAGCACCCCAGCGCCGTCGTCGCCACCCTCGCCGGCAGCCCGCTCCACACCGCCCGCGCCACCCTCGCTTCAGAGGGCTTCCAACCGGTCACCGAGACCACGATGGTCCTCGTCCGGATCGATCACGAGGAGTCCTACTACGCCAACATCACAGCGGGTCTCCTGCGCGACGCCGGCGTCCCCGTGGACATCACCGAGCAGCTGCGGGAGGAGATCGAGACCGAGTGGACCTGGGCGAGCCACCCGATGACCTGGCTCAACCGGGATGAGATCCGGCTCGTCTCCGCAGACGCTCAGAAGATCCACGACGACATTCGATCCGGGTTGCTGACCGTTCACCTCCACGCCCACGACGGCCACACCACGGTCGCGGTCGGGAGCTACCGGCATGCCGACAGCGTCCATCTCCATGGCGAGGACCACGCGCGGGTCGTCAGCAGCTCCTACGACACACCGAGCGAAGCCATCGCCGACTTCGAGCGCCTGTACGGCGACGCCGTCCGTCCCGGTCCGCCGCCGCCCACCGACACAGAACGGCAGGCTGCCGAAGCTCTCACCGGTGTATCGACGTCGGAGGCGGCCCTGGCCGCTGACGCGCCAGCGGAACCGCAGGCGGCGAAGGCGGAGTGGGTGCCCGTGTACGCCGCCGACCCCGGGGACCACGAGACCCTCCTCAAGGACTTCCTCAACTCCCAACCGACCTGGGAGAAATACCGCCCGTACGACGAGACCACCATCGTTAGCCACGAATCCCTCACCTTGCGCATGGAGTTCGTGCACGAGGCCGGGCCGCGTGACATCAGCTGGACCGTCGCTGCCTACGAAACCCCGGTGAGTGACCGCCTGTGGCACGCCACGGTCACCGCCTCCACACCAGCCGCGATCATCGGCGCCCTGCTGGACACGCTTGCCAGCCATAATGCGGGGGGCCGCAGCCCGTCCATCCGTGTTACCGAGGCTGCCATCGCAGAGGCGACCGGTCCGCTCACAAATGCGGGCTGGAAGCGATCCATCGACGGACGCTTCATCGCCTGGGAGGCCCCCGGCGCCTACACGGGGGGCGTACAGTTCGACGCCTTCGCCTCCCAGGACCCCGACGGCATCCGTCCCGCATGGACCGTCTGGGGCGGCAACGCCGTCCACCAGCCCACCTGGGCGCTCCAGTTGTCGGCGCACGCACCGACGGCGTTGATGCAGAACATCACCTTCGAGATGACCGAAGGGCAAGTAAACCGTCTCGTGCAGCCAGTAGTTGGCGGGCCAGAGCTCCGGTTCGCACACGCTGCCATTCCGGTGGCAGGAGCGCCACCCGCAGCGCAGCCTTCCGGGCGTAGCCGGTGAGCCTCTACCCGGAGCAGACGACGATGTTCTGGGTGGGCCTCGCCGTCCTTGCCGTCTTCGGGGTCCTTTGCTTCTGCCTGTCGCGGCAGCTCATCGGCCGCCTGCGCTCCGTCACGAGCGGCATCGCTGTCGAAGGCCGTTGCATCCGCCGATACTCGTCAGACAGCAGCGAAGGCAACACCTCCTGGCACCACGTCCATGCCTTCACCACCCTCGACGGGCAGCACGTCGAGTTCGAGGAGGACGCTGTGCTCCTCGAACCGGGCGACACCGTCACCGTGCGGTACCGGCCCAACAACCCCGCACGGTCCGCCACAATCATGGGCCGCGGCGGCACCTGGTCGCCCCTGTTCGGCCACCTCTTCTGCGTCCTCATCACTGGGATCTTCGCCCTGCTGGGCGCGCTCTTCGTGTTACTGAGTTTCGGCCGGTAGGACAGCAAGGCAACATGCTCGACCCGCCTCCCCTCATTGTGAGGAGGCCACGTAGTCAGGTAGACATTCCGTGCGCCGCATGTGCTGTCTACGAGGGGAGGGCACCATGCTCGTCGGGCCCAAGCAGGAGCGCGATCTGGCCTGGCAGACCCAGGTATCCATCGCGATCTGCGCACCATTCGCACCTACCGTCGCAGCATCGCCGCAGGACGACCAAGATTCGCTGATCGGCGAGTCGGTGTACGACAGCGAAGCAGTCCACGCGGCGCTCACCACGCTGGCCTATGGCCTCCATCCCACCCGGCCTGCGGCCGTGTCGACAGTCGCCGCGCTCTCGGCGGTATCCAGCCTGCTGGTGCTACGGCCTTCATGGATCACCTACTGCAACGACACGTTCGCCCTTGCCCAGGACGCCGACGACAGTCGAAGTGAGATGTCCCGCCAGTGGGTATCCGCGAACCTCGTGCGCGCCTGGCCACGATTCGCCGAGGGACAGGCCGCGCACGGGCGGGCGACCGCGAGCATCGCGCAACTCCAAGCAGAGCTGGCCGAGTTCTGCGGTCGCGACGTCACGGCATCAGCGTTGCTGGTGGCCTAGAGCGAAGAAGGCGCTCAGCCAGGAGCAATGCCACCACACTCCCCGCTTCCGTGATCTCACCGTTCTCGACGGCGTTGAGCACGGCCGACAGGGGCCTCCACTCCAGCGTCATACCAGCCTTACTGGCGTCCCTATGCGCGGCGCCCGGCGCCAACCCCGTGGCCAGGAACAGGTACGTACGCGCGGCCGTGGTCGCCGGCAGCGGGTCGACTACGCCCAGGGCCCGCACCACGTTGGCGGCCAGGCCCGTCTCCTCCTCCAACTCCCGCACAGCCGCAACACGGGGGGCCTGACCGTCCGTCCCGCCGCCCGGCAGGTGCAGGACGCGGCGACCTTGCAGATAGAAATCGTCCTCCACGAGGGCCACGTGCTGCTCGCGATCGATGGCGACCACTCGCACACTGTCGACGACAGACACGTGCTCGTACGTACCCGGGCTGCCGTCGGGACGGATCACATCATCCCGACGCAGAGAGACGAAGGGGCCCTCGTGCAGCAGCTCGGTCCGGGTGCGCTTCCAGCCCATACCGTCCCCCTGTAGGCAGACCACCACCAACGCTCAGCAGCAGTCCGCTCCGCTGACAACCGACCCAGCGACGTGAACGCGGCAATATAACGGCGGATCCCCGGTTAGCAAAACCGGGGATCCGCCGGACCATTAGTGGTCCACCGCCACGCTCTGCCCGTCACGTCGAAAGGCCACCACGACGACAGCCCACAACGCCTCACTCCGCCTCAGTTGGCCCCACCCGGGCGAGAAAGTTCATGCCGCGGCGTAGCTGAGACGGAGGAGGTCTCCAGCGCGCTCCAGGTCGCGCTCCGTGCGCAGCTGCAGCTCCAGGTCGCCGGTGCCGTGGTGACCGAGTCCCGTCACGTCCCGGGTGAAGCCGGGGACGAGGTCGACCTCCTTCGGGTCGGCTTTGAGGTAGACGAGGAGCTTGGTCTGCTGCGGCGGGCAGAGGCTGGCGAAGTTCCGCAGCCGTCGATAGGCGCGGTACTGCTTGCGCTGCACCCGGGTGACGCCGTCCCCGAGTCCGACCAGAACCTCGTCGACCGCATCGGCAAGCTCGACCATCTGCCCGCCCTGCTTCCGGACCGGGGACACCCCAGCCCCACGGCGGCGTACCCGCTCAACCAGTGCCGGATGCCCGGTGACGGAGGCCACGGTCTCAAGGCCGAAGTGATCGCTGCCGAAGTACCGGTAGCGGACCAGGTCGATCGAGCGCCGGTGCTCGCGTACGGCGTGCACGTCATACCGAGTGAAGTCGCCGGCTATACAGATGAGGCGCGGACCGCTCCACAGCACCTGGGACGCGGCCGTCCCCCCGAGCCGGTCGCGGACCAGGTGCTCGAACTCAGCCCGGTGATCCATCAGCCAGGCCAGGTAGAACAGGCCCTGGTTGATCACGCCGGCATCCGTGCTGCGCTTGTACTCGACGATGACCGGCGATCCGTTCTCGTCCAGCCCGAGCGAGTCGATCCGGCCCCCGTGCACGGGTCCGGTGCTGTACTCGCTCGCCAGGAACCGGACGCCCAACAGCGTCTCCATGTGCGTCTCGACGAGACCCTGCACATCCGCCTCGATCTCAGCAAGACGCGGCATGACCTCAGTCATGCCGCCATTCGTCGTGTCCGTGCGGAACAGCTTCAGGTCCGACACCTTCCCCTCCTCGGCTAGGAGATCAACAACACCGAGGAGGTGCGGGATTGTTTCCGCGCGAGACTTCGGGGACGTGAAGATAGTGTGAGACCCTGCGTACGGCCGGTCGGGGAGCGCCCACGCCCCCCCGATCACCGGGAAACCACGATTCCCCCATGCGTCCCCCGCCGCCCGGGGGACAGCACCCGGGAACTGCGTTTACGCAGGTCAGCCCCCGTAGCTCAGCGGATAGAGCACGTGCCTTCTAAGCGCTTGGCCGCAGGTTCGAGTCCTGCCGGGGGCGCCCTTCTCCACGGGCGTTCGACCCTCCTTCGGGAGGGCCTTTCTGCTTGCGTGAGGTCGTCGAGGCCGGTGACGGTCACCACGGACGGCCCGCGGCGGGTCGAGAACAGCCCGGCCGGCACCCTGCGTCGCACGTCATGGAGTCACGTCACCCGCTCCGTTGACGTACGCCTCCTCTTCCGGCGTACGCCTCCTCGTCTGACGTACGCCTTTGGTGGCGGGCCACCCGGCGCAGCACTCCCTGCGAGGTGGCCCGCAGGGCCGCGCGCCACACCCTGCGAGGTGGCCCGCCGGGCCCGCGTGTCAGTCCTTGCGGGTCGCGGCGGCGTCGTTCTGCTGCGCGGCGAACGCCAACAGGTCGGCCGCCGACCAGCGCAGCCGCCCCTCGCGCAGGTCGTCGGTGATCGCGCGCAGCCAGGACACCTCGGCGGCCGTCACCGCCCGCAGGTACTCGCTCTCCAGGGACGCGATCCGGGGCAGCCCGCTCCCGGATTCGGCGGCGAGGCCCGCCTCCAGGGATTGCAGCGTCGCACCCACCACGGCCAGCCGGCGCTCCAGCGCGTCGAGCAGTTCGCCCGGGGCCAGCATCAGGGCGTGCGACAGGGCCGCCGGGAACTGCGGGAACTCCGCCCTGGGCGCCGCCAGCATCTCGTCGAGCCAGCCCCGGGCGACCTCCCGCCCCGCGTCCGTCACCTCGTACACGGTGCGTTCGGGGTACTGCTGGTCGCGCTCCGTCTCGCGCACGGCGATGAGCCCGGCCTCCAGCAGCCGCTCGATGGTCCGGTACAGGCTCGCGCGCTGACCGACGTTCACCACCTGCTCCTTCCCCCAGTCCTTGATCAGCCGCTGGATTCCGTACGGGTGCAGCGGCTTGTGGTGCAGCAGGGCCAGGACGGTCAGGGCGAGCGGCGAGCTTCGGGGGAGGGACGTCATGGTCCGCATTCTACTCCCGGGGGAACTAGTTGACCTGAGACTAGTTGCGATGCGACTATTGAAGGGCCGGGGAGGCAGGGCAGTCTGCCGACCGCCTCGGCCGGCTCGTTCGTCCCGCGCATCACCTCACCCACCGAAAGAAGGCGGCGGTCATGACCACCACCACACCCACCAAGGACTCCGAGCGCGACGAACGCGTAGAGCGCGTCGAGCGCGTCCACGCCGACCACCGGCTCGTGAAGCACATCGGCGACTGGACCACCGCGGGCCGGTTCGAGATCCGCGCGCGCTCCGGCCTCGCCGTCCTCGACCTGCGCTCCCCTGCGCTCCCCGCCGAGGTCACGGTCCACCTCGAACTGCGCGGCGCCACCGTCAAGTTGCTCGTCGGTGACGACACGGCCGTCGAGCACTGGGACCTGAGCTGGACCGGCCGCGGCCGGGTCAAGGACGCGCAGAGCGCCGCTCGTTCGGCGACGTCCACCGTCAACCGCCGTATCACCCTCACCGGTTGTGTCGACAGCGGTGAGATCCGCGTCGCCCGCGGGGGCATCGCGATCCTCGCCGCGATGACCGACCGCGCCCACCTGCGCTCGATGCGCCGCGCCCACGAGGCCACGAAGGCGCGGACGTCATGAGCACCGCTCCTCGCGCCCGCACCGCGCTGGTCGTCGGCGGCGGCATCGCGGGCCCGATCGCCGCGATGGCCCTACGCAGGGCGGGCCTCGACGCCGAGGTGTACGAGGCGCACGACAGCAGGTCGGACGGCGTGGGCGCGGGGATGAGCATCGCCCCCAACGGCGTCGCCGCGCTCGACGCGATCGGCGCGGGTGACGTGGTCCGGTCCGTCGGGACCCCGGTGCGCTCGATCGTCGTGCACAGCGGGAACGGCCGGAGGCTGGCCGAGTTCGCCACCGGCGGCGAGCCCAGCCGGTTCGTCTGGCGCGCCGAGCTCTACGCCTCGCTGTACGAGGAGGCGGCCCGGCGGGGTGTACGGGTCCACCACGGCAAGCGGCTGACCGGCGCGAGGGAGTCGGCCGACTCGGTCACCGCGCACTTCGCCGACGGCTCCCACGCGAGCGCCGACCTCCTGATCGGCGCCGACGGCATCCGCTCCACCGTGCGCACCCTGATCGATCCCACCGCCCCCGGGCCCACCTACGCGGGCCTGGTCGGCATCGGCGCCCGGGTGCGGGACACCGGGCTCCCCTCCAGCGGCGGCTCCATGCACATGACGTACGGCCGTCACGTCTTCTTCGGCTACCAGGTCTTCGACGACTCCTCGGGTGTCTGGTTCGTCAATGTGCCGAGCGCGGAACCTGTCCCGGCGGGCCGCGCCGCGGAGCTCGGCGCCGAGCGGTGGCTGAGCGACCTCGGCGCCCTCGTGGCCGGCGACCGCACACCCGCCAGGGAACTGCTGGCCCGTACCGAGCCCGCGGACCTCGCGTTCACCGGTCCCGTCGAGGCCATGCTCACGGTGCCGCACTGGAGCCGCGGCCGGATGGTCCTGATCGGGGACGCGGCACACGCCGCCTCACCCAGCTCCGGCCAGGGCGCCTCGCTCGCCGCCGAGAGCGCCGTCCAACTCGCGCGCTGCCTGCGGGACTTGCCGTACGGGCAGGCGTTCGCGGCGTACGAGGAACTGCGCCGGCCACGCGTTGAGCGGATCATCGCCGAGACGGCCCGGATCAACAACGACAAGGCGGCCGGGCCCGTCGCCCGGGTCCTGCGCGACCTCTTGATGCCGCCGCTGATGAAACTGCTCAACCCCGCGAAGCGGGCGGCCTGGCAGTACTCCCACCGCATCAACTGGGACGAGCCGGCCGCATGGCCCGCCCGATGACGACATGGCCCGCCCGGGACCGTATGTCTCGCCCGATGACCGTATGTCCCGCCCGATGACGACACGGTCCGCCCGATGACCGCATGGCCCGCCCGGTGACGGCGTTGCTCCGGGGTGCGGCGGGCGCGACGGCGGAGGGTGGGGCCCGGGGCCCGGGGCCTGTCCGCGCTCACAGAACCGACGGGCGCCGAAGACGCATTCCGCAGTCACAGAACGGGCGGGCGCCCCAAGCGGGTCATACGCCACACCGTGCCCCACCCCATGGGCCCGCGCGGACCGCACGGCTTCCGCACGCCCTCGACGAAGCCGCCCCACCACGCTCGCAGGCCGCCCAGGGACCGCATCCGGATCATGGAGAGGAGCACCCATACGCCCAGATAGACCGGGACCAGGGCGATCGGAAGCCTGCGCCGCGCCAGCCAGACGCGGTTGCGGGCGGTGAACCGGTAGTGGACCGCGTGCCGGGCGGGGGACGTCCTGGGGTGCTGGAGGACCAGCTCGGGTTCGTAGAGGATCTTCCATCCGCCATCGAGCGCACGCCACGCCAGATCGGACTCCTCGTGCCCGAAGAAGAACTCCGCAGGCCACAGGCCGATCTGCCGGAGCATGGGCACCGAGAAGGCGTGACCGCCTCCCAGGGAAGCGGTCACCAGTCCCCGGCGCATCGGGTCGCCGGCCCGGAGCCGGGGGACCCACCGCCGTTCCGTGTGACCGTGTTCGTCGGCGACCCGGAAGCCGATGACGCCCAACCGCGAGTCGGCGGCGAACAGATCCCGGATCCTGCGGAACACGTCATCCGCGATGAGCAGGCCGTCGTCGTCCAGTTCGACGACGACATCGACCTCGCCCGAGTCGAGCAGCGCCGTCAGCCCGACGTTACGGCCTCCGGGGCAGCCCAGGTTCTCCTTCAGGGGCAGCTTGGTGGCGTCCGTCGGGATCCCGGTGAGCGGCGTCGCGTTGCCGACCAGCACCACCCGCGCCGCAGGCACGTCCTGTGCGCGCACCGAAGCGAGCAGCGCCGCCAGCTCCCGAGGGCGCATGCCCATGGTCACGATGACGACTCCGATACGCGGCAACGACATGACGGCAGACTCCAGCGGTCGACGGAGCTTTGATGCTAGACGGGCGTGGCCGGTGCGCCGGGACGGGCGGCTGCGCCCCCGGACCCCGTCACGCGAGCACCCCCGGACCCCGTCGCGGGTACGCCCCCGGACCCTGTCACGGGTACGCCCCCGGCCCGGTCACGGGACGCCCCCGGCCCGGTCACGGGACGCCCTCGGCCCGGTCACAACTGCGGCGGCTCCCCGCCCAGTTCGCGGTGCACGTCTCTGGTTTCCTCGGCGGTCAGGGGCCTTTCGGGCAGCGGGCGTTGGGCCGTGGCACGGAAGCCGTCCAGGAGCAGGGCCAGGTGACGGTGCCACGAGCCGGGGCGGACCGTCTCCGTCGCGGGCAGCGACGCACCAAGGGCGCCGAGGGCGAACAGCAGGTCCTCCGTGACCACGTCCGTCCGCAGCTCGCCGTCGGCCGCCGCCCGGCGCATCAGGCCGCTCAGGGTCGCGTGGTTGTGCGCGTGGATCGCGTCCAGGGTCGGCACGCCCTCGATACGGGTGGTCATCAGGTCGCTCACGCCACGGTCCCGGGCCAGCAGCGCGCAGACGACCTCCAGGTACGCGGTGAGCGCGCCCCACGCGTCCTGCATCAGGCGCGCCCGCTCCCCGAAAGCCATCACCGCCGCCAGGTCCTCGTGGAACACCGCCTCGACGAGGTCGCCCCTGACCGGGAAACGCCGGTACAGGGTGGCGTTGCCCACGCCCGCGCGCTTGGCGATCTCGTCCAGCGGGACGTTGAGCCCCTGCTCGGCGAAGAGTTCCCGGGCCGCCGCGACCAGCAGGTCCCGGTTGCGCAAAGCGTCGCGCCGCAGCGGCGGGGATGTCTTGGTGTTCTCCTGCGGGGCCATGGGGCCCGACCCTATAGGAGCAGGTGGGGGCGCCTCCCCTGCCACACCCGCCCCACCCGATCCGGGGCACACCCGCATCATGGACGCCCCCCTTGGCCGTCCGGGGGTCCAGGTGCTCTTTGTATTCTCGGGAGCGAACCCGCACCGCACCCCACCCAGACCCGCACCGCACCGCACCCGCACCCGCACCCGCACCCGAGACCGCACCCGCACCCGCACCCCACCCACGCCGTCCGGCCCGCCCGCGGCCCCGCGAGAGGAAACACCATGACCACCGAGCTGAGCCCCGACGCCCTCGCAGGGCTGCTCGACCAGGCCAGGCAGGACTACGCGGCGCTGGCCGCCCGAGGGCTCAAGCTCGACCTCACCCGGGGCAAGCCCGCGCCCGAGCAGCTCGACCTCTCGGAGGACCTGCTCAGCCTCCCCGGCGGCCGCTACACCTCCGCCGACGGCACGGACGTACGCAACTACGGCGGCCTCCAGGGCCTCATGGAGCTGCGGGAGATATTCGCCGGGGTCCTCCAGGTGCCGGCCGGGCAGCTGCTCGCCGCGGGCAACTCCAGCCTGGAGCTCATGCACGACTGCCTGGTGCACGCGCTGCTGAGCGTCCTGCCGGGCGCCGAGTCCCGCTGGGCCGACCAGGAGCGCCTGGCGTTCCTGTGCCCGGTGCCCGGCTACGACCGGCACTTCTCGCTGTGCGAGCGGTTCGGCATCGAGATGATCCCCGTCCCGATGACCGACGGCGGCCCGGACATGGACGCCGTGGAGCGTCTGGTCGCCGAGGACGCGGGCATCAAGGGCATCTGGTGCGTGCCGAAGTACAGCAACCCGAGCGGTGTCACCTACAGCGACGAGACGGTGACGCGGCTGGCCGGGATGCCGACCGCGGCCCCCGACTTCCGGATCTTCTGGGACAACGCGTACGCCGCGCACCACCTCACCGACGAGCCCGACGAGATCGCCGACCTGCTCGGTGCCTGCGCGGCCGCGGGTCACGCCGACCGGGCGTTCGTCTTCGGCTCCACCTCGAAGATCACGGCCGCGGGCGCCGGTGTCGCCTTCTTCGGCTCCTCGCCCGCCAACGTGCAGTGGCTGCTCGCCAACAACTCCAAGCGCTCGATCGGCCCCGACAAGGTCAACCAGCTGCGCCACGTGCTGTTCCTGCGGGACGCGGACGGCGTGCGGGCCCACATGGAGCGCCAGCGCGCCCTGCTCCAGCCGAAGTTCGAGACGGTCCAGCGGATCCTTCAGAGCGAGCTCGGCGGCACGGGACTCGCGAGCTGGACGATCCCCAAGGGCGGCTACTTCGTCACCCTCGAAGTGCCCGAGGGCTGCGCGAAGGAGGTCGTGGCGCGGGCCGGCGCGGCGGGCGTGGTGCTGACCCCGGCCGGCGCGACGCACCCGTACGGCGACGACCCGAAGGACGCGACCATCCGCATCGCGCCCAGCTACCCGGGCCTCGCGGAGCTGGAGCAGGCGATCCTCGGGCTGACCGCGTGCGTGCGGCTCGTCGGCTACGAGAAGCTGGGCGCGGCCTGACCGGCGCCCCGAACGAGCGGGCCGCCCCGCGGTCCTGCCGCCCGCAAGGACGCCGGTCCTACGACACGATGTCCTTGCGGGCGAACCCGCGGAACGCCAGCGCGAACAGGACGAGGGCGTACGCGACGGAGACCGCCGAGCCCTTCAGCATGCCGCTCCACTCCAGGTGCGGCTGGAGCGCGTCGGCCCAGGCGAACTGCCAGTGCGCGGGCAGGAAGTCACGCCAGTGGCCGAGCGCGGTCACCGCGTCCAGGACGTTGCCGACGATGGTCAGGCCGACCGCGCCGCCGACCGCGCCGAGCGGCGCGTCCGTGCGCGTGGAGAGCCAGAACGCCAGCGCCGCGGTGACCAGTTGGGACGTGAAGACGAAGGCGACCGCGACGGCGATGCGGGGTATGGCCTGGCCCGCGCCGAGCGCGCCGCCGGTCGGGATCTCCAGCGGACCCCAGCCGTAGAACGCGGTGCCCGCCGCCAGCGCCACCAGGGGCAGCAGCACGATCGCCGCGGCGCTGAACCCGAGCGCCACCGCCAGCTTGGACCACAGCAGCCTGGCCCGTGGCACCGGCGCCGCGAGCAGGTAGCGCAGTGAGGACCAGCTCGCCTCCGAGGCCACGGTGTCGCCGCAGAACAGCGCCACCGGCACCACCAGCAGGAAGCCCGCCGAGACGAACAGGCAGGTCGCGGCGAAGTTGGCGCCGGACGCGGTCGCGGTGTCCATCAAGGTGATGCGGCCGCCCCGGCTGCTCGGGGTGCCGCCGATGGCGAACGCGACGATCAGGACGAAGGGCAGCGCGCCGAGCACCGCCCCCATCACCAGGGTGCGCCGGCGCTTGAGCTGCCGTACGGCCTCGACGCGCAGCGGCAGGGTGCGCCCCGCCCGGTAGCCGGGGGCCGTCTCGCCGGCCGGGGACTCCATCAGGGTGCTCATGCGGACCCTCCGATCAGGGTGAGGAAGGCGTCCTCCAGGCGGCGGTGCGGGCCCACGCCCGTCAACGGCACGTCAAGGCGCAGCAGTTCGGCGATGAGCTCGGGCGTGGTCGCCCCCTCCAGACGGACCAGGAGGCCTTCGTCGGTGGGCAGCGCCGAGCCGATGCCCGCGAGAGCCGCCACCTTGTCGACGACCGCTTCGGGGACCGGCTCCGCGGTCGTGACGAGCAGCGTGTCGCTCGCGCCGGTGATCTCCGCGACGGGCCCCGCCTGGACGAGCCGCCCGCGGTCCATGACCACCAGATGCGTACAGGACTGCTCGACCTCGGACAGGAGGTGGCTGGAGACGATCACGGTGCGGCCGCCCCGCGCGTACCGGATCATCACGTCGCGCATCTCGCGGATCTGGGGCGGGTCGAGCCCGTTGGTGGGCTCGTCGAGGATCAGCAGGTCCGGCATGCCGAGCATGGCCTGGGCGATGGCGAGCCGCTGGCGCATGCCCTGCGAGTACGTCCGTACCGCGCGCTGGAGGGCGTCGCCGAGCCCTGCGATCTCCAGGGCCTCCTCGATGCGGGAGTCGCCTGCGGGGCGGCCGGTCGCCGCCCAGTACAGCTCCAGGTTCTCGCGGCCCGACAGGTGCGGCAGGAAGCCCGCGCCCTCGACGAACGCGCCGACCCGGGACAGGACGGGCGAGCCGGGCCGGATGGCGTGGCCGAACACGCGGATCTCGCCGCCGTCGGGCCGGATGAGGCCCATCAGCATGCGCAGGGTGGTGGTCTTGCCGGCGCCGTTGGGTCCGAGCAGGCCGAGGACCTGGCCCTGCTCGACGCGGAAGGACAGGTCCCGTACGGCATATCTGCCGCTGGACTTGGCGTACTTCTTGGTGAGGCCGGTGATCTGGAGCGGCACCCCGGCCAGCTCCGGGTCGGGGGCGGGGGTGTGGGTGCGCCGGGTGATCAGGAGCGCCGCGCCGATGACGGCCCCGGCGAGCGGCAGTCCCCACACCCACCAGGCGAGGCCCGCCGACGCGGTCCGCAGGGCGGGCACGGTGGGCACGCTCAGGCCGCCGCCGGCCAGGGCGACGGTGTATGTGGCGGGCGCGGCCGGGGAGGCGAAGCCGAGGTCGGTGGCGGCCACGACGAGACGCAGCCGGTGGCCGGCCTCGACGTTGTGGTCGACGGCGGGCAGGGTCAGCTCGACGGTCCTGCCGTCCTTCGCGCCGTCGACCCGGAGGGGCGCGACGAGTTGGGAGGGCAGCACCTGCTGCTTGCCGTCGGGGCCGACGTCGTACACCTTCCCGAACAGCACGGCGGTGTCATCGCTCGACGTGACCTTGAGCTTGACGGTCGGTGAGCCGGTGACGTGGACGCCGGTGGCCAGCCGCGCCGAGTCGAAGGCGGCGTACTGGCCGGGGAAGTCGAGGGAGAGGCCGGCGCCGAGCGAGGAGAGGCCCGCGAGGCCGGAGCCGAGGCCGGGCACCGCCGAGATCGCGGGCGGCGCGCCGCCGGGCGGGTTGGCGAAGCTCTGCTCGCGCCCGGCCAGCGCGATCGGCTGCCGTCCGCTTCCGAGGCCGGGGTAGCTGTCGCTTGACGCGCCCCTCAACTGGGGTGACCCGTCGGTGGAGTTGAGGCCTCCGGTGCGCGTGACACGGAAGGCGGGGCCGGTGGATGCGCCCCTGTCGCCCCCGTCGCCGTTGCCGCCCGCGGCGCCCTTGTCGCCCTTCAGGTAGCGGTCGAACCACTGGGTGACCCGGGCCTGGGTGCGGCCGCTCTCGCGGTCGCCGCCGTCGTGGCCGCCGGCGATCCAGTCGACGGAGACCGGGGCGCCGTTGGCGGCGATCGCCTTCGCCATGGCGTCGGCCTGGCCGAGCGGGAACAGCGAGTCGGTCTGGCCCTGCATGATGAGGGCGGGCACCTTGATCCGGTCGCCCACGGCCGAAGGGCTCTTGGACTCCAGGAGCTTTTCGGCCTCCTCGTCGGGTGCGCCCGCCGTCGCGACCCGGTTGTACATCGCGCAGATCCGCGGCTCGAACTTCTCGCAGCCCCCTGCGGTGGAGACGAAGATCCCGGCCCAGAGCTTCTTGTACACGCCGTTGGGGAAGAAGACGTCCGACAGGTTCCAGTACGTCATCTCCGGGGCGATCGCGTCGACCCTCTTGTCGTATCCGGCGGCGAGCAGCGAGACCGCCCCGCCGTAGGACACCCCGGTCACGCCGACGCGGGGGTCGCCCGCGCCGTCGAGCCGCACCTCGGGCCTCCTTGCGAGCCAGTCGATCAGGCGCGAGACGTCCTTGACCTCCATCTGCGGGTCGTTCAGGCCGATCCGGCCGGTCGACCTGCCGAAGCCCCGCGCGGACCACGTCATCACCGCGTACCCGTCGCGCGCGAGCTGTTCGGCCTGACCCTTCACCTCGTTCTTGCTGCCGCCGAAGCCGTGTCCGATCAGCACGGCGGGGCGCTTGTCCTTGGCGCTGCCCGCCGTGAAGAACGAGGTGTCGATCTTCGCTCCCGGCACGTCGAGCACCCGGTCCTCACGGTGCACGGCGGGGGCGCCCGATGCGCCTGCGGCGCTCCAGACGCCGGCGCCGGCCAGCGCGGCGAGGGCGGCCGCCGCCGCGGCCGTCCGCCACCGGCGTCTGCGCATGCTGATCTCCATCCCCCAACCGTATGCGCCCGCACCGACAACCGAAGCTGCCGTCGGGTGGAGCTGCCCGCGGTACTCGGGGAGTACGGCCGGCCGCTCCCGTACCGCGTCGGGAGTAGGGCGGCGCGGCACGCGTGCCGGACCCGGCGGGCCCGCGGGTCCGGCTTGTGCTCAGCGAGGGCTTGGCGGGGGCAGGGCGAAGTAGCGGTTCAGAACGACGCCTTGGCCAGCCACCCCTCCAGGACGCCCGCGTCGCCGATGATCTCGACGGCCGGGGTGTCGGTGGGAAGGCGGCGGTAGAAGACACGCAGCACGTCGGTGAGGGGACCGCGCAGCGCGACCGTCGCCTTCTCGTGGGCGCGGCTCCAGGTGAAGCCCTCGTCGCCGAGCACGATGAACCACTCGGCGTCGGGGACGTCCGTGGCGTGCAGGTGCAGGGTCTTGCCGGCCTCGCCGAGCGTGGCGTCGGAGGTCCTGAACGCCCGGGCGAAGGTGAGGACGTCGAGCCATTCGTCGATGGCGTCGGCGGCGACCTCGGCAGGCACGGTGAAGGCGGCGCCCACCGCGCCGGCCGCGTCGGCGCGGTGCACCATCGTCTCGTGCGTCATCCGGCGGGCCCAGAACGCGCTGGTCGTCGGGCCCGCCCAGGACCACACCGGCACGTCGGTCCCGGCCTCGCGCAGGACCTTCGCGCAGTTCTCGGCGCCTTCGGCGAGCCAGGCGTCGAGGGCGGCCGGATCGTCGCCGTCGGGACCGGCCGCACCGGGTACCTGCTGGGGCGGGAACGGCTCGGTGGCCTGGGTACGGACGATCTCGGTGGCCCAGCGCTGGGCCCCGCCGACGTGCACAGCGAGGTCGCGCAGGGTCCACTCGGGGCAGGTCGGCACGGGCGCCGAGAGGTCGGCGCCGGCGAGCTGGGACCTCAACTCGGCGCTCTCACGCAGGATTTCGTCGCAGTACGTCGCATGATCAAGAGTCATGGCGACACCTTAGGCAACGCCTCGGGCCTGTGCGTCCTCGGGGAGGCCCACCTCGTCCTCGGGGATGCTGACCAGCCAGCGGGTGTCGCGGCGCGGCCGCAGGTACAGCGCCCAGTACAGGGTGGCGACCGCGGTGATGCCGCCGGTCCACACCAGGTACTGGGTCTCCTGCTGGGTCAGGATGTAGGCGAGTACGGCGATGAGCAGCACCGGCACCGCGGGCCACAGCGGCATCCGCCAGGCGGTGGCGTGCTTGTGCGCGCCGCGCCGGCACAGCAGGGCGGCGACGGCGACCAGGAGGTACATCGCGGTGACGGAGACCCCGGTGACGCCGTACAGGGTGTCGAGGTTGACGAAGCACAGGGCCGCGCCGGGGACGCCGACGAGGAGGGTGGCCACCCACGGGGAGCCGAACCGGCCGAGCCGGGACAGGCCGCGGTTGACGGGTTCGGGCCAGGCCTTGTCGCGGGCGGAGGCGAACAGGACGCGGGAGTTCTGGATGACCATGACGATGCCCGCGTTGATGATGGCGAGGGCGACGCAGAGGCTCACGAAGGTGCCGACCGCGGAGTTCGACCAGGCGTTGACCATGTCGCTCAGGTTGCCGCTGGTGAGGGCCGCGAGGTCGGGGGCGCCGAGCGTGATGGCGACAACGGGCACCAGGATCACGGCGGTTGAGATGGCGAGGGTGGCGAGCACGGTGCGGGCGACGTTGCGCCGGGGGTGCTCCAGCTCCTCGGAGAGGTAGACGGCGGTGGAGAAGCCCTGGGTGATGAAGAGGGCGATGGCGAGCCCGGAGACCACCATCATCGCGGTGACCGTGGAGACGGTGTGGCCGTCGCCGGCGACCGTGCCGTGCACCAGGGCGGAGGCGCCGCGTTGGCTGTGGGCGAAGCCGAGGACGGCGACGACACCGGCCGCGATGACTTCGAGCACCAGGAAGATGCCGGTGATCCAGGCGTTGGCGCGCAGGTCGAGCAGGCCGGCCAGGGTGGCGAGCAGCATGACCGCGCCGCCGGCGACCGGGGCCGGTATGTGCACGATCGGCGCGAGGTAGTCGGCGGTGCCCATCGCGATGACGGGCGGCACGATCATCACGACGAGCAGCGAGAGCACGAACACCAGCCAGCCCGCGAGCCGTCCCGCCATCGTCGACACCATGGCGTACTCGCCGCCCGCGCTGGGGATGAGGGTGCCCAGCTCCGAGTAGCAGAACGCGACGGCGACACAGAGCAGCGAGCCGATCGCGATGGTGAGGGCGGTGTAGGTGCCGAGGGTGGAGAAGAGGTCCGGCACGACGACGAACAGGGTGGAGGCGGGTGTCACGCAGGACAGCGTGAGCAGGGTGCCGCCCACGACGCCGATGGACCGCTTGAGCTTTTGCGGGGTGGGTCCGGTCGCGGGGGCGAGCGCCTGGGGGGCGCTGAGCGTTTCCGTCATCGTGCGGGTTCCGATCGACTGGTGCGGAGTCCGGTCACCGGGAGCGGTATCGCCTCCAGAGGCGGGTGGTGAAGTGGTTCGGGGCTCCCGGGGTGCCGTTATGCAATCCTTCGCAGAACCGCAGGTCAATAGCGGGTTACCTGCGGAATCCGAAGATCCGGCCGCGCTGGACGCCGCATTTCGGCGTTAAGAGCGCGTCAAGGCACGAGGATCGACCGGTACGGGAACCGTAGCTTCCGCATCGAAGTTCGTCGACAACTTTCCGCAGTGCGGACGCTTTGCTCGCCCTCCGTGCCCGCCTCCGCGCCCAAGCGCCCCTCCACCCCGGCCACGCGCAGCCGACCCGCCCCGACAGCCGCCCGCACCTCTCCCACCCGCTCGTCCACCCACCCGCTCAGCCGCTCCGGTGATCGCGCCGCGCCTGGCCATCGCCCCGGAGATCATCCGAGCTCTGGCTGAGCTCAGGGCGGTCCGGAAGAAGCGATGGGGCATGGCTCAACTCAGAACAGCTGCGGTTGGACTCCGCGTACGGCACGGACCAGGAGCGTGCCCGTGGTTCGCTGGTCCGCCTCGGAGGCGGGGAGGACAGTTGCCGTCACCTCGGGGAAGCCGTATTCCTTGAGGAGGGAGGACCAGATGTCGGGCTGGTAGTCCCATCGCTTCACGACGGCGGGGTCTTCGTCGTCGCCGCGCGGGATGTACGAAGCCTGGCAGCCATAGCAGCCTTCGACAGGGGGTCGCTGGGAGAAGCCGAACACTCCCCCGGGCTTGAGGCGGGCGTGCACGATCGGCAGGAGTAGGCGGGGGTCGGTGAACCATGCGGCGCCGAACACGCTGTAGACCGCATCAAAGATCGTGAACGTGTCGCCGAGGAACTGGAGGGCGTCGCCCTGGTGCAGCTCCATCCCGTCCACGTCGGGCCAGCGCTCGTGTGCCTTGGCCAGCTGCTTCGGGGAAAGGTCGATACCCACGGCCTTCATGCCGAGGGTGGCCACGTGAGCGAGGTTCCCTCCGGACCCGCACCCGAGGTCGAGCACGCAGTCACCCGGCTGCAACGCCAGCACTTCAACCCCCGGGCCGTGGTCGGCGTACTGAGTCCAGTTGAACCACGTGGTCTCGCCGTCGGCGTTCGTCGTACGCCGCTGGGGCTTGGTCTTCGAGTAGTCGTCCCACGCGGCACTGCGGGTGTCTGACACTTCACGTCCTTCGGGTACCGGCGAGCAGCCGCCCGGCAGGGTCACCGGGCGGCTGTGATGGTCAGAAAGCGCTACTTCCCGCCGACGGGGCTGTCGGTGCACCCAGCGTGGCACTGGGAACAGTCGGCCGCGCCCTCGTTCGGCCAGAACTCGGCGTCGACGGTGAACCCGGCCTCACGGATCACGGTCGTCGTCACAGCCATGGCGGCCCGGCCGGCCTCGGGGTCCGATCCGCCCTCGTCCTCGTTGGGGACATGGTGGATGTAGTCCACACCGAGGGCCCGCGAGAAGGCGAGGTAGGGCACGCTCCGCTTGAGGAACTCGTGCCAGAACCGGTCCACCCGCAGGGAGGGGGTCAGCGGCTCCTCCGTGGTCACGGTGGCGGCGAGGTACGCGGCCATCTGGCTCACGCCGCGCTCGCCGAGGTCGTCGGTCAGCTCCGGCCAGTCCTTGCGCACGTCCTTGACGAGCTGGGCCCGCAGGTCGGGGCTGATGAGGTCGAGTACCTCGCGCGGGTGCAGGTGGGTGGTCGTCACGTTGTGCCTTCCTGGTCAAGGGCACGGCCGTGGCCGGTCCCTGCGGATCGTGCGTGATCGTTCCGGGTTCCCGCAGGCACCTGGCACCGGCAGTCGGCTGGTGCGCGGGGTGTCTGATGGTCCGGGGGGATGAAGCGGAGGATCGTGCTCACGAGAGCTTCTCCTCCGCGTGGGGATGGTCACGGATCTTGATCTTGCAGTCGGTGACGCTGCCGTTCCGCCCCTTGCCGTCCTCTCGCCGCGTCGCTCCTTGATGCACCGATGCTCCCCCTCGGTGCTACGTCGGAGCGACGACGTAAGGGGCGTCGTCGGGGCGTCACCGGGAGGGGCGTCAATGACACCCTCCGGGCGTCAATTGGGTGTCATTGAAAGGCTGTTCGGCCTAGCTTTGACGTCATGATGACGACCGCCGTGGTGCCGAATGATGTGCTGCGGGCCGTGCGCATCGGCCTGCGCATGAGCCAAGACGACTTTGCCAAGGCGCTCCGCCGGGCAGGACAGGAGCTGGGAGAGCCGAACGAGGCTTCGAAGCGTCTGGTACAGCGCTGGGAGTCCGGGACGAGCAAGACACCACGGAGCGTGTACGCCCGGGCGTTAGCTCGAGTTACGGGACGTCCAGTCGAAGCGCTGGGGTTCACCCTGCCGGTACCGATGGCAAGAGTCCGCACAGACACGTCAGGAGGGCACGACATGGACGCAGGGGCAGGCAAAGTCACCTCCGCCTCTGTAGGCGCACAGACCGCCATGCAGGCGGCTGACCAGACGTTCTCCGGGATCTGGCTCAGCCGGTACGAGTTCTACTCATCCAGCCGCGCGGAGACGTACGAGGGCAAGCACTACGTAGTGATCGTCCAGCACGGGAACCGGCTTACCGCTCAGAGCTTGCCCGGGGCGTCGAGCAACCCGGACAGCCCGCTGACGCTGGATCTCACCGTTGATCAAAACGTGGTCACCGGGTCATGGATCGAGCAGACCGCTTCGGACGGCTACTACAACGGGGCGCGCTACCACGGAGCAATTCAGTTGCCGGTCGAGCCGACCGGCCGCCGGATGGCCGGGAAGTGGGTCGGCTTCGGCAAGGACTTCGACGTGAACACGGGACCGTGGGAACTGCGGCTCGTGGACCGCTCGACGTCGAAGGCGGCCTTGGAGCGGTACAGCCAAGCTCCTGAGTAGGGCAGCAGGAACCCCCGGCCGGTGAAGGTTGGCCGAGGGTCCTGTGTCCGGGGACGAGGGGCAGGCGTCAGCGTTATCGAGACATCGGGAAGCCCAGGTCGACGCCCGACGGGCCGTCCGCCGGGTCCGGCCAGCGGGTGGTGACGACCTTGCCGCGGGTGTAGAAGTGCGTGCCGTCGTTGCCGTAGATGTGGTGGTCGCCGAAGAGCGAGTCCTTCCAGCCGCCGAAGGAGTGGTAGCCCACCGGCACCGGGATCGGCACGTTGACGCCGACCATGCCGGCCTCGACCTCCAGCTGGAAGCGGCGGGCCGCGCCGCCGTCGCGGGTGAAGATCGCGGTGCCGTTGCCGAAGGGCGACGCGTTGATGAGCGCAAGCCCCTCCTCGTACGTCTCGGCGCGCAGCACGCACAGGACCGGGCCGAAGATCTCGTCGCGGTACGCGTCCGAAGACGTCGGCACGTGGTCCAGGAGGGACAGGCCGATCCAGTGGCCGTCCTCGAAGCCCTCGACCGTGAGGCCGGTGCCGTCCAGGACGACCTCGCAGCCCTGGGCCGCCGCGCCCTTCACGTACGACGCCACCTTGTCGCGGTGGGCCGCCGTGATCAGCGGGCCCATCTCGGAGGACGGGTCGTTGCCGGGGCCGATCTTGATCTTCTCGGCGCGCTCGCGGATCTTCTCGACCAGCTCGTCGCCGATCGCGCCCACCGCGACGACCGCGGAGATCGCCATGCAGCGCTCACCGGCGGAACCGTACGCGGCCGAGACCGCGGCGTCGGCGGCCGCGTCGAGGTCGGCGTCCGGCAGGACCAGCATGTGGTTCTTGGCGCCGCCGAGCGCCTGCACCCGCTTGCCGTTGGCGGACGCGGTGGTGTGGATGTGGCGGGCGATGGGGGTCGAGCCCACGAAGGAGACCGCGGCCACGTCGGGGTGGGCGAGCAGCGCGTCGACCGCGACCCTGTCGCCGTGCAGGACAGTGAAGACGCCGTCGGGCAGCCCCGCCTCCGCGAGCAGTTCGGCGATCTTCATGGACGCCGACGGGTCCTTCTCGGACGGCTTCAGGATGAAGGTGTTGCCGCACGCGATGGCGAGCGGGAACATCCACATCGGCACCATCGCCGGGAAGTTGAACGGGGTGATGCCCGCGACGACACCCAGCGGCTGGCGGATGGAGGCCACGTCCACCCGGCTGGAGACCTGCGTGGACAGCTCGCCCTTGAGCTGGGTGGTGATGCCGCAGGCCAGGTCGACGATCTCCAGGCCGCGGGCGACCTCGCCGAACGCGTCCGAGTGCACCTTGCCGTGCTCGGCGGTGATCAGCTCGGCGATGGCGTCCCGGTTGGCGTCGAGCAGCGCCCGGAACTTGAACAGGACGGTGGTGCGCTGCGCCAGCGAGGACGTGCCCCAGGTCGTGTACGCCGCTCGCGCGATGGCCACCGCCCGGTCCACCTCCTCGGCGGACGCGAAGGCGACCTGGGTGGTGACGGCGCCGGTCGCCGGGTCGGTCACGGGGCCGAACTCGCCCGACGTGCCTTCGACGGCCTTGCCACCGATCCAGTGGTGGACGGTCTTCGTCATGTCCAAGTGCTCCTTCACAGATGGCGGCGTCGGGCGGTGACGTGCCGTTCGTACTCCTCGCGGGCCGTGACCGCCGGCTCTCGCGTCGCGGTCTCGGCCACGGGCACATCCCACCACGCCTGGGACGGGGGCGGGCCCGACACTGTGTCGGGCGTTTCGGTCTCCACGTAGACACATGTGGGACCGTCAGCCGAGCGCGCCCATGCGAGGGCTTCTCGCAGGTCACGCACGGTTCCGGCACGCCGCACCCGCATCCCGAGCGAGGCCGCGTTGGCCGCGAGGTCCACCGGCAGGGGCGCGCCGTCACAGGCGCCGTCCGGCGCGCGGAACCGGTACGCCGTGCCGAACCGCTCACCCCCCACCGCCTCCGAGAGCCCGCCGATCGAGGCGTACCCATGGTTGTCGAGGATCACCACCTTGATGGGGATGTTCTCCTGCACCGCGGTGACGATTTCGGTGGGATTCATCAGATACGTACCGTCGCCGACCAGTGCCCAGACCGGCCGGCCGGGCGCCGCGAGGGCGACGCCGATGGCCGCGGGGATCTCGTAGCCCATGCACGAGTAGCCGTATTCGACGTGGTACTGGTCGCGCGAGCGGGCCCGCCACAGCTGGTGGAGGTCGCCGGGGAGCGAGCCCGCCGCGTTGATCAGGATGTCGTCCCCGGTGACCAACGTGTCGAGTACGCCGAGGACTTGGGCCTGCGTGGGGCGCGCCGCGTCGGAGGCGGGGGTGTACGCGACGTCGACCCGGCGCTCCCACTCCCCCTTCAGGTGCGCGTACTCGGCCTCGTAATCCGCCGGTACGCGATGCCCCTTCAGCGCGTCGCCCAGCGCGGCAAGACCGGTGCGGGCGTCGCCGACGAGTTGGCGGCCGCCCATCTTGTGTGCGTCGGCGGGCCGGATGTTGAGGTTGACGAAGCGGACGTCCGGGTCGGCGAAGAGGGTGGCGGACGCGGTGGTGAAGTCGGTCCAGCGGGTGCCGACGCCGAGCACCACATCGGCGGTGCGGGCCAGCGCGTCGGCGGTGGCCGTCCCGGTGTGGCCGATGCCTCCGACGTCCTGCGGGTGGTCGTGGGGCAGCGCGCCCTTGCCGGCCTGGGTGCTCGCGACCGGGATGCCGGTGTGCTCGGCGAGCGCGCCGAGCACGTCCTGGGCGCGGGCGTGCCGCACCCCGCCGCCCACGACAATGAGCGGCCGCCGCGCCCGCCTCAACTCCTGCGCCGCGTCGGCTAGTTGATCCCGGTCCACGGCAGGGGCCCGTACCGGCCACACCCGCTCGCGGAAGAACTCATCGGGCCAGTCGTACGCCTCCGCCTGCACGTCCTGCGGCAGCGCGAGCGTGACCGCGCCCGTGTTCGCGGGGTCGGCGAGGACGCTCATCGCGTTCAGGGCGGCCGGGATCAGCGCCTCGGGGCGGGCGACGCGGTCGAAGTAGCGCGAGACGGGCCGCAGGCAGTCGTTGACCGACACATCGCCCGCGTAGGGGACTTCGAGCTGTTGCAGGACCGGGTCGGCGGGGCGGGTGGCGAAGGTGTCGCCGGGCAGCAGGAGCACCGGCAGGTGGTTCACGGTGGCGAGGGCCGCGCCGGTGACCAGGTTGGTGGCGCCGGGCCCGATCGAGGTGGTCACCGCGTGCGCGGAGAGCCGGCCCGACTGGCGGGCGTACCCGACGGCGGCATGGACCATCGTCTGCTCGTTGCGGCCCTGGTGGAACGGCATGACCTCCGGCCCGGATTCCAGCAGCGCCTGCCCGATCCCGGCGACGTTGCCGTGCCCGAAGATGCCCCAAGTGGCGCCGATCAGACGCTGGTTGACGCCGTCGCACGCCGTGTACTGGCGGGCCAGGAACGCGATCAGCGCCTGGGCGGTGGTGAGGCGGCGCGTCGTACCGGTCACTGGTATCCCTCCACGTGATCGGGGTGGAAGGAGATCTTCCACTCCCGTTCCTGCCCCGGGCCCGCCATGACGTTCAGGTAGTACATGGCGTTGCCGGGCTGGGCGATCGACGGCCCGTGCCAGCCGTCCGGCACGAGGACGGCGTCCCCGGAGCGCACCTCGGCGAGCAGGTCGGCGCCGCCGGGGCGGGACGGCGAGATCCGCTGGTAGCCGTAGCCGTCGGGGCGTTCGAACGCGAAGTAGTAGATCTCCTCCAGTTCACTCTCGCGGCCCGGCCGGTGCTCGTCGTGCTTGTGCGGCGGGTACGAGGACCAGTGGCCGCCGGGGGTGATCACCTCGACGGCGATCAGGCGGTCGCAGACGAAGGCGTCGGCCGCCGCGAAGTTGCGTACGGTACGGGCGGTGTTCCCCGAACCGCGCGCTTCGACGGGTACCTCCGGTGCGGGGGCGTGGCGAGCGGGGAGTCGTCGCTCGCACCGCGCTCCTGTCAGCGCGAACCGGCCTCCCGCACCGGAGGAGATCTGGGCGTGCGTGGCACGCGGGACGTAGACGAAGTCGGTGGGCCCGTCGAAGACGCGCTCGCGGCCCGCCAGGTGGAGCTCCAGGCCGTCGACGCGTACCGTGGCGCCGCCGCTGAGCGGCACCACGAGCCATTCGCTGTCCCCGGCGTCGAGCCGGTGCGAGCCGCCGGGCGGCAGGTCGAGCACCCGCAGGGAGCAGTGGGCCCAGCCGGCCCGCTCCGGGTCGATGTCGAGGGCGTACGGGGCACGGGCCGTCTCGCCCGCCCGCACCAGCAGTTTCCGGTGATCCATGTCCGATCCCTACCCCCTACAGCAGTGCGACGGCGGTGTCGACGGCGGCGGCCACATCGCCGTCGGCCGGATAGAGCAGGGAGCGCCCGGCGACCAGGCCCTGCACGGTGGGCAGCCGCAGCGCGCCGCGCCACTTCTCGAAGGCGGCGTCCTGGTCGTCCCCTATGTCGCCGCCGAGCAGCACGGCGGGCAGGGTGCTGGCGGCCATGACCTCGGCCATGTCGTCGGGGTTCTCGGTGACGGGCACCTTCAGCCAGGTGTACGCGGACGTGCCGGCCAGGCCCGACGCGATGGCGATGGAACGGGTCACGGCGTCGGCGGACAGGTCGTTACGGACCTTTCCGTCCCGACGGTGGCAGATGAACGGCTCGACGAACACCGGGAGTTGACGCTCGGCCATGTCGTCGACCGCGCGCGCGGCGGCGTACAGCGTGTCGAGCGAGCCCGGGTCCTGGTAGTCGATCCGCAGCAGCAGTTTCCCCGCGTCGAAGCCGAGCCGGGCCAGGTCCTGGGCACGGTGCCCGGTGAAGCGGTCGTCGAGTTCGAAGGCGGCCCCGGCGAGGCCCCCGCGGTTCATGGAGCCGATCACGACCTTGTCGTCGAGGGCGCCGAGCAGCAGCAGGTCCTCCAGGACGTCGGCGCCGGCCAGCACCCCGTCGACGCCGGGCCGCGACAGGGCGAGGCACAGCCGGTCGAGCAGGTCGCCCCGGTCGGCCATGGCGAGCGCGTCGGCGCCGACGCCGAGCGCGCCACGGGCGGGGTGATCGGCGGCAATCACCATGAGCCGCGCGCGATCGCCCCGCAGCAACGGTCTGCGCCTGCGGCGGGCGGCGGCCTCGGCCACGGCTTCGGGGTGGCGGGCCCGGAGGCGGGCGAGCCCGCCAGGCCCCCCGTCGACCCTCATGCCCGGCCGCCTTCCAGGACGCGCTCGACCTCGTCGGGGAAGGGCATGGCGGAGGAGCAGGCGAGCCGGGAGGCGACGATGGCCCCAGCAGCGTTGGCGTACCGCATCACGCGTTCCAGCTCCCACCCGGCGAGCAGCCCGTGGCAGAGCGCCCCGCCGAACGCGTCGCCCGCGCCGAGCCCGTTGACCACGTCGACCGGCACCGGCGCCACCTCGACGACCGTGCCGTCCCGGTGCACGGCGAGCACGCCCTTGGGCCCCTGCTTGACGACGGCGAGCTCGACCCCGGCGCCGAGCAACGCCTCGGCGGCGGCCCGGGGTTCACGTGTGCCGGTCGCGACCTCGCACTCGTCGAGATTGCCGACGGCGACGGTGGCGCGGGCCAGGGCCTCGCGGTAGAGGGCACGAGCGGTCTCGGGCGCGTCCCAGAACATGGGCCGCCAGTCGAGATCGAACACGGTGACCCTGCGGAACGAGCCAACCCCCCGAGCACCAGCCCAACCCCCTTCGGCGCGCCCGGCAGCCACCCGAGCCCCTTCGGCGTGCCCGAGGGACACCTCAGCCCGTCCGGCGTGCCCGGGGCGCATCCCAGCCCCTTCGGCGTGCCCGAGGGGCACCTCAGCTCCTCTGGCATGGCCGTGGCGCATCCCAGCCGGTCCGGCGTCCCCGGGGTACATTCCAGCTCCTTCGGGCCCGGGGCGCATCCCAGCCCCTCCGGCGTTTGAGGAGCGGGGGTCCGGGGGCGGAGCCCCAGGCGACCACCGGGCCGCACCCGACCCACTCCCCCGGAGGGTTTCGGGCCCGGCAGGCGCCCCGCCCCCTCCGGCGTCCCCGGAAAACGCTTCATCCCCTCCGACGTCCCCCGGGCGCACCCCAGCCCGTCCGGCGTTCCGGAGGGGCATTCCAGCCCCTCCGGCGTTTGAGGAGCGGGGGTCCGGGGGCGGAGCCCCGGGCGACCACCGGGCCGCACCCGACCCACTCCCCCGGAGGGTTTCGGGAAGGGGCGGGGTGGGGAAGGACCCGCCCCGAGCCCCCAACGCGGCCAGCGTCGCCGCCCGGCTGGGCTCCGCACACAGCCCCGTCCCCGTCACCCAGAAGATCCGCGCCGCCCGGATCGCCGCGAGATCCAACTCCTCCGCCCGCAGCTCCAGATCGGGCGCCTTGGGCAGCCGGTAGAAGTACAGCGGGAAGTCGTCAGGCGGGAACACCTCGCAGAAGGTGACCGGCGTGGGCAGCCCGTCCACAGGGGTCGCCCACCGCGCATCCACCCCGAACTCACCCAGCGCGGCACGCAGATACTGCCCGAAGGGGTCGCGCCCCGTACGGGTGATCACAGCCGCCCGCCGCCCGAGGCGTGCCGCGGCGACCGCCACGTTGGAGGGCGAGCCGCCGAGGAACTTGCCGAACGAGGTGACCTCCGCCAGCGACACCCCGGTCTGCAACGGGTAGAGGTCGACGCCGATCCGCCCCATCGTGATCACGTCGTACGCACCGTCCCGCGCGGCGTCGCCCTCGGGGCCTCGCTCGGGGCCGGTCTCGGGGCCGCGCTCGGGGCCGCGCTCGGGGCCGCGCTCGGGGCCGCGCTCCAGGCCACGCTCGGAGCCCCGCCGGGAGCCGGGCGCGGGCACGGAGTCCAGCCCGCTCGCCCCATCGGTGCCGTACGGAGCCTCGTCCATGCACGTCCCCTCGGTTCGCCAGGTCGCCGATGCCCCAGGTCTAGCCGTCGCCGCCCACCCCTGTCAATCCTTTGTCCTTACATTCGGACGTTACCTTGACACGCCTCCCGCGCCCCCGAAAGGCTGGCCCCATGACGACGGCGAAGACCCGCATCCGGATCGGTTCGGCCCCCGACTCCTGGGGCGTGTGGTTCCCCGACGACCCCCGCCAAGTCCCCTGGCGGCGCTTCCTCGACGAGGTCGCAGGCGCGGGCTACCGCTGGATCGAACTAGGACCGTACGGCTATCTCCCCACCGATCCGGCGCGCCTCGCCGAGGAGACCGCAGCGCGCGACCTGCGGGTCTCGGCCGGGACCGTCTTCACGGGGCTGCACCACGGCCCGGCGGTGTGGGAGCGGACGTGGGCGCACGTCTCGCAGGTCGCCGCGCTGGCGCAGGCGGCCGGCGCGCGGCATCTCGTCGTCATCCCGTCGTTCTGGCGCGACGACAAGAGCGGCGAGGTCCTGGAGGACGCCACCCTGACGGCGGCACAGTGGCGTGATCTCGCCGGTCAGACCGAACGGCTCGCCCGCGAGGTGCGGGACCGTCACGGCCTGCGCGTCGTCGTGCACCCGCACGCCGACACCCACATCGACAGCGCAGAGAACGTGGCCCGCTTCCTCGACGCCACCGACCCGGACCTAGTCTCGCTGTGCCTGGACACGGGGCACTACGCGTACTGCGGCGGTGACAGCGTCAAGCTGATCGAGACGTACGGGGAGCGGATCGGCTACCTCCACCTCAAGCAGGTGGACCCGGACATCCTGGCCCAAGTCCGGTCCGCCGGAACGCCGTTCGGGCCCGCCGTCGCGCAGGGCGTGATGTGCGAGCCGCCGCGCGGCGTGCCCGCGCTCGAACCGGTTCTGGCCGCGGCCCGGGCCCTGGACGTCGACCTCTTCGCGATCGTCGAGCAGGACATGTACCCGTGCGATCCGGACAAGCCCTTCCCCATCGCCCAGCGCACCCGCGCCTTCCTGCGTTCCTGCGGGGCCTGACATGACGCTCGGCGTCGCCGTCATCGGCACCGGACGCATGGGCGCCGACCATGTGCGCCGCATCGACTCCGTCATCGGCGGCGCCCGCGTCGCCGCCGTCGCCGATCTGGACGCGGACCGCGCGAACGCCGTGGCGGCGGGCATCGAGGGGTGCTCCGTCCACACCGACCCGGCCGCCGCGATGGCCGCGCCCGGCGTGGACGCGGTCCTCATCGCGTCCTCGGGCCCGGCCCACGAGCCGGCCCTGCTCGAAGCGCTCGCACACCGCCTGCCGGTGCTGTGCGAGAAGCCGCTGACCCCGGACCCGGCGGCCGCCCTGCGCGTCCTGGAGGCCGAGCGACGGCTGGGCCGCCGGCTCGTTCAGGTGGGCTTCATGCGCCGGCACGACAGGGAGTACCAACAGCTCCAACTCCTCCTGGAAAACGGCACTTTGGGCCACCCCCTCCTGCTGCACTGCCGCCACCGCAACGCCTCGTCGCCATCCTTCTTCACCACCGAGATGCTGATCCGTGACTCGGTGGTGCACGAGGCGGACGCCACCCGCTGGCTGCTCGGCCAGGAGATCACCTCCGTACAGGTCCTGCGCCCGCGGCCCTCCTCGCTCGCGCCCCAGGGGCTCGGCGATCCGCAACTGGTCCTGTTCGAGACGTCCGGCGGCGCGGTGGTGGACGTCGAGATCTTCGTCAACTGCGGCTTCGGGTACGAGGTGCGCTGTGAGGCGGTGGGCGAGCGCGGCACCGCCTCGATCGGTGGCGCCGACGGCCCGGTCACCCGCTCGGCGGGGCGGGCGGGCCGCGCGATCCCGCAGGACTTCACGGTGCGCTTCGCCGACGCCTACGACCGCGAGGTGCAGGCGTGGGTGGACGCGACCCGGCAGGGCCGCGTCACGGGAGCGAGCGCGTGGGACGGCTACGCGGCGGCGGAGGTCTGCGAGGCGGGGGTGCGCGCCCAGCGGTCCGGCGAACGGATCCCCGTACAACTGGCGGACCGCCCGGCCCTGTACGCGTAGCCCACCGCAGCCCGCGCACCCGCCGGCGCCGAACACGGGGATGGCGGGACCCCGGGACACGGCAGCCCCACGCCGACGCCCGACACGACCCACGCCGACGCCCCACGCCTGGGCGCCGCACCGCGCGCCGTGCCCGCGCGCCGTGCCCGCGCACCGTACCCGCGCTCACCCATTTGCCCCAACAGCCCTCTTCATCACGTCCGTTACAAGGATCTCCTTCCCGTCACACATGTCTCGATTACGCGGGTCTTGCGTCACAGGCGGTCGACAGGAGCTCCCCTGAGCTCACTCTGCGTCGTTCAACGGGCACAGGCTGAGTTGATCGCCAAGCGTTCCCGCCGCAGCTCCCCCGACGGCCTTCCGGCCGCCGCTGCGGCGACGCAGGGAGGTGCCGTTACATGACCGACCGAAGGCTCTGGTCCTACAAAGAGATCGCCGCGCACATCCGGGTGCAGCCGGACACCGTGCGCTCCTACCGCAAACACGGGCTCCTTCCGGCCCCGGACCTCGTGGAGAACGGAAAGCCCTTCTGGTTCGCGGACACGATCCGCACCTGGGTCGCCCGCCGCCCCGGCAATCGCGGACGCCGCGACGGCTGAGCTCCGGCGCACCCGGCCCCGCGGGCGGCCAGGACCCGGTCGCCCTCGTCGACGGCGCCGGGCGGAGGCGGGGCCGGGTGGAGGCGGTGGAGGCGGTGGGCCGGGCGTGCGCGCCGCGCTCGCACAATACCCCCTAGGGGTATAACCTGTTTCCTGCGTGAGGGCATCCGCGGTGTCCCCGTGGCCCCTGTTGCCCTGACGCCTTGATGCACCATGGATCCGTACCGCCCGTGAAGAGGAGAACGCCATGACCGCCGAGACCGAGACCCCCGCTGCCGCGACCGGTTCCTGCTGCTCGCCCGCCGGTGCCTGCCACGGCGGCGGAGCGAGCGACGTCCAGGTGGGCGCCGTCACCACCGTCTACAAGGTCTCCGGCATGACCTGCGGCCACTGCGAGGGTGCGGTGTCCGCCGAGATCTCCGAGATCGAGGGGGTCGGCTCGGTGAAGGCCGTCGCCGCGACGGGCGAGGTCACCGTGATCTCGGCCACCCCGCTCGACGAGGAGGCCGTCCGCGCCGCCGTCGACGAGGCGGGCTACGAGCTGGTCGGCCGGGCCTGACCCGCAGGGCACCCTTCCGTCTGTCCCACGGGCCGTACCCGGCCGGCTCTCCACGCCGGCCCGGTGCGGCCCGGCCCGCTTCCTGGAGCCCCTCGTGCAATCCCCCGATACCGCCGCCCGCCGGGTGGAACTGACCATCGGCGGCATGACCTGCGCGTCGTGCGCGGCCCGCGTCGAGAAGAAGCTGAACCGGATGCCGGGCGTCGAGGCGACGGTCAACTACGCCACCGAGAAGGCGCGGGTCGCCTTCGGTGAGGACGTGGAGGTGGCAGACCTCGTCGCGACGGTGGTGAAAACGGGCTACACGGCCAACCCGACCCCAGCCGACCCAACCCCGGCCGCCCCACCCGGCCCGGCGACCTCAGCCGACCCAACCCCGGCCAGCCCAGCCCGTCCGGCGCTTGAGGACAAGCGCCCTTCAGGCGCGAACGGGGTCCGGGGCGGAGCCCCGGGAACGACCACCGGCCCGCAGCCGAGCAACCCAGAGCAAGCGCACACCACCCCAGCCCGTCCGGCGCTTGAGGACAAGCGCCCTTCAGGCGCGAACGGGGTCCGGGGCGGAGCCCCGGGAACGACCACCGGCCCGCACCCGCCAATGTCACCGACACCGACGCCCCCGACACCACCGCCGTCACCGACGCCTCCGACACCACCGACACCAAGCCGCACGACGCAGGACCACCCCCCAACCCCCCTCAAGACGCGCCTCACCGCAACCGCCCTCCTCGCCGCCCCCGTCATCGCGCTGACGATGATCCCCCCGCTCCAGTTCGACAACTGGCAGTGGCTGGCCCTCACCCTCGCCACCCCCGCCGTCCTCTGGGGCGGCCTCCCCTTCCACCGCGCCGCGTGGACCAACCTGCGGCACGGCGCCGCGACGATGGACACCCTGGTGTCGACCGGCACCCTCGCGGCGTTCGGCTGGTCCCTGTGGGCGCTGTTCTTCGGGACGGCGGGCAGGCCCGGCATGCGTCACGGCTTCGACCTCACCGTGGGCCGCGCCGACGGCGCCGGGACGATCTACCTCGAAGTCGCCGCGGGCGTCGTCACGTTCATCCTGCTCGGCCGGTACCTGGAGGCCCGCGCCAAGCGGAAGTCCGGCGCCGCACTGCGCGCGCTGATGCAACTGGGCGCCAAGGACGTGGCCGTACTGCGCGGGGCCACCGAAGTACGCGTCCCCGTAAGCCAGTTGCGTACCGGCGACCGGTTCGTCGTGCGGCCCGGCGAGAAGGTCGCCACGGACGGCACGGTCGTCGAGGGCGCCTCCGCGCTCGACGCGTCGATGCTGACCGGCGAATCCGTGCCGGTGGACGTGGGCGTGGGCGACCCGGTCACCGGAGCGACCGTGAACGCCGGCGGCCGCCTCGTCGTCGAGGCCACCCGCGTCGGCGCGGACACCCGGCTCGCCCGGATGGCCCGCCTGGTGGAGGACGCCCAGAACGGCAAGGCCGCGGTGCAGCGCCTCGCGGACCGTGTCGCGGGCGTCTTCGTGCCGGTGGTGCTCGTGATCGCGTCGGCCACCGCGGGCGCCTGGCTCCTGCTCACCGGCGACGCCACCGCCGCCTTCACGTCCGCCGTCGCCGTACTGATCATCGCCTGCCCCTGCGCCCTGGGCCTGGCCACCCCGACCGCCCTCATGGTCGGCACCGGCCGTGGCGCGCAGCTCGGCATCCTGATCAAGGGCCCGGAGGTGCTTGAGTCGACCCGCCGCGTGGACACCGTCGTCCTGGACAAGACGGGCACGGTGACGACGGGACGCATGAGCCTGCACGAGGCGCACCCGGCCGGGGACACCGACGAGAAGCAGCTCCTGCGTCTGGCCGGCGCGCTGGAACACGCCTCGGAGCACCCCATCGCCCGCGCGATCGCCTCGGGCGCCGAGGACCGGGCCGGGACGTTGCCTCCCGCCGAGGACTTCCGCTCGTTCGCGGGCCGTGGTGTGGCGGGCACGGTCGAGGGCCACCGGGTGTTCGTGGGCCGGGATGCCGCGTTGGAGCTCCCGCCGGAGCTGGCCGCGGCGAAGAGCGCCGCCGAGGAGCGGGGGCGTACGGCCGTCGTCGTGGCGTGGGACGGGGTGGCCCGCGGCGTGCTCACCGTGTCGGACACCGTGAAGGCGACCAGCGCCGAGGCCGTGGCCCGGCTGCGGGCGCTTGGCCTGACCCCCGTCCTGCTCACCGGGGACAACCGCGCGGTGGCGGCGGCGGTGGCCGCGGAGGTCGGCATTCCTGGCGACGATGTGCACGCGGAGGTCCTTCCCGAGGACAAGGCCGCCGTGATCACGCGTCTTCAGGAGCAGGGCCGCACGGTCGCCATGGTCGGGGACGGCGTCAATGACGCGGCCGCGCTGGCCACCGCCGATCTGGGACTGGCCATGGGCACCGGCACGGACGCCGCCATCGCGGCGGGCGACCTCACACTCGTACGGGGTGACCTGCGGGTTGCCGCCGATGCGATCCGGTTGTCGCGGCGCACCCTTGCCACCATCAAAGGCAACCTTTTCTGGGCATTCGGCTACAACGTGGCCGCGATCCCGCTGGCCGCCGCCGGCCTGCTGAATCCGATGATCGCGGGCGCGGCTATGGCGTTCTCGTCGGTATTCGTGGTAACCAACAGCCTACGGTTGCGTTCCTTCACCTGACCTCCACAAAGAGATCTAGATCACAGAGGTTTTGAGGTAACCATCGGGAGGGGTCGGGAGTCTAAGTGGGCGATGCCACGGATGTCTTGGGGGACGTCCATGGAATGTCTTGGGGGACGTTCCAGGCAACGCGTTGGCCGGGGCACGTACGTCGGGAGCTTTGAGCGGCCCACCGACAGGTACGTACCCCGGCGGACCGCCTAGACCCCCGGCTCGGATCCCGTGGGGGGAATCCGCACCGGGAAACAGGGAAGCGCCCCGACTGCCAACCCGTGGGGGGATTGGCAGCGGGGCGCTTTTCCGATGTGCGGGGCGGGGTGCGGGGGACGACCCCCGGACCCCCAGACCCTCCGCAGTCGGCAGTCGGCCTCAGCGACCCTCGACCGGCACGAAGTCCCGCAGCACTTCGCCCGTGTAGATCTGACGCGGGCGGCCGATGCGCGAACCGGGCTCCTTGATCATCTCGTGCCACTGGGCGATCCAGCCCGGAAGGCGGCCGAGGGCGAACAGGACCGTGAACATCTCGGTCGGGAAGCCCATGGCGCGGTAGATCAGACCCGTGTAGAAGTCCACGTTCGGGTACAGGTTGCGCGAGACGAAGTAGTCGTCGCTCAGCGCGTGCTCTTCGAGCTTCAGCGCGATGTCCAGCAGCTCGTCGGACTTGCCGAGCGCGGAGAGGACGTCGTGCGCGGCGGCCTTGATGATCTTCGCGCGCGGGTCGAAGGACTTGTACACCCGGTGGCCGAAGCCCATCAGGCGGACGCCGTCCTCCTTGTTCTTCACCTTGCGGATGAAGGAGTCCACGTCGCCGCCGTTGGCCTGGATGCCTTCCAGCATCTCCAGGACGGACTGGTTGGCGCCGCCGTGCAGGGGGCCCCACAGGGCCGAGATGCCGGCCGAGATCGACGCGAACATGTTGGCCTGCGAGGAGCCCACCAGACGCACGGTGGAGGTCGAGCAGTTCTGCTCGTGGTCCGCGTGCAGGATGAGCAGCTTGTCCAGGGCCGAGACGACGACCGGGTCCAGCTCGTACTCCTGGGCCGGCACCGAGAACGTCATGCGCAGGAAGTTCTCGACGTAGCCGAGGTCGTTGCGCGGGTAGACGAAGGGGTGGCCGATCGACTTCTTGTACGCGTACGCCGCGATCGTCGGGAGCTTGGCCAGCAGCCGGATCGTGGACAGGTTGCGCTGCGTCTCGTCGAACGGGTTGTGGCTGTCCTGGTAGAACGTGGACAGCGCGGAGACCACCGACGACAGCATGGCCATCGGGTGGGCGTCACGCGGGAAGCCGTCGAAGAACCGCTTCACGTCCTCGTGGAGCAGCGTGTGCCCGGTGATCTCGCTCTTGAAGCTGGAGAGCTGGTCGACGGTCGGCAGCTCGCCGTTGATCAGCAGGTAGGCGACCTCGACGAAGGTCGAGCGCTCCGCCAGCTGCTCGATCGGGTACCCGCGGTAGCGCAGGATGCCCTGCTCACCGTCCAGGTAGGTAATGGCGGATTTATAGGCGGCTGTGTTGCCGTATCCGCTGTCGAGGGTGACCAGCCCGGTCTGGGCTCGGAGCTTCCCGATGTCGAAGCCCTTGTCGCCGACGGTGCTGTCGATCACCGGGTAGGTGTACTCGCCATCGCCGAACCGCAGTACTACAGCGTTGTTCGCGTTCTCGCTCACGTCATCCCTCACCGACGTAGTGCCTCTTCTTCGAGGTGCCCTGACTGTCTCTACCATCCCCCATTTGGCTCAGCAGAGTGCACTCGGGGTCGCCCATTGGGCTTATTCACGGCACTCAGTGCCGTCAACCTGCTCATCCTGCCCCGTTCGCCCCGGTTAGGAAAGTCCTGGGCCGATCATCCGGGACGTTTCCCACCAAAGTGCCCCCTGCCAGCCGGTGAGCCAGTGCGGTGAAGCGTCTTCCCGCCGAAACGGTGCGCACCGCCTGACCGATCGCCTTGCGGGACCCCACCAGGACGACGAGCTTCTTGGCGCGGGTCACCGCCGTGTACAGCAGATTGCGCTGGAGCATCATCCAGGCACCGGTGGTGACCGGGATGACGACGGCCGGGTACTCGCTGCCCTGGGAGCGGTGGATCGTCACGGCGTACGCGTGGGCCAGCTCGTCCAGCTCGTCGAAGTCGTACGGAACCTCCTCGTCCTCATCCGTCAGGACCGTCAGGCACTGGTCGTCCAGGTTGAGCGAGGTGACCACGCCGACGGTGCCGTTGAAGACGCCGTTCTGCCCCTTGTCGTAATTGTTGCGAATCTGGGTGACCTTGTCGCCGACCCGGAAGACCCTTCCACCGAACCTTTTCTCCGGAAGGTCGGGCCGGGCCGGGGTGATGGCCTGCTGGAGCAGGCCGTTGAGGGTGCCGGCGCCGGCCGGGCCCCGGTGCATCGGCGCGAGCACCTGAATGTCGCGGCGCGGGTCGAGCCCGAACTTCGCGGGGATGCGGCGTGCGGCGACGTCGACGGTGAGCCGCCCCGCGTCCTCCGTCTCGTCCTCGACGAAGAGGAAGAAATCGTCAAGGCCCGAAGTGATGGGATGCGCACCGGAGTTGATGCGGTGGGCGTTGGTGACGACGCCGGACTGCTGGGCCTGCCGGAAGATCCGGGTCAGCCGCACACTCGGCACGGGACCGCCCTCGGCGAGCAGATCGCGCAGCACCTCGCCTGCGCCGACCGAGGGCAGCTGATCCACATCCCCGACCATCAGCAGATGGGCGCCGGGCGCCACCGCCTTGACGAGCTTGTTGGCGAGCAGCAGATCGAGCATGGACGCCTCGTCGACGACGACCAGATCGGCATCCAGCGGCCGGTCCTTGTCGTACGCCGCATCGCCGCCCGGTTTCAGTTCGAGCAGGCGGTGCACCGTGGAGGCCTCGGCGCCGGTCAGCTCGGCCAGGCGCTTGGCGGCCCGGCCGGTCGGCGCGGCCAGCACCACCTTGGCCTTCCTGGCACGGGCCAGCTCCACGATCGAGCGGACGGTGAAGGACTTCCCGCAGCCCGGGCCGCCCGTGAGCACCGCGACCTTGCTGGTCAGGGCCAGCTTCACGGCTTCCTGCTGCTCGGGCGCGAGCTCGGCGCCGGTGCGCCCGGCGAGCCAGCCGAGCGCCTTGTCCCAATCGACGCCGGAGAACCCCGGCATGCGGTCCTCGCCGGTCCGCAGCAGGCGGCCCACCTGGGCGGCCAGCGAGAGCTCGGCGCGGTGGAACGGCACGAGGTAGAGGGCGGTGACGGGCTCGCCCCCGTCGGGCCCCGGCACCTTTTCCCGTACGGCGCCCTCCTCGGCGACGAGCTCGGCCAGACACTCGATGACCAGCCCCGTGTCGACCTGGAGGAGCTTGACCGAGTCGGCGATCAGGCGCTCCTCGGGCAGGAAGCAGTGGCCCTGGTCGGTGGACTGCGACAGCGCGTACTGCAAGCCCGCCTTCACCCGCTCCGGACTGTCGTGCGGGATGCCGACGGCCTGCGCGATGCGGTCGGCGGTGAGGAACCCGATGCCCCAGACGTCGGCCGCCAGCCGGTAGGGCTGGTTCTTCACCACCGAGATCGACGCGTCCTCGTACTTCTTGTAGATGCGCACCGCGATGGAGGTGGAGACACCGACGCCCTGGAGGAAGACCATGACCTCCTTGATGGCCTTCTGCTCCTCCCAGGCGGCCGCGATCTTCTTCGTCCGCTTGGGGCCGAGGCCCGGCACCTCGATGAGCCGCTTGGGTTCCTGCTCGATGATGTCGAGGGTGTCGGCGCCGAAGTGACGGGTGATGCGGTCGGCGAAGACGGGGCCGATGCCCTTGATGAGACCGGAGCCGAGGTAGCGGCGGATGCCCTGGATGGTGGCGGGCAGGACGGTCGTGTAGTTCTCCACGGTGAACTGCTTGCCGTACTGCGGGTGTGAGCCCCAGCGGCCCTCCATGCGCAGCGACTCCCCGGGCTGCGCGCCCAGCAGCGAGCCGACCACGGTGAGGAGATCGTTGCCGCCACGGCCGGTGTCGACGCGGGCGACGGTGTACCCACTCTCCTCGTTGGCATACGTGATCCGCTCAAGGACCCCCTCCACCACCGCCATACCCGTGAGACTGGACATGCCCCGACGCTACCGCCCCGCACTGACAACGCGGACAACACGGTTCCGTATCAGCGGACAACACGGTTGCGTAGCAAGGGAGTCCGAGCGGGCCCGGGGGCCGGAAGTGGCGGGCCGGGGGGCCGGGGTGGCGGGCCGGGGTGGCGGGCCGGGGGCCGGGGCTGGCGGGCCGAGGGGGCGGCGCGGTGCGCGGGACAATTCAAGGGGGCCCGGTCCGTCGACCGGGCCCCTTGATTTCCCTCCCCGTCGGCGCTTCCCGAAATCCCCCCGGATCCCTCCCCTGAAACACCGACGCTTCCTTAGACATCCGTCACGCCGGAAGGGTTGCACGACTGCGGGCAGTAATCCGAACTCCGCCCGGGCCGCGCCGAGAGCAGGCCGTGCCGAGGCCGTGCCGAGGCCGTGCCGAGGCCGTGCTCCGGGCCGAATCAGGCGCCGCTGCGCAGGAAGGCGTCGCCGTGGGCGGCGATGTGCACCTCCAGAGCGGTCAGGGCCTGCTGCGTGGCCGCCGCCGACCCGCTGCCGTTGCGCTCCGCGTAGTACGCCGCGCCGAGCCGCTTCAGGAGATCGTTCCCGGCGCGCTGCTGCTGGACCTCGTCCACCTTCTGCTTGCCCTGCTGCATGGCGCTCTGCGCCTGCTCCTTGGCCCGGTCGAGAAAACCTGCCATGACTGTCCGCCTCCGTTCGTGATCGTGCCCCGTCTTCGGCATCACTTCCCCCCTTCGCGCCGCACATGCTCCCGTATGCGTGCAGATGGACCAGGAACCGGACGCACTGGGCGGTGCGGCGGGCAGTGCGGGGGCGACCCTGGCCGCCGACGCGGCAGGCGGTGCGGGGGAGGCGCCTGGACGCCGACGCGGCAAGCGGTGCGGGGGCGAGACCCTGGCCGCCGACGCGGCAAGCGGTGCGTGGGCGAGACCCTGGCCGAGACTCGTACGCCCGCGCGAATACTCTGGCCCGCATGATCCCGCCCGCCGGTACCCGCCCCCGCTCGCGTCACTCCGTCGCCGCCCAGGCCTCCCTGCTGGCCGTCGGCGCCCTGCTGGCGTGCGCCGGGTGCTCGGGCTCGCCGTCCGCGGCCCCCGCCGCCGTACGGCCCGGGGCCGGGAAGTCCGCCGCCGCGAGCCCCGGCGCGGGGGCCGACGTGACCGCCGGGCCTACGCCTTCGCTTCCGCCCGGCACCATCACGCTCGCGTTCGGCGGCGACGTCCACTTCACCGAGCGGACCGCGGTCCGGCTGAACGGGACCCCCGCCGACCCCGCCCTCGGCCCGATATCCAGGACCGTCGCGAGCGCCGACTTCGCGATGGTCAACCTGGAGACGGCGATCACCACGCGGGGCTCCGAGGAGCCCAAGCTGTACCACTTCCGTACGCCGCCCAGCGCCCTGACCGCGCTCCAGAAGTCGGGCGTGGACGCGGTGTCGATGGCCAACAACCATGCCGTCGACTACGGTCCCGCGGGCCTGACCGACACGCTCGACGCCGTGCACCACGCCCCCATACCGGTGCTGGGCATCGGGGCGAACGAGGCGGAGGCGTACAAGCCGTACGTGAAGGACATCCGCGGGGTGAAACTGGCGGTCGTCGCGGCGAGCCAGGTCATGGATCTGACCAACGACAAGTTCCGGGCCGGCCCGAAGAAGCCGGGCATAGCCTCCGCGCTCGACCCGACGAAGCTGGTCGCGGCGGTGAAGCGGGCGAAGGCGAAGGCCGACGTGGTCGTGGTGTACCTGCACTGGGGCACGGAGGGGCAGAGCTGCCCGGGCGCCGAGCAGAAGTCCATCGCCGCGAAGCTGTCGGCGGCGGGGGCGACGGCGGTGGTCGGTACGCACGCGCACGTCATGCTGGGGTCGGGGATGCTGGGACCGACGTACGTCAACTACGGGCTGGGCAACCTGCTTTGGTACGGGACGTCGCCGTACCCGCGCTCCGACGACAGTGGGATCGCTACGCTGACGATCGCCCGGGGCAAGGTGGTGAAGCAGGGCTTCACTGCGGCGGTGGTGGACGGGCGGGGTGTCCCCATGCCCCAGGCGGGGGCGGCGGCGAAGGCGGTCACGGATCGGCTGGCCACGTTGCGGGCCTGCACGTCCCTCTTGCCGGCGCCCCGCTAGCCCTCGGCGCCGGGGCCGGCCCCCGGGGGTTTTCCCACCCTCCCCCAAGCTCTTAAGGAGCAGGGGGGACCCCCATCCCGTGCGGCTACTTGAGAGTGCGGCCCCCGGGGCTCCGCCCCAGACCCCAGGGGATTCGCCCACCCACCCGCCCGTGACGGATGCCGAAGGGTGCGGCTCCCTGGGGCTCCGCCCCAGACCCCGGGCGGGTTTCCCCACCCACCCGCCCGTGCGGCTACTTGAAGGTGCAGCGCCCTGGGGCTCCGCCCCAGACCCCGAGCGGGGGCTCCGCCCCCTGCACCCCCGTTCGCGCCTGAACGGCGCTCGTCCTCAATCGCCGGACAGGCTGAAGATGTCCGCGCCGGCCCACATCGAGTAGCCAGGGGCGCGAGGAACTGCGCGAGAAGCGACCACGACCCGCGGCCGAAGGCCAGCCTTTAAGGGGCGCGGGGAACTGCGCGAGAGGCGACCACGACCCGCAGCCGAGAGGGGGCTTGGGGGGCGCGAGGAACGGCGCGAGAAGCGACCACAACCCGCACCCGAAAGCCGGTCCCTCAAGGGGCGCGGGGAACTGCGCAACCAACCCGCACGGCCCGCGGATGGACATCCCTCTCAGGGGCGCGGGGAACTGCGCGAAACCCGCACGGCCCACGGGTAGGCATCCACCCCGGGGCGCGGGGAACGGCGCATCATGGGGCCGGGGTGCGCATCATGGGCCGGGGTCACACCCCCCGCACCCCCGCCGTCGACCCCCGCACCACCAACTCCCCCCGCACCGCGGCAATCCCCCCCGGCGGAGCCGGGTCGAGGCCGAGTGCGAGGCGTCCCGCCCGCTCCCCCGCCGCATACAGCGGAAGCCGTACCGTCGTCAGCGCCGGGACGGCATCCGCGCTGAAGGGGAGGTCCACGAAGCCCGCCACCGAGACGTCCTCGGGGACGGAGAGCCCCTGGTCCCGCAGCGCCGCACACGCACCCAGCGCCACCGTGTCGTTCGCCGCCGCGATGGCCGTCAACTCCGGCTCCCTGCGCAGGAGTTCGAGCGCCGCTTCATAGCCGGAACGGCGGTCGTACGAGCCGTGCACCACCAGATCGTCCAACCGCAGCCCGGCCGCTTCGAGCGCGGCCTCGTGGCCTTCGAGGCGGTGCCGGGTCGTCGTGCGCTCGGGGGGCCCCGCGATGTAGCCGATCCGGCGGTGGCCGAGCTCGATGAGGTGTTCCGCCAGGCGCCTGCCGCCACCCCGGTTGTCGAAGGCGAGGGTCGCGCAGACGCTGTCGCCGGGCAGCGGCGGCCGGCCGCACAGCACGATCCGGGTGCCCGCGTCGGCGAGCCGCGCGAGCTTCGCGCCGACGGCCGCCTGGTGCTCGGGGTCCTCAAGCGCACCGCCCGTCACGATGACGGCCGCCGCGCGCTGACGCTGGAGCAGCGTCAGATAGGTGAGTTCGCGTTCCGGCGAGCCGCCGGTGTTGCAGATGACGGACAGCTTCTCGCGCGCCCCGCGCTCCTCGCCGATCGCGGCCTGGGCCGCGCCCGCCATGATGCCGAAGAAGGGGTCGGCGATGTCGTTGACGAGGATGCCGACCAGGTCGGAGGTGGCCGCGGCGAGCGAACTGGCCGGCCCGTTCAGGACGTAATCCAGCTCGTCGACCGCGCGCAGCACCCGTTCCCGAGTGGCCGCCGCCACCGGGTAGTTGCCGTTGAGAACCCGCGAGACGGTCGCCGGGGACACCTGGGCCCGGGCCGCCACATCCGCCAGGGTCGCTGTCATCTCTGCCTCCGAAACGGTCGGGCCATGATCACGCCGTTCAAGCCTTCGGCCTCTTGTCGCAGGCGCTGTGCGCAGGCTAGCGTCCCGTCCTGTAGAAAGCGCTTGCTGTTCAGCATTCGGCATCTCACGGCGGGGTGCGCTGTCGGGCGCCTCCCCTTCGGCACGCCCGGCCGCATGCGCCGCGCCGCCCGCCCCACCCCGTACCAGCCCACGTTTCAGCCCACGTCTCAGCCCCGGAGGGATCACATGCCGGAACGCAGGACTATGCGCATCGCCATGAACGGCGTCACCGGACGCATGGGTTACCGCCAGCACCTCGTACGTTCCCTCCTCGCCATCCGCGAGCAGGGCGGCCTCGATCTCGGCGACGGCACCGCGCTGTGGCCCGAGCCGGTTCTGGTCGGCCGCCGGGACCACGCGCTGAAGGCGATGGCCGACCGGCACGGTCTCACCGAGTGGTCGACGGACCTGGACGCGGTCCTCGCCGACCCGAGCGTCGACCTCTACTTCGACGCGCAGGTGACGTCCGCCCGCGAGGAGGCGATCGGCAAGGCGATCGCGGCGGGCAAGCACGTCTACACCGAGAAACCCACCGCCACCGGTCTGGCCGGCGCGCTCGACCTGGCCCGGCGCGCCCGCGCGGCCGGCGTCAAGCACGGCGTCGTCCAGGACAAGCTGTTCCTGCCGGGCCTGCTGAAGCTGAAGCGCCTGATCGACGGCGGCTTCTTCGGCCGGATCCTGTCCGTGCGGGGCGAGTTCGGCTACTGGGTGTTCGAGGGCGACTGGCAGAGCGCGCAGCGGCCGTCCTGGAACTACCGGCGCGAGGACGGTGGCGGCATCGTCGTGGACATGTTCCCGCACTGGGAGTACGTCCTGCACGAACTGTTCGGCCGGGTCACCGCCGTGACCGCGCAGACCGCCACGCACATCCCCCGGCGCTGGGACGAGCACGGCGAACCGTACGCGGCGACCGCCGACGACGCCGCGTACGGGATCTTCCAGTTGGAGGGCGGCGCGGTCGCGCAGATCAACTCCTCCTGGGCGGTCCGCGTCAACCGTGACGAACTGGTCGAGTTCCAGGTGGACGGGACCGAGGGGTCTGCGGTCGCCGGGCTGCGCAACTGCCGTGTCCAGCATCGCAGTTCGACACCGAAGCCGGTGTGGAACCCGGACCTCCCCGCCACCGAGTCGTTCCGCGCACAGTGGCAGGAGGTGCCCGACAACGACACGTTCGACAACGGATTCAAGGCCCAGTGGGAGCTGTTCCTGCGGCATGTGGCGCTGGACGAGCCGTACCGCTGGGACCTGCTCGCGGGCGCGCGCGGCGTCCAGCTCGCCGAGCTCGGCCTGCGTTCCTGCGCCGAGGGCCGCCGCCTGGACGTGCCGGAGATCGCGCTGTGAGCCTGCTGCTGCCGCGCCCCGACGGGACGACGGTACGGTACGAGCCCCGCGCGAGCCCGCTCTCGCTCACACCCGGACCGGCCCCGCTCTCCCGTACGGTCTTCTCGGCCGCCCATGTCGTCGCCGACCCGTACGCGGACACCTCGCCCGACGGTGCCGCCGCCCTCGACTGGGACGCCACGCTCGCCTTCCGCCACCACCTGTGGTCGCACGGCCTCGGCGTGGCGGAGGCAATGGACACCGCGCAGCGCGGCATGGGTCTCGACTGGCCGACCGCCGCGGAGCTGATCCGGCGAAGTGCCGCCGAAGCCACAGCAGTTGGGGGCCGGATCGCGTGCGGCGTGGGCACCGATCAGCTCGGCTCCGGCGGTCTCGCGCAGGTGCGGGCGGCGTATGAGGAGCAGCTGGCCTGCGTCGAGGAAGCGGGGGCGCAGCCGATCCTGATGGCGTCGCGCGCGCTGGCGGCGGCGGCCCGGAGCGCCGAGGACTACGCCGCCGTGTACGGGCATCTGCTCCGCCAGGCCTGCGAGCCGGTGATCCTGCACTGGCTGGGCCCGATGTTCGACCCGGCGCTCGACGGCTACTGGGGCTCGACCGACCTCGATACGGCCACCGAGACGTTCCTCGCCGTCATCGCCGCCCACCCCGACAAGGTCGACGGCATCAAGGTGTCCCTCCTGGACGCCCGCCGGGAGGTGGAGCTGAGGCGGCGCCTTCCCGACGGCGTACGGTGCTACACGGGCGACGATTTCCACTACCCCGAGCTGATCGCGGGCGACGAACAGGGCTTCAGCCACGCCCTGTTGGGCATTTTCGACCCGCTCGGCCCACTGGCGGCAGAAGCGGTCCGGCTCCTGGACGAGGGTGACGCCGACGCCTTCCGCGCCGCCCTCGATCCGACGGTCGCCCTCTCCCGCCACCTCTTCCGGCCCCCGACCCGCTTCTACAAGACGGGCGTGGTGTTCCTGGCGTGGCTCGCGGGGCACCAGGCGCATTTCACGATGGTCGGCGGTCTCCAGTCGGCGCGCTCGCTGCCGCACTTCGCGCGGGCGTACGAACTGGCGGACCGGCTCGGCCTGTTCCCCGACCCCGGGCGGGCCGAGTCCCGCATGAGGTCCCTCCTGACGGTGTACGGAGTATCCCAGTGACCCTTGTTCCCCCGCCTCCCGCCCGGTTCAGCATCAACCAGATGACGGTGAAGCAGCTCTCCCTGCCGGAGCTGGCCGACGCGTGCGTACGGCTCGGGGTGCGGGGGGTCGGGCTGTGGCGCGAGCCGGTGGCGGCGTACGGCCTTGAGGCATCGGCAAAACTCTTCCGTGGCACGGGACTTGACGTGACCTCACTCTGCCGTGGCGGCTTCCTCACGGCGATCGACCCCGCCGAACGGGCGGCGGCGCTGGCCGACAACCGTGCGGCGATCGACGAGGCGGCGGCCCTGGGCACGGACACGCTCGTACTCGTCTCGGGCGGCCTCCCGCCCGGCTCCAAGGACCTGGTCGCCGCGAGGGAGCGGGTCGGCGACGCGCTGTCGGCCCTCGCGCCGTACGCGGCCTCTCGGGGCGTACGGCTGGCCATCGAGCCGCTGCATCCCGTGTTCGCCTCGGACCGTTGCGTCGTGTCCACGCTCGACCAGGCGCTGTCCCTCGCGGAACGCTTCCCGGCGTCCCAGGTGGGGGTGGTGGTCGACACGTACCACGTGTGGTGGGACGAGGCGGCGCCGGCGGCGGTGGCCCGCGCGGGCGCGTCGGGCCGCATCCACGCGTTCCAACTGGCGGACTGGGTCACGCCGTTGCCGGCGGGCGCGCTGCTCGGGCGGGGCCAGTTGGGGGAGGGCTGCGTGGACCTCGCGGAGTGGTGCGGGCTGCTCGGCTCGGCGGGTTACGCGGGGCCGGTGGAGGTGGAGTTGTTCAACGCCGGGTTGTGGGCGGGGGACGGGGTGGCGCTGCTGGAGGACACGGCCCGCCGCGCGACGCCCCTCCTGGCATGACCCGCACCCCGGGGGGCCGGGCCTTGGCACCCCCCGGGGTGCCCTACGGTGACCCGAGCCCTGGCACCCGGGGTGCCCTACGGGGGGGGGCGAGCCTTGACGCCCCGGGTGCTTACGGTGACCCGAGCCCTCGCACCCCGGGTGCCCTACAAGGGGCCGAGCCCTCGCACCCCGGGCGCCCTACAGGGGCGCGGGCCCTGGCACCCCGGGCGCCCTACAGGGGCGCGGGCCCTGGCACCCCGGGCGCCCTACAGGGGCGCGGGGAACTGCGCGACCAGCCACGCACGGTCCGCACCTGAAGGCGGCGGGGTTGCTGGGGCTTCGCCCCAGACCCCGGGAGTCGCCCCATCCCGCCCCTTCCCGAAACCCTCCGGGGGCGGGAGAGGGGCTGAGGTCCAGGCTCCTGGGGCTCCGCCCCAGACCCCGTTCGCGCCTGAACGGCGCTCGTCCTCAAACTCCCCCAAGGCCTTAAGGGCCAGGGGGGACCCCCATGACAGTCTGAAGATGCCCATGCCGCCCCGCACCGAGTAGTTCAGGGGCGCGGGGAACTGCGCGAGACGCCAGCACGGTCCGCAGACGTATGCGGAGTCAGGGGCGCGGGGTACTGCGCAAACGCCCCCACCACCCCGCGCGCCAGCGCGATCCGCACACGTACCCGGAGTCAGAGGCGCGGGGAACTGCGCAAACGCCCCCACCACCCCGCATCCTGAAACCTCACACCCTGAAGCCCCGCACCCTGCAACCCCGCACCCTGCAACCCCGCACTCCGGAACCCCGCCCCCGAAAAGAAACCCCACCGGAAAGGCCCGGCCCCATGAAGCTCGCCCTCTCCACCCTCGGCCTCCCCGGCACCGGCCTCCCCCGCGTCGCAGACCTGGCCGCCCAATCCGGCTACCACGGCGTGGAACTCCGTACCCACCCCGAAGAACCCGTCCATCCCGGCCTCGACGCCGCCCAGCGCAAGGCCGTCACCCGCCGCTTCGAAGCCGCCCGCATCGAGATCCTGGCCCTGGCCGCCTACGCCCGGGTCGCAGACCCCGCCGACACCACGGACCTCCCCGAACTCATCGCGCTGGCAGCCGACTTGGGCGCCCGCCACATCCGCGTGTTCCCCGGCGGGAACAACACCCCCGCCGACGACGACACCGCCGTACGCCGCCTCGCCGAGGCCGCCCCCCTGGCCCACCGCAACGGCATCCGCCTCCTCCTCGAAACCCACGACTCCCACCGCACGGGCAGAGCCACCGCCCGCGTCCTGGACCGCGTGGGCCACGAGGGCGTCGGCGCGCTCTGGGACGTCATGCACACATGGCTCGGCGGCGAGACCCCGGCGGAGTCGTTCACGTACCTCTCCCCGCACCTCGGCTACACCCAGGTGAAGGACATCGCATCCGCCGAGGACACCACTCCGCTCGCCCTCGGAACCGGCGTACTCCCCCTGGGCCCATGCGTGGCCCAACTCCCGCAGGACAGTTGGCTGTGCTGGGAGTACGAGAAGCGCTGGTACCCCCGCGCGGCCCCCCTTCCCGGACTGCTCCGGGCGGGCCACGACCTCCTGACCGGCCTGGCAGAGGCAAGGGGGTGAGGCCGCCGCCCCGGGGTCAGGGCGGCGGGACAAGCGTTCCGGGAGGCGTGGGCGGCGTCAGCCGCTGAGCGCTTCGCCCTTCACCGCATCCACGAACGAGGTCCACGCACCCGTCCCGAACACGACGGCCGGCCCGGTCGGGTTCTTGCTGTCCCGCACGGGCACGCACCCGGAGCAGGCGTCGCTGAACTCCAGGCATTCGCCACTGTCGCCACCGCTGTAGCTGGACTTCCGCCAACCGGCCAGAGCCGAGGCGTTGGGCACGATGTGCTCACTGCGCTTCATTCTCGTAATCCTCCGCCACAGACCGGATCAGCGCCAGGGACCTTCGGTGCGACAACGCGTCGCCCAGAGCGTGATCGTAGACCTCCTGGCACTGGCGCACGATGGAGGGAAGTTCCCACAGTCTGCCGCTCTTAAGACCCTCCACATACGCGATGGGCGGCAGGTCGCTGAACCAGAGCAGCGAGAGGTGCCCCTCCAGCAACGCGTGCGCACCCGCGTCGTACGGGAGTACATGGAGGCGAATCCGACGGCTTTCCCCGAGCGCCAGCAGGTGCCGAAGCTGTTGGCACATCACGCGTGGCCCACCGATAGGTCGCCGCAACACCGCCTCGTCGAGCATCGTCCACACCACCGGCTTGTCGAAGTTGTGGAGGACCCCGGCACGTTCCAGCCGCGCTTCGAGAAGCCGGTCACGCTCCTGGTCACTCTTGGGCGGGTGGCCGGAGCTGAGTACGTCGTGCGCATACGCTTCCGTCTGCAAAAACCCCGGCACCAGCTTTGGTGCGTACTGGTGAATCACCGTGGCCTGCTGCTCGAACTCCAGCGCCTCAGCGAAGTGTTCGGCGACCTTGCGACCGCATGTACATTTTCGGCCCGTCCGGCCCGGAGCGGAGCCCCGGGAACCCCTCTTTCGGGCGCGGGCCGTACGCGGCTGGTCGCGCAGTTCCCCGCGCCCCTCAACCACTCCATGCCGGGCGGCATGGGCACAGCGAGCCTGTCATGGGGGTCCACCCTGGCCCTTAAGGCCTTGGGGGAGTTTGAGGACGAACGCCGTTCAGGCGCGAACGGGGTCTGGGGCGTAGCCCCAGAAGCCTGGACCTCAGCCCCTCTCCCACCCCCGGAGGGTTTCGGGAAGGGGCGGGGTGGGGATCCCGCGGCCCCGCACCCCCCGGGCCCGGGGTGGGCGCGGCGCGCCGGGGTGGGGGGTCGTGCGCAGAACCTTGACCGGCAATTACTTTCGGACGACGGTGCGGACGTGGAAGTTTCTGCCACGCCCTGGCAGCACCGCCTCGCCGGAAGGAGCCGCACGTGCAGCACCGCACCTCAAGACGCAGCCTCCTGACCACCACCGCAGCCGTGGCCGCCGCGACCGCACTCGGGTCCCGGCTCCCCGCGTGGGCCATGGACGGCACACGCTCGGCCGTCGACCGCCGACTGCGCGCCATCATCGCCCGGATGTCGGTCGAGGAGAAGATCGGCCAGCTCTTCGTGATGCGGATCTACGGGGACTCCGCGACCGCGCCCGACCAGGCGGACATCGACGCCAACCTCCGCGAGATCGGGGTGCGCGACGCCGCCGAACTCATCTCGACGTACCACGTCGGCGGCATCATCTACTTCACCTGGGCGCACAACACCCGCGACCCGCACCAGATCGCCGCCCTCTCCAACGGCATCCAGGCCGCCGGGCTCGCCCAGCGCGTGCCGGTGCCGCTGCTCATCGCCACCGACCAGGAGCACGGCACCGTGTGCCGGGTCGGGAAGCCCGCCACGCTCTTCCCTGGCGCGATGGCGATGGGGGCCGGGGGTTCGACCGAGGACGCCCGTACGCTCGGGCGGATCTCGGGCGCCGAGCTCGCCGCGATCGGCATCCGCCAGGACTACTCCCCCGACGCCGACGTGAACATCAACCCCGCCAACCCCGTCATCGGCGTACGGTCCTTCGGCGCGGACCCGGCGGCCGTGGCCCGCATGGTCGCGGCCGAGGTGCGGGGCTATCAGGAGTCCTCGGTGGCGGCCACCGCCAAGCACTTCCCCGGGCACGGCGACACCAGCGTCGACAGCCACACCGGCATCCCGGTGATCACCCACACCAGGGAGGAATGGGAACGGCTCGACGCACCGCCGTTCAAGGCGGCGATCGCCGCCGGGATCGACGCGATCATGACGGCGCACATCCAGTTCCCGGCCCTCGACCCGAGCAACGACCCCGCCACGCTCTCCCGTCCCATCCTCACCGGCATCCTGCGCGAACAGCTCGGCTACGACGGGGTCGTCATCACGGACTCGCTCGGCATGAAGGGCGTACGCGACAAGTACGGGGACGACCGGGTGCCGGTGCTGGCCCTGAAGGCGGGCGTGGACCAACTCCTGGATCCGCCGAAGCTGGACGTGGCGTTCGGCGGGGTGCGGGCGGCGGTGGCGAGCGGTGAGCTGAGCGAGGCCCGCCTCGACGCGTCGGTGCTGCGCATCCTGCGGCTCAAGGAGCGGCGAGGACTGTTCGACCGGCCGTACGTGTCCGCGCGGGGCGTGGCCCGGGTGGTGGGTACGCGGGCGCACCTGCGCGCGGCGGACGCGATCGCGGAGCGCACGACGACGCTGCTCGCCAACCCGGGCGGGCTGCTCCCGCTGTCGGGGCGGCGGCACGGCCGCGTGCTGGTCGTCGGCGCCGATCCGGACTCCCCGTCCGGCACGACGGGTCCGCCCACAGCCGTCCTGGCCGCCGCACTGACCGAACTGGGCTTCCGCGCAACGGCGTTGAGCACCGGGTCCCTGCCGTCCCCCGCTCGGATCGACGCGGCGGTGGCAGCCTGCGCCGGGCAGGACGCGGTGATCGTCGGCACGTACAACGCGGGGCCGGACGGGGCGCAGAGCCGGCTGGTGGCGGCCCTGGGTGCGAGCGGTGTGCCGGTGGTCCACATCGCCCTGCGCAACCCGTACGACATCGCGTACCTGAGCGGGTTCGGGGCGTCGCTCGCGACGTACTCCTGGACCGATGTCGAACTGCGGGCGGCGGTGCGGGTGTTGGCGGGCCGAGCCGATCCGCGCGGCCGCCTCCCGGTGCCCGTCCCCCGCGCCGACGACCCGGCCCGGACTCTCTACCCGATCGGCCACGGCCTGTCGTACTAGCCCGGCCCGTGCCCCGGCCGGCGCCTGCACCGCCCGGGGCACGGGGAACCGCGCGACCAGGCCACGCACGGCCCGCAGCCCAAGAGGCGGAGCCCACCCCGGCCCGCCGGGCTGGGTGCCCGGGCCGGCCGGGGCGGGTGCCCCGGGGTCAGGGGCGCAGGGCCAGTTCCTTCTGCGGCTGCGGCGCGTCCAGCTTCGCGTCGAAGCTCGCCACCGGCTTCGCCGGAGCGGGGTTCAGGCCTGCCCAGCGGAGGATGGAGGCCGTGGCCTTCGCCTTCTGGTCGGCGGCCAGCAGGGCCACCTTCGAGCCGTGGTTGCCGCCCGCCACCGTGTAGACGTAGGAGTCACGTGCCCCCGCGCCGAGGGAGAACCGCTCGGCGCCCCACGGGTCGTTCTGCCCGTACACGTACAGCATGTGGTCCGCGTGGTGCTTGACCCACGAGTCGACGTCCGGCATCGCCCACGGCTGGAAGCGCATCGGGATGTCCCGCGGCACGAAGTCGCGCGGCGGCTGGTACCCGTACCGGCTCAGGTTGCCGAGCCAGGGCTGCTTGATGGTGGGCGAGCCCAGCTGCGTACCGGCCTGGTAGTAGTACGCCGTGTACGGGGCCAGACCCTGGTCGGTGTAGAAGGAGAAGCCGGAGATCGTGTCGACGGAGTCCCAGATCGCCTGGTCGCTGGCGTGTGCCGCGTCCGCCGGGATCGTCGGGCACTCGGCGATCAGGTGGTACTGCCAGAAGCCCCACACGTAGTCGAGCACGACCGCCTCGTACGCCTTGTCGAGGGAGCCGACCGTCGTGAAGGTGTAGCCGTTGTCGGCCGCGTACTGCTGGTACTTCTTCTCCAGCGAGCCCCGCCGCACCAGCGCCTCGCGCTGTACGCCCTCAAGACGGTCACGGCACTCCTTGGTGCCGACGTTCGCCAGGAACCGGTCGTACGCCGAATCCTCCTTGTTCACCACGTCGTTGGGGGCGACGTAGGCGACCACACCGTCCATGTCACGCGGGTAGAAGCGCTTGTAGTACGTGGCCGTCATGCCGCCCTTCGAGCCCCCGGTGGTCAGCCAGTTCTTCGAGTAGAGCGGCTTCAGGGCCTTGAAGATGGCGTGCTGGTCGCCGGCCGCCTGCCAGATGTCGTCCTTGGACCAGTCGGTGGGCGTGGGCCGCGACTGCGGGAAGAACCGGTACTCGACGGAGACCTGGTTGCCGTCCACGATCTGCGTCGGTTCGCTGCGGCTGGGGGTGGTCGAGACGTCGTAGCCGCTCGTGTACATCACCGTCGGCCGGGCGGTGTCCTTGTGCAGGATCGTGATCCGCTGCTGGAAGGTGGCCCGGCGGTACGGGTTGCGGTGGTCGACGGGCTGCGTGTAGTTCAGTACGAAGTAGCGGTAGCCGCTGTACGGCTTCTCCTCGATGAGGCTCATCCCGGGTATCGCCAGGATGCGGTCCTTGATGTCCGGCTCGGCGGCGGTGGCCGCCCCTGCCGTGGCCGCCGTCGCGGATATCGTGCCTATCAGCACGACCAGCGACAACAGCCATCTGAGCGCCTTGCGCATTCACACTCCCCTGTGGGGCCCCTGTGGGCTCGGAACGTGGCCCCGCGAACCTAACCGCGCCAACACCGGGCCCGCCAGACCCGGTTGAGCCCGGAAGTTGACCTTCACAAGGGGTACGCAAGTCGGCGCGCGGACGCATCAGCCCCGGCCCGCCGTTCGCGCGTAGACGATGTCCCCGCAACTTCCCTCTACACGCCCGGAGTTCAGCAGACCCAGCCCGTCGCCGCCGAGCTTCCCGATATCGCGCCGGTGGCACGCACGCAACGGTTGCCCGAGTACACGGTGATCGGGCCGGCCCGCTGCGTATAGGCGCCCGAGTCACCCGCAGGGGCGCCGCCCCGGGCCTGGATGGTCACCGACATCTGGCGCCGGGGGCCCGGATTGTCGGCGACGGTGACCGCGCACGCGTACCCGTTGCCCTTGTACAGGCGCAGCTCCCCCGTGCTGAACCCGGCCGTCTTCACGGGCCGCCCCGCGCACGCGGCCGCCGCGTCCGCGCTGCCGCCGGCCGGCCCGAACACGACCAGGCCGCCGGCCGCCACGAACACCGCGAGGGCCGGCCCGAGGAGCCCCCTGCTCCCCGCCCCGCCGACCATCGCACCGGGCTTCACACCGAACATCGCACCGAACTTCGCACCGAACTTCGCACCGAACACGCTTGCACCCTTCCGCCACTTGCGCGTACGGGGGGAGGGACGCGAGAAGTCGCCCGACGGTTCTCACCCCGGCCCACGTGCGACGTGAGTCAGGGCCGAAGGTGCTTGAGGGTGAACTCGGGCTCGGCATAGGGACCGGCCTGGGCTGCCGTCGGATCGGCTGAGAGATCCCCGGGAACGTCCGCGGCAATGTCCGCGGCGTGGGCTTCGGCGTTGTCGGCGGGGGCGTACGGCAGTTCCGTCACGTCGGGGAGTTTCCAGAAGCGGCGGCTGTTGGCGGAGACGGCGTACGCCGTGGCGAAGCGGGTGGAGGACGGTGCCGTCAGGGCGGCCCGGATGTAGCCGACGGCATCGCGCGGGCTCAGCCAGGTCGCCAGGTGCCTGGGCTCGGTGGGCCTGAGCTCGAAGCTGCCGATGCGCAGGCAGATCACCGACAGGCCGAACTTGTCGGCGTACAACTGCCCCAGGGCCTCGACGGCCACCTTGCTCACCCCGTAGAGGCCGTCAGGGCGGGCCGGCTCCTGTGGGCCGGTGAGATGTCCGATGGGGTAGAAGCCGGTCACACGGTTGCTGCTCGCCAGCACCACCCGCTCGATGGCCATGCGCCGCGCCGCCTCCAGGACATGGTGCGTGCCCAGCACATTGGCTTCGAGCAGGTCCGGGAGAGGAGCCTCGTCGGGCACGCCGCCCAAGTGGAGCACGCGGTCGGCTCCGGCGAGGGCCGATTCCACCGCGGCGGCGTCCCGCAGGTCCACCGTGTGCACGTCTTCGTTCTCGGCCTCCGGGCGGATCGGTACGCGATCGAGCAGCACCAGACGTGCCGCGTCGGGCCGCAGCGCCTCACGCACCACGGAACCGATGGTGCCGGCCGCTCCTGTTATCGCGACTGTTCCCAGACTCATTGCGCTCCCCCTGTGTTTGGACACCTCTCCCCTCTCCTCCCCTCTCCTCCCCCTCTTCTCCCTTCTTCTCCCCTCTTCCCTCTTCCGGTCGTCCCTCTTCCGTTCGTCGGGGTGGGGGAGCTGGCCGCCTGGTCCCCCCAGACTTCTAGCGCACTCCCGCAGGCGGCCTCGGGCCGGTATCTCAGATGTGGAGTTCCTGCGGGAAGCCGGTCCAGCGCAGCTCGGTGGGGAGGTGGGCCATGTCGTTGAAGAGGAGGACTGCCGGGGGGCGTCCGGGTGCGTAACGGATGACGGTCAGGGCCGCGTTGGCGTGGTTGATGCCGATCCATCGCCGGCTGGGTGCGTCGAAGGCGGCGCGTATGAGCCAGCCCGCGAGGAAGTTATGGGTGACCAGCAGGTCGTGGCGTGGTTCGTCGCCCGCGACGGGGCCGGTGAACTCGGCCAGCGCTGTCGCCGCGAGCCGGGCGCCCTGTTCGCGCTCCTCCTGCGGGAACTGGTCCAGGAACTTCGTGAACGCGTCGGCCATCTCCTCCGGCAGTTCGTCGCGGGCCGGCGCGTACGGGATGTAGTCGCCGGCCTCTTCGGAGCGGTGCAGGGGGACGCCGTCGAGCTGGTCGCCGATCAGCCGTGCGGTCTGCTCGGCGCGGGCCAGGGGGCCGTGGTGGATCGCGGCCAGCGGGGCCGCGCGCAGCCGCTGCCCCAGCAGCACGGCTTGCCTGCGGCCGGCGTCGGTGAGGTCGCTTTCGTCCGGGGAGGCCTCTGCGTGGCGGGTGAGGTAGAGGTAACGGGCGGCGGTGCGGGTCATGGGTGGGGTCCTTCTGCGACGAGGATCATGCGGGTGCGATGGGGGACGCGGGGGTGGCGGAGCCGGTTCCGTCCCGGGCGGCCCGGGGTGCTCCTCGCGGGCGCGGGCGCGCGCCGTGCGTGGCTGGTCGCGCAGTTCCCCGCGCTCCTAACTTCGTCGTCCCCTGCGGGCGGTGGTCGCTTCTCGCGCAGTTCCCCGCGCCCCCGGCGGCACTGGTGCAGGGGCCGTGCCGGTCTGCTCGGGCATCCTCAGCCTGTCCGGCGATTGAGGACGAGCGCCCTTAACTGATCGTTTCAGAATGAACTTTGCCTGGTGGGCTGTGAGTTGGGGGATGTGTCGGCAGGATCTACTGTGTGCCTGCTGATCTCGTGCCTGATGACCTGTGGGAACGCGTTGGTCCGCTGCTACCGGTTCTTCCGCCCCGGCGGCACCGGTATCCCGTTGATCGATGGCATGTATGCGGGAGACGAGCGCGAGTTGAAGCGTTCCAAGGCCGCGATGTCCGATCCACGCAATGCGCAGATCGGGTCACTGGAACGGCACGGTATGTGCCATGAAGGAGAAGCAAGAGGTGAGTGAGGCAGACGACCTCAGGTATATGTTCATGTTCTACCCGCCCGTTGACGATGCCGGCGCCTGGCAGATGACAGTCGACGGGTTCGCACACGCACTGTCCCGGGCATTTCCTGGGGCGTTTACGAAGTACCGCACCAGCAGCCTCCGCGGGAACTCTGTCGTGGACTTCGAGGCCGAAGTCCTGCCGCAGGTATGGGTGGAGGGCGTTGCCAGTACTCCGGTGGAGAACAGTGCCGTGATCACGGTGGTCGGTGCGACGGTCACAGAGGCCGCGCACTTCGCGTTGTGGCTGCGCAGTGGACTCGCGCCTCGCCCTGATCTCGTCCGTTTCAGCAGCGAGCCGGCACTGGAGGGTGGGGACGACAGCGAGTGGGTGATCCCCGCCGGCGGGGGCTTTGAGGAGGTTCGGGCGGCCCTCGCCGAGCACATGAAGGCAGTGGACGGCGAGTGATTCGCCCCGCCCGGTACTTCAGCAGCGGCGGCGCGCGGGTCCAAGGAACGTAACCCTGTGGGCCGTGCGGGAGTCGACCGGCCATGGACGACATCGCTGCTCCCGTGACGGGCACGTATTCCGATGCTCCGCGCGAGCCGTTGATCACGTTGGTGGCGGCGCCGGACATTGTGCGGCTACTCCAGGCCATGGCCGACAAGGCCGTTCAGGACGACGACCTGTACGAGGCCCGGCAGTTGACCGGGGACCTCGCGTACCGGCTGCCGTCGGGCCAGGGCTTGTCCCGTAACTGATCTTCGAGTGCCCGTCGGCCGGTTCTCTCGTCTACCCGGTGAGAGCGAGATTGTGAAGGCGGGCGATGCCGTTCATGGCGTGGTGGACGCCGTCGCCTTTGCGGCGCCGATGGGGCATCACGAGGCCGGTGCCCGGGTAGCCGCCGTCGGCGATCGTCATGGTGTTGCCGACGGCGGCCTTGGCACCGGACTCCTCCCATGCCTTGCAGTCGCTGCGGTTGCCGGGAAGCGGTTTGCCGACCACGACGATCAAGCGGCTGTCCGCGTCGATGACGACCTGATGGTTGGCGGAGTACCGATAGTTCTTGGGCTGCTCGGCGACCGAGTGGTCGCGGGTGGGCACCAGCGTGCCATCGACAATGAGTACCGAGCCTCGGGCGAAACGGCGCCGGGATCGCAGTGCGAGCAACGGACCGAGGTGGCCGATGATGCGGCCGACCGCAGGGTGTGCGTGCGGGTCACGGTGCCAGCGCGTTGGCCACCCGGGCCAGGTGACCGGCCGACAGCGCGAAGCGGTTGGCAGGGTTTCGGAAGGAGTACTCGCCATCGTTGACGGAGATGTCGGACCCGGCTGTCGTCCAGCACACGGGGCCGGGAGCTCCTTGATCATCCAGGAGAACAGCGGCGAGGGACCTGGGGTCTTCCACACCGGTGCGGGCGCGTAGCGCGTTCGCTAGGCGGTCAACGGCATCGTCGGGTACCGCGTCGTCCCCGAACGCCGGCAGCAGGAGCAGCAGGCGGGCGTGCGGATCAGTGGTGCTGCCGCCAGGCAGCGCGTTGTCCGCAGCCGCAACGAGCTCGGGCCAGGACAGTCCCGGCCCCATGAAGTGCCCGTCGTCGCGGGCGATGAGTTCAGCCTGGTCCCAGTCGGGGTGGTGGAGGAGGTAGTCGGTGCCGGCATCGTCCGTGAGCGTGCGGTAGACCACGTGCAGACGGTGCCCATGGGCGAGGGGGACCGTGAAGGTCGGCCACTCGGCCCGTTCCCACAGCCGCCGCTGGAAGTCGCCGGCTGCATCGTAATCCGCGCCGGACAGCAGTTCTTCGGCCTCTTCGCTCTGGGCACACGAGTAGAGGTGTCCCAGCCAGAACAGGGGCTCATCCAGCAGCCCCGTCTGGTGCGTGAGGGGCCCACCGTCGTAACCCGGTATCCGGGCAGGATGGAGATCGGCACTGTTCGTCACGCTGGACATCATGCCGCCCCGGCTCCGTGCTCTTACTGATCGTTTCAGAATGAGGTTCTGAGTCGTCTCAGGCAGATGATGCTGCAGGCGAGTTGGAGGAGTGCAAGGTGGAGGTCGCCGTGTATCTCGTAGCGGATGCGGAGTCGTTTGAACTGGTGGAGCCAGGCGAAGGTCAGCTCCACCACCCAGCGGGTTTTGCCCAGGCCCGAGCCGTGTGGTGTGCTCGGCGGGCGATCTTCGGGGTGATTCCTGGAGCGCGGATGAGGCGCCGGTACTTGTCGAAGTCGTGGCCGCGGTCGGCGAACGGTCGCCGGGGCCGGTGGCGTGTCCGGCCGCGCAGGCCACGGATGTGGGGAATCGAGTCGAGCAGCGGCATGAGCTGGGTGACGTCGTGGCGGTTTCCGCTGGTCACAGAGACAGCGAGTGGGGTTCCGTAGCGGTCGACGATGATGTGGTGCTTGCTGCCGAGGCGGGCACGGTCGACCGGCGACGGTCCCGTGTGTGCCCCCCTTTGGGTGCCCGGACGTGTGAGCCGTCGATCGCGGCATCATCCATATCCAGCATATCCAGCAGGCCGGACTTGCGGAGTTCCGCCGGCAAGGCCTCGTGCAGGCGGGGCCAGACCCCCGCTTCAGTCCAGTCCCGAAGGCGCCGCCAGGCCGTCACCCCGCTGCAGCCGATCTGTTCCGCGGGAACGTCCCGCCAGCTCACACCCTTGAGCAGTACGTGGACGATTCGACGAAGCGCGTCACGGTCGTCCACCGGCAACCGCCCGGGATACCGGTGCCGCCGGGGCGGACGAACCGGTAGCAGCGGACCAGCGCGTTCCCCCAGGTCATCAGGCACGAGATCAGCGGGCACACAGTAGATCCTGCCGAGACATCACCCAACTCCAAGGCGCGAACGGGGGTGCAGGGGGCGGAGCCCCCGCCCGGGGTCTGGGGCGCAGCCCCAGGGGTCAGCCGGTTCAACCCCGCTGCACGGGCGGGTGGGTGGGAAAACCCCCGGGGTCGGGGGCGGCGCAGCCCCGGGTACGGGGTCTCAGGGCGTAGGGAGGGGGGCAGGGTCGGGGGCGCCGATGAAGGTGCGCCAGAGTCGGGCGTACGTGCCGTCCAGCGCGAGAAGTTCGTCGTGCGTACCGTCCTCCGCGACCCGCCCCCCGTCCATCACGACCACCCGATCCGCCCGGGCCGCCGTGGTCAGCCGGTGGGCGACGACGAGCGTGGTGCGCCGCCCGGCGAGCCGCTCGGTGGCCTGGGTGACCTGGGCCTCGGTGGCGAGGTCGAGCGCCGCCGTCGCCTCGTCGAGCAGCAGGATGTCCGGGTCGACGAGCTCGGCGCGGGCCAGCGCGATGAGCTGTCGCTGCCCGGCGGAGAGGTTGCGCCCGCGTTCGGCGACCTCGTGGAGGTAGCCGCCGTCGAGCGTCGCGATCATGTCGTGGGCGCCGACCGCCCGCGCCGCCGCCTCCACTTCGGCGTCGCTCGCCCCGGGCCGGCCGTAGGCGATGGCGTCGCGGACCGTGCCGGCGAAGAGGTACGCCTCCTGGGGGACGACGCCGAGCCGGTGCCGGTAGGCGGTGATGTCCAGGTCGCGCAGGTCCTGGCCGTCGGCCGTGACGCGGCCGCCCGTCGGATCGTAGAAGCGCGCCACCAGCTTGACGAGGGTGGACTTGCCCGCGCCGGTCTCGCCGACGAAGGCGACGGTCTGCCCGGCCGGTATGCGCAGCTCGATCCCGCTGAGGGCTTCCTCGGGCTCGTCCGCGGAGCCGTACGCGAAGTCGACGTCCTCGAAGGCGATCTCGCCGCGCAGCGAGGTGACGCCGAGCGGTTCGGCGACCGCCGCGGTGGACGTCTTCTCCTGGAGCAGTTCCTGGATGCGCTTCAGCGAGACCGCCGCCTGCTGGTAGCCGTCGAAGACCTGCGAGAGCTGCTGTACAGGGGCGAAGAACAGGTCGATGTAGAGGAGGTAGGCGACGAGCGCACCGGTGGTGAGGGTGCCGCCGTCGACCCGGTGCGCGCCCACGATCAGTACGGCAGCGGCCGCCACCGACGACAGGAGCTGCACGAACGGGAAGTACACCGAGATCAGCCACTGGCCGCGCACCCGGGCCTGGCGGTAGTGGTCGCTGCGCTCGGCGAACCGGTCGGCGCCGTCGTGCTCGCGCCGGAACGCCTGCACGATGCGCAGGCCCGACACCGATTCCTGGAGGTCGGCGTTGACGGCGCTGATCCGCTCGCGGGCCAGTTCGTACGCCTGCACGCTCTTCTTGCGGAACACGTACGTGCCGACGACGAGCAGCGGGAGCGTCGCGAAGACGACGAGGGCGAGCTGGATGTCGATGACGAGCAGCGCCACCATGATGCCGAAGAACGTGACGACGGAGACGAACGCGGTGACCAGGCCCGTCTGGAGGAACGTGGACAGCGCGTCCACGTCCGTCGTCATGCGGGTCATGATCCGCCCGGTCAACTCCCGCTCGTAGTAGTCGAGTCCGAGCCGCTGGAGCTGCGCGAAGATCTTCAGGCGCAGGGTGTACAGGACGCGTTCGCCGGTGCGTCCGGTCATGCGGGTCTCGCCGGTCTGGGCGAGCCACTGCACGGCGACGGTCAGCAGCGCGAGCCCGGCCGCCGCCCACACCGCGCCGAGCGCCAGCTTGGTGACGCCCTGGTCGATGCCGTGCCGGATCAGGACCGGCAGGATCAGTGAGCCTCCGGCGTCGATCGCCACGAGGAGGAGCGAGACGAGCAGGGGCAGGCCGAAGCCGTGCAGGAGCCTGCGCAGGCCGTACGACTCCTCGGCCTGGACCGCCTTCGCCTCGTCTATGGCGGGCACATCGGTGGCGGGCGGCAGCGCCTCGACCTGGGCGAGCAGTTCGGGGGATTGGGGCCTCCCCTGCTCGAACGAAGTCGAGAGCTTGGGGGAAGGCATGCCGCCGGGGGCCGCCGACTCGGCCTTGTCCTCGCGGACCCACAGCGGCGGCGTGATGCCGCGCTCCACGTCGTACTCCGCGTCCAGTTCGTCGCGTACGGAGTGGTCGTCGTCCTCCGCGAGCGGGGCGACGGGGACGTGGCCGGGCGACACCGCGCCGAGCTCGTCGGGGTCGGTCAGCAGGCGGCGGTAGAGGGCGCTGTCGCGCTGGAGTTCGTCGTGGGTGCCGATCGCGGCGAGCCGGCCGCCGTCGAGCACGGCGATGCGGTCGGCGAGGCCGAGGGTGGAGCGGCGGTGCGCGATGAGGAGGGTGGTGCGGCCGGCCATGACCGACGCCAGTGCCTCGTGGATCTCGTGCTCGACGCGGGCGTCGACGGCCGAGGTCGCGTCGTCCAGGACGAGCAGGCGCGGGTCGGTGAGGATGGCGCGGGCCAGCGCGATGCGCTGGCGCTGGCCGCCGGAGAGGGTCAGACCGTGCTCGCCGACGGTGGTGTCGTAGCCCTTGGGAAGCTCGGCGATGAACCGGTCGGCCTGGGCCGCGCGAGCCGCCCGGTCGATCTCCTCCTGGGTGGCGTCCGGCTTTCCGTAGGCGATGTTGGCGCGGACGGTGTCGGAGAAGAGGAAGGAGTCCTCCGGTACGAGTCCGATGGCGGCGCGCAGCGAGGCCTGCGTCAGCTCGCGCACATCGTGGCCGCCCACGAGGACGGCGCCGTGCGAGACGTCGTAGAAGCGGGGCAGCAGCAGCGACACGGTCGACTTGCCGGAGCCTGACGCGCCGACCAGGGCGACGGTCTCGCCGGGCCGGATGTCGAGGGAGAAGCCGTTCAGGACGGGCCGCTCGTCGTCGTAGCCGAAGCTCACGTCGTCGAATTCGACGGTGGCGGGGGCGTCGGCGGGCAGCTCCTTCATCCCGTCCCGCATGGACGGTTCGGTGTCGATGAGCTCCAGGACGCGCTCGACGCCGGCCCGGGCCTGCTGGCCCACGGTGAGCACCATCGCGAGCATGCGGACGGGCCCGACGAGCTGGGCGAGGTAGGTGGAGAACGCGACGAACGTGCCGAGCGTGATCTGGCCGCGCGTGGCGAGCCAGCCGCCGAGCGCCAGCATCGCCACCTGCCCGAGCGCGGGGACGGCCTGGAGGGCGGGGGTGTAGCGCGCGTTCAATTTGACGGTGCGCAGGCGCCCGGCGAAGAGCCTGCGCCCGACCTCGCGGAGCTTGCCGGTCTCCTGGTCCTCCTGGCCGAAGCCCTTGACGACCCGGACCCCGGACACGGCGCCGTCGACGACCCCGGCGACGGCGGCGGCCTGGCCCTGGGCGTACCAGGTGGCGGGGAAGAGGCGGGTGCGGCTGCGCTTGGCGATGAACCACAGGGCCGGCGCGACGGCGAGGGCGACGAGGGTCAGGAGCGGCGAGAGCCACGCCATGATCACGACGGAGATGACGAAGAGCAGGATGTTGCCGATGGTCATCGGCAGCATGAAGAGCAGGCCCTGGATCAGCTGGAGGTCGCTGGTGGCCCGGCCGACGACCTGTCCGGTGGACAGCTCGTCCTGGCGCCGCCCGTCGAGCCGGGTGATCGTGCGGTACATCTCGGTGCGCAGGTCGTGCTGGACGTCGAGGGCGAGGCGCCCTCCGTAGTACCGCCGGATGTAGGTGAGCCCGTACACCACGACGGCGCAGGCTATGAGCAGTCCGGTCCACACGGCGAGGGAGCGGGTGTGGTCACCTATGACGTCGTCGATGACCACCTTGGTGATCAGCGGTACGAGCGCCATGACGGCCATGCCGCCGAGCGAGGAGCCGAGCGCCAGCATCACATTGCGCCGGTACCGCCAGGCGTACCCGGTCAGCCTGCGCCCCCACCCCTGTTGCGCACCCTCCGTCACGTGATTCCTCCCGTTGGTACCTGTCCTGCCGCAAGGCCCAACACGGGGGCCTGCGGATTTCATCCCGCCGCAACAAATACGGGAGGTGGGGCCGGGGGCGGCACCGGCCCGCCACCGGGGGCGCCCCACCTCGGAGGGTGAGCGTCAGAGGAGGCTGCGCGTCAGAGAAGGGTGAGCATCAGAGGTCGGTGAGCATCAGAGGTGGGTGCGCCTCGCAGGTGGGTGCGAGGCGCAGCTGGGTGCGAGGCGCAGGTGCTTGCGCGTCACGGGTGGGTGCGCGTCGCAGCTGGGTGCGCCTCGCAGCTGGGTGTGCGTCACAGGTGGGTCGGCGCGAACATCTTCAGACGGGCCGGCAGCACCACCACCGAGGGGCCCGGTGCGGCCAGCGCCTTGGCGAGGTCGGCCGCCAGGGTGTCCGCGCTCGTGCGCACGGCAGGCACGCCGAAGGACTCGGCGAGGGCCACGAAGTCGGGGCGGGCGAGCTCGGTGGCGGTGGCCTCGCCGTAGGCGTCCGTCATGTACTCACGCAGGATGCCGTAGCCGCCGTCGTCCACGATCAGCCAGGTGACGGGCAGGCTGTGCTGGTGGGCGGTGGCGAGCTCGGCGAGGGAGTACATGGCCCCGCCGTCGCCGGACACCGCGAGGACCGGGGTGGCGGGGTCGGCGACGGCCGCGCCGAGCGCCGCGGGGAACGCGTAGCCCAGGCCACCGGCGCCTTGGGCCGAGTGCATCGCGCCGGGCCACGCCGACCACGCCCAGTAGGCGAGGATCGTCATGTCCCAGAAGCTGGGGGCCGCGGTGGGCAGCGCCTCGCGCACGGCGGCCAGGATGCGCCGCTCCTCGCCGAGGTCCTGGGCGTCGATACGGGCGCGGACCTTGCCGAGGACGGTACGTACCCGCTCGGCCGCCGTCGGATCCGTACGCTCCGGGACCGTTTCGAGCAGGGCCTGGAGGGCGATGCGGGCATCCGCGTGGATGCCGAGCGCGGGGTGGTTGGACTCCAGTTTGCCGAGGTCGGCCTCGATCTGGACGATCCGGCCGCGCGGGGTGAACGTGTGGTAGTTCGACGAGAGTTCGCCGAGCCCGGAGCCGACCACCAGCAGGACGTCGGCGTCCTCCAGGAAGTCGGTGGTGTGCCGGTCCTCCAGCCAGGACTGGAGCGAGAGCGGGTGCTCCCAGGGGAAGGCGCCCTTGCCGCCGAAGGTCGTCACGACCGGCGCGTCGAGGCGTTCGGCGAGCGCGCGGAGCTTGCCCGCCGCGTCGGCGCGTACGACACCGCCGCCCGCGATGATCACCGGTCGGGCCGCGCGAGCCAGCAACTCGGCCGCCACGGCGGTCAGTTCGGGGCGCGGAAGGACGTCTTCGGGGAACGCGTCCATCGCGGTGACGACGGGCAGCGCCGTGTCGGCGTCCAGCACGTCCTGCGGGATCTCCACCCACACCGGGCCGTGCGGCGCGGTGAGCGCCGACTCCCAGGCGGCCGCGATCGCCGAGGGGATCTGCGACTGGCTGCGCACGGGGTGGACGGACTTCACGATGTCGCGGAAGGAGGCCTGCTGGTCGCGCAGCTCGTGCAGATGGCCGCGCCGCCTGCCGCCAAGTCCCGTGGTGGGAACCTGACTTGAGATCGCGAGGACCGGTGACGACGCGGCCGCCGCCTCCTGTAGGGCAGCGAGCGCCGTCAGCGCGCCGGGCCCGGTCGAGAGCAGCAGCGGGGCCGCCTCGCCGGTGATCCGCCCGTACGCGTCGGCCGCGAAGCCCGCGTTGTTCTCGACGCGCAGCCCGATATGGGTGAGGTCGGAGCGGCGCAGGGCGTCGAACATGCCGAGCGCGTGCTGGCCCGGCAGCCCGAACACGGTGGTCGCGCCGAGCCCCGCCAGCGTCTCCACGACCAGGTCACCGCCGGTGCGGCCGGGCGGAGGGTTCAGGGCCGCCGCCACCTGGCGCGGTGTGGGCCGCAGCTCGACATCGTGGTGGTCGTGGGTCATCGCGTCCTCTCCTGTGGCACTTGGCCCGGGCCCGGAACCGGCGGCGGATCGCCCCGCCGCCGGTTCCGGGTCGCGGACCGGGGTCCTCTGTCCGCCTGGTCCTCTGTCGGCCGGGTCCTCTGTCAGCCCGGCCCTCTGTCGGCCCCTCCCGCGCCTCAGGCGCGGCCCGCCGCGATCTGGCGGGACATGATCGTGGTCAGCTCGTACGCGGTGTGCGAGGCGGCCACGCTGGTGATCTCGGCGTGGTCGTAGGCCGGGGCGACCTCGACGACGTCGGCGGAGACCAGGTTGCAGGAGGCGAGGCCGCGCAGGATCTCCAGGAGCTCGCGCGAGGTCATGCCGCCGGCCTCGGGGGTGCCGGTGCCGGGCGCGTGGGCCGGGTCGAGGCAGTCGATGTCGATGGAGATGTAGAGCGGGCGGTCGCCGATGCGCTGGCGGAGCTGGTCGGCGACCTCGTCGGCGCCGCGCCGGTAGACGTCGGCGGAGGTGACGATGCCGAAGCCCATCTTCTCGTCGTCGGTCAGGTCCTGCTTGCCGTACAGCGGGCCGCGCGTGCCGACGTGGGACAGCGCCTCGGTGTCGAGGATGCCCTCCTCGACGGCCCGGCGGAACGGGGTGCCGTGGGTGTACTCGGCGCCGAAGTAGGTGTCCCAGGTGTCCAGGTGCGCGTCGAAGTGGAGCAGCGCGACCGGGCCGTGCTTCTTGGCGACCGAGCGCAGCAGCGGCAGCGCGATGGTGTGGTCGCCGCCGAGCGTCATGAGGCGGGCGCCGGTGCCGAGCAGGTCGTCGGCGGCGGCCTCGATGGTGTCGACGGCCTCGTTGATGTTGAACGGGTTGGCCGCGATGTCACCGGCGTCGGCGACCTGGGCGAGCGCGAAGGGGGAGGCGTCCTGCGCGGGGTTGTACGGGCGCAGCAGGCGGGAGGCCTCGCGGATGGCGTTGCCGCCGAAGCGGGCGCCGGGCCGGTAGGAGACGCCGGAGTCGAAGGGCACGCCGACCACGGCGACATCGGCGGTGCCGACCTCGTCGAGGCGGGGCAGCCGGGCGAAGGTCGCAGGCCCGGCGTACCGCGGGATGCGGGACGAGTCGATCGGACCGCGCGGCGTTTCGTTGCTGCTCATGTGAAGTGCCCTTCGTTCTCAGCGTGTTGTGGCCACCACGGGCCGGCGGGCCGCGCCGGGTGTGGCGGAGCGTGTCGCGGACCGGACCGGATCGGAACGGGCCGGGTCGGTGTCGGGTCCGGCGGCGCGGGGAGCCTGTCCGTTCCCCCGGATGCCTCCGCGTGCGCCGGTCGGCACGACCTTAGGTGGCCGGGCAGCCACACTGAAGTGTACGTTTCCTCCACTTCTGATGCCGCCGATGGATGGATCGTCCACCATGCCGGACCCGACCGAGCCGCCCACACCGCCCATCCCCCTCGCCGCGCTGCTCGCCCGGACCGATCTGGGCCTGCGGCAGCTCGCGGGGCCGCCGCACGCGTCCATCCGCTGGGTGCACACCTCGGAGATGGCCGACCCCTTCCCGTACCTCCTCGGCGGGGAGCTGCTGATGACGGCGGGCGTCCAGCTGAGTGATCCCGGGGTGTACGTGGCGCGGGCCGTGGCCGCGGGGGCGGCGGCGCTGGGGTTCGGGGTGGCGCCGGTGCACGAGGAGGTGCCGCCCGCGCTGGTGGCGGCCTGTGCGCGGCACGGGCTTCCGCTGCTTGAGGTGCCGCCGCGTACGACATTCTCCGGCGTGGCGCGGGCGGTGTGGCTCCTGATGGCCCGGGCCCGCGAGGACGAGCTGCGCCGCGTGAGCGAGGCCCAGCGCGCGCTGGCCACGGCGTCGTCGCGCTCCGCGCCGGTCGCGGCGGTGCTGCGGGTGCTGGCGGGGCGGCTCGGGGGGTGGGCGGCCCTGGTGACGCCGGAGGGGGCGGTGGTGGATGCGGCGGGGCCTGAGCCGGGGTCCCTCGCGGGGGTGCGGGGGCTGGTGCGGGTGGTGGCGCCTTCGGTGGGTCTTCCCCACGGAAAGCCTCCGGCGGATACGGCGGGGGACGCGGCTCCGTCGACCGCGGCCCGTCGACCACGGGGCTCCGCCCCGGACCCCGCTCCTCAAATGCCGGAGGGGCTGATTTTGACGCCGGACGGCCCGACATCCTCACCGGAAGGGCCGAGCCCCGCACCGGAGGAGGGAGCGGGCGAGTCGACCCCTGCGGCGTTCGAGGAACCGGGGTCCGGGGGCGGAGTCCCTGGGACGACCACCGGGACGCGGACCACGCACGGGCCGAGCCAGCCAGCCCCTCCGACGCATGAGGAGCCGGGGTCCGGGGGCGGAGCTGGGGTGGGGGCCGGGACGCGGACCACGCACGGGCCGAGCCAGCCAGCCCCTCCGACGCATGAGGAGCTGGGGCCCGAGGGCGGAGTTTCTGGGGTGGGCGTCGGGGCGCGGGCCGCGGGCCGGCCGCCGGAGGCTTTCGGGAAGGGGCGGGGCGGGGAGAGCTCACCCAAGGCGCACCCCCTCACCGCCAGCGCAAGCGCCGACGGCACCCACCTCACCGCCTACGCCCTCACCGGCCCCCTCGCCCTCGCCGTGGCGACCCCGCTCCGCGCGCCGGGCGACCACACCATCGCGGGCGTCGCGGCCGTGCTGCTCTCCCTGCTCACCGCCGAGCGGCCGGGCGCGGACGAGGCCGCCCGCTCGGCCGCACTGGTGCGGATGCTGCTCGGCGGGGCGCCGGAGGAGACCGGGGCGCTGCTCGGGGCGGGCCCCTGGGTCGTCGTGCGCGCCTCGGGCACGGGCACCCCGCCCGACCTGGGCACCCCGCTGATCGACACGGCAGGGCCGACCGTACGCGCCCTCGTCCCCGCCGACCGCGAGGTCACCCCGCACTCCGGCTGGACCCTGGGCATCAGCGCGCCGGCCGGGCTCGACGCTCTGGCCGTCGCCGACACCCAGGCCGCCCGCGCCCTGGCCCAGGCCGAGGCGACCCGGGCTCCGCTGGTCCGCCACCGCCCGGCCGGGTTCGCGGCGCTGCTCGACCCGGACGAGGCCGACGCGTACGCCCGCGGCCTCCTCGCCCCGCTCAACGAGCCACTGCGCACGACCCTGCGCAACTGGCTGTCCCTGAACGGCAGTTGGGACCGCACCGCCACCGCCCTCGGCGTCCACCGCAACACGGTGCGCCAACGCATCGCCCGCTGCGGGACACTGCTCGCCGCCGACCTGGACGACATGGACGTACGCACGGAGCTGTGGCTGGCGCTGCGCCACTTGTAAGTCGCCCCCGGAAAGGGAGTTACTCGATCTGCCCCATCCACATACGTCGGCCCAATTCATCGAGCTCTGTGCGGCGCTCCTCGTACTCAGGCAGCGCGAGCCCCAACAACCGCCAGAAGTCGCCGCGGTGGCCCGAAATCCGCACGTGAGCAAGCTCGTGCGCCACGACGTAGTCCACCAAATGCATCGGGAGCTGGAAGAGTGGCCACCCCAAGCTCATCCGGCCCGGCTCACGGCCCTCTCCGCCCGGCCGATACTTCCCCCAGTGCTGCCCGAGGTCACAGACCTCCAGCGCGGGTTCGGACACGCCCATTCTGGCTGCCCACGGCTGGAGCCGTCCCGCCGTCCAGGCACGTCCCACTCGGCAGTACCAGTCGACCAGTGCCATCCGGCCACGGGCCGGGTCCTCGGCCTCGTCCCGGCCCATGACGAGGCGCCCCGCGATCAGCCGGACCCCACCGTGAACGGGTGAGTCCGGCACGATCGCCAGCCGGTACGTCCGCCCCAGGTAGCGGAAGACCTCTCCCTCAACCAACCGCTTGGCCGGATTCAACGGTCGGGTGCGCTCACGCAGCCCGAGTTTGGTCACCAGCCAGTCGCGGTGTGCACGGACGAAGCCCTCCGCCTCGGATACCGATCGACCCCAGGGTGCGTGCAGTGTGAGCGCCGCGTCCGTCTCCACGGTCAGCGCGAACCGCTTGCGACGGGTGCTGGTCCGGACCCGCAGGAGCAAGCCGTCCACGGTCAGCTCGTCCTCGTCGGCGAGTGCCGGGGAGATTCGGTCGTCTGCGAGTGCGATCACCCGCCCTATTCTCCCCGGGCCCTGCCCAGAAACTGCGCACGGTTCCTGTTCGCGAAAGACGCGAGCCCTTGCGCGATGTGCCCCAGAGGACTCCAGTCCGCCGGGTCGGTGGGCCGAAGGCCGCCCCTCACCAGCTGCGTGTGGATGCCGTTCGCCAGGTCGCTGATGTCCTGGCTCTGGCTCTGGTAGGCGGCCTTGCCCATGGTGCGTGCGGCCACGTCGCACACGTCACCGATCAGGAGCCGACCATCTCGCGTCTCGTCACGCGCGGCTCCCGGACACTCCATCAACAACTGGTCGAGGAGCCTGAAGACTCGCTGCTCAAGCGGGCTCAGTCCGGCCAGCGCCGGATCCTGCTCCTCCTCCTGCCGCGCCTGCTCGATGAGCGGGCCGAACTCAGCGAGCTGCTCGTCGAACCGTCCGGCAAGGTCCCGCAGGATCTCCTCAAGCCGCTCCGAGAGACGGGCGTATTTCGCCGGGTCCTCCCGCTTGACCCGCTCCTCCAGGTGGAAGCGCAGGGCATGCCCCATTTCTGCTGCCGCCTCGCGGACCGGCAGGGCGCGCACCATGTCGTCGAACGCGGGCGAGGCGAGCGAGACGGGCGGGATGACCTCTTCGAACTCCGGCGCCTCAAGATGATCGGCGATCAACGCGCGCACCTTGCGGCCGTAGTTGCGCATGGTGAAGATCCCGCCAGGGCCGTCCCGGTGAAGCGTCCGGATACGCTTTTGCAGCCTGCCCCATCGGCGGGCGTCGTCCACGAAGTCCAGCGCGTGCTCGTGGGGCAGTACGCGCTCCAGCGCTGCCAGAAACGTGTGCAGCACCGTGTCGTAGTCGGACCGTTTGACCTCGTCCTCGAAACCGGCAGCCATTCCACCGAGCCGTGTGATGTCGTCAAGGCCGGCGTCATCAATGCCGCACTGCTTCAGGAAGTTCCGCACCTTCTCTGCGGCCGGGGCCAATGCCTCGACTTCGTCCGAGAGGCTCTTCATGGTGTCCTTGACATCGGCGTCCCGGTACCCTGCCAGCGCGGCGGTCAGGTGCTCGAAGACTCCGTAGTAGTCGACGACATACCCGACCTTCTTGCCGGGCATGGGTCGGTTGACCCGGGCGACGGCCTGAAGCAGTTCCGCGTCACGGATCGGGCGGTCCAGGTAGAGGGCCTGTTCGCGCGGCACGTCGAAACCGGTGAGCAGCATCGACTTCACGATGAGGAAGGCGACAGGGCTCTCCGGGTGCACGGGGTCCGGACCCGGCCCGGTCTCGGGCTGCGAGGGCTGAGCGGGCTGGGCCGGCTGAGCGGGCTGGGACCAGGGGTGGTCCGCGGCGTCGTAGTACTGGGTGTCCTGCGGCCCCTGATGGAAGGGCGTCGACGCCACCCACTCCGGCTCGGGCGGAAGGTGCGGGAACGCGTGGTGGAAGCGTTCGACATACGCCTTCTGCCGCTCCTTGTCGGTCCACGACAGCCAGCGGCGGTGCTTGCGCTCGGCACCGGGCGAGATGACCGGTACGAAGTCAATGCGGCGCAGCAGTGCACGGTACTGGTGGGCCGTGTGCAGGTAGCGGAGCCGACGGGGCAGGTCCTCGGCGGGTGTGCCGGCCACGGATTCCGGGTCGAAGGCGGCGAGCTCGATCATCAGCGCATCGCGCGCGGCCCGCAGCGCCTGGTGGTATTCCACGGCCGCCTTCCGACTGACGGCGGCGACCTGAGCCTTGAAGCCGCCGCCCGGCAGCACCCAGGTGACCCAGTGCTCCAGCATGTCCTCGGCCTTGGCGCGGATCATCGGCCGTGATTCGGCGACGTCCCGCTCGGTCGGGGAACTCTTCAGAAGTTTCGCGCGCTCCTCAGGCGTGCGCTCCCTGATCAGGTCCTCGAAGTTCCGGTCGAGCCCGTCCTTGTCGAAGACCTTGCCCTCGCCCGTGCGGCCTTCGTACCGGATGCGGACGACGACGCCGTCGTGCTCGGCTTCCTCCATCCGGTACGTGTCGAGGAAGTCCCGGCCCGAACCACCGCTGAAGATCCGGCGGGTGTCGGCCTCCCGGCCGGTCATGATCGGCGTGCCGGTGAATCCGATCTTCGCCGCGTTGGGGATGGCCTTGCGCAGCGCGGCGTGCAGCACGCTTGTGTGCGAGCGGTGCGCCTCGTCGACCAGGACGAGAATGTCGGAAGACGTGTTGCACTCCGGGAAGTTCGGAACGATCGGCGGGGTCTCGGTCACCCGTCGCCGCCGGGCCCGCTCGGCCTCTTCGTACTCCTCGGAGAGGTCCCGGTCGTCGCCGTCCTGCCCGCTCTCGGCGGCGAAGGTGAACCCGCCCCCGTACTTCTGGATCATGGCGAAGACGACGCGCCGCCCGCCGTCCCGCAGCAGCCCCTCCATCTGCGCCCGGGTCTCGGCGGTCTCGACCTCGGACTCGCTCAGCCTCAAGGTCTTGGACAACTGATCCTGGAGCTGGGCACGGTCGGTGACGACCACCACCATGAACTCGCTGAGCCGGTGGTGCAGATGGATGCGCCGCACCAGGAATGTCATGGTCAGGCTCTTACCGGAGCCCTGGGTATGCCAGATGACACCGCCGCGCTCGTCATTGTCGAGCAACCCGTTTCGGGTCCGCCCGTTGAGCAGCCGTTTCACGGCCTTCTCAGCGGCCCGGTACTGCTGGTGTCGTGCCACAGCCTTGACCGTCCGCGTCCCACCGGATTCGGTCTCGACGGGAAGCGGAATGACGTAATGCCGTATGACATTGAGCAGCGCGGCCGGCCGCAGCACGACCCCGACGAGCTTGTGCCGCTCGTTCAACGGGCCGACGCCGTCCGGCAGTTCGTCGGCGATCGTGTCCGGCCGCTCCGGCTCGACGCTGCGCCACGGGTGGAAGTGCTCGGGCGTCGAGGTGACCGTGCCGAGATAGGCGGTGTCGGTCGTCGCGGCGACCAGCAGCTGCACGGTCCGGAAGAGCTCAGGAACACCGGCCGGCAACGGCAGTCCGGCCTCCACACGTTCGTCGTCGGGGAGTGGATCGCCGGCGTAGTGACGCAGGTCGGCAACGGCACTGCGGAGCGGATCGGACAGCTCCGGGCTCTTGGCCTCGAAGACGACGAGCGGGATCCCGTTCACGAAAAGGACGATGTCGAGGATCGACACATCACCGGACCGGCTCTTGACCCGAAGCTGATCAACGACGACGAACTCGTTGAGCTGAGCCCGTTCCTCATGCCACTCGATGTACTGCACGGTCGCGGAGGGTCCACCGTGCTCGGCGGACGGCGCGGTCAGCACGCAGCCGCTGAGCAGCAGTTCGGTGGCGTCGAAGTTGGCCTGAGCGATGCCCTTGCCGAGGGGGACGAGCGTCAGTTCCGTACGGGCCCGGGACACATCCGTCGCATCCATCCACGGTTTACGGTCACCCGCCCGCAGGTTGATCCGGTGCAGCGCCGCATCCAGCCGGCCCACGAGGAGGGGCGTATCGGCGTCGAGCGTCCCGACGTCCTTGCCGGTGAGATGCGTCCACCCCACCGCCTCAAGCTGCGCGACGATCGGCCGCTCCACCTCGTCCCGCTCCGCCTGCACGACCACGCCCCGCGCCTTCCCACCCGTACCGTTCTCCGCTCAGGCCCTCATTCTGCGCCTCGGAAGGGAAGGGTGGGAGGGTTCTGGCCTGCGGGAATGAGGTGGGGGCTGAGATTGTGGTGCGGTTTGTGTGTGTACGTCCATGAGGCAGCCGGGTTCAGCCACCGGGCCCGCCGGGATCAGACCCCCGAATGCCGGGCCCGCCGTCGGCGAACCCGGTGAGGTGCACGGCGCCGTCCGTGAGGAGGTCACCAGGCTTGCCCTCCGAGTCGGCACCCAGGAGCAGCCGCCCTTCCCCCCTCATGCGCCCACTCCCGCACGCCGGTTCGGGTACGGCCGAATCTCGACCCCGCGAGCGGTGAGCCAGAGCACGCGCCGCCGCCGGGCCTCGTCCCGCTCGTGCGCGACGAGATAGGGGCGGACGAGGGGGCTGTCCTCGCCTCGGAAGATCGGTTCGGGGTCCGGGAAGGCGGCGACCCTCGGCAGGGCGGGGTGTGGCGGGACCGGTTCAGGCCCGGCGGGCCGTAGTCGCAGCAGCAGCCTTTCGAGAATTCGGATGATCCAGTACGTCATGTCGCCGCCCCTCTTGGCAGTTGGCGGCACCCCGCCCCGATGTCCCTGTGTAGCGATCCACTCACAGAGTGAGATCGACCGGCTAGCCTTGCCAGGGGGTAGAGCGTGACAAGGCTTTCGTCGCAAGGGAGTTGGCCGTGACCAATACGTACGGCGAATGGCTGCGCCAGCAGCGCGAGGCGGCCGGCCTCACTCAGCAGGCGCTCGCCGAGAAGGCGTTCATGACTCGGTCGCACATCGCGCACATCGAGGCGGGGCGAAGGATTCCCTCCAAGGACGATGCGCGGAGGCTGGACATGGCGCTGGGCACGGGCGACGTTTTGACCAGCTTTCTTCCGGGAGGCGACTCGGCGATCGCTGATCATTTCGCGGCGGCGCGCCATCTCGAACAACAGGCCTCGATGATCCGGGAGTTCGCGCTGTCCTACGTACCCGGCATCCTGCAAACAGACTGCTATGCACGCGCCGTGATCGGTGCCGCCTTCCCTCCGCACAGCGATGAGGAACGTGACAGGCACGTTGTCGCACGACTTGGCCGCTCGAAGATCCTCAGCAATCCGGTGACGCCCGTGGTGTGGGCCCTGTTGGACGAGGCCGTCCTGCGGCGCCCGGTCGGCGGCCCGGAGGTCATGGCGGAGCAGATCATGCACATCGTCCGCCTGATCGAGAGCGGGCGGGTGCGCACACATGTGATGCCGTTCGGCTTGGGCGTGTACCCGCTCATGCAGAGCATGCTGACGCTGATGTGGTTCGAGGACCAACCCCCGGCGGCCTACAGCGAGGGGCTGTCCGTAGGCAAGGTGCACGACTCCCCGGCCGTGGTCGAGCGGCTGCAAGCCGTCTACGATCTCGCACTGGGCGAAGCGCTACCGACCAAAGAGTCACTTGCCCTATTGAAGGCGACAGCAAAGGAGTACGGACACCGTGAGTGAACACATAATCCCGAACGCCGCCTCACTGACCGGCTGGCGCAAATCGTCGTACAGCGGAAGCGACTCGGGGAGTTGCGTCGAGGTCTTGGATGACTATCCCACGGGCGTCCCGGTCCGCGACTCCAAAGTCGCGAACGGGCCGGCACTGGTGTTTCCTGCCGAGGGATGGTCACCTTTCGTCGCGGCAGTCAAGGCCGGAGAGTTCGCCATCTGAACATGCCCCAGCCGACAGGCCCGCGCTTCCCAAAGCGCGGGCCTCTCCACGTTCTGGGCTCCACAGTCCCGGCGCAATCTGGAACCGACGGTCAGGACGTCCCACCCAGCAGGTCATCAATGACCCCACGCTTGAGCGTGCTCAGCTTGGCAAGCTCAGCCCTCTCCAGACGCTGCTGCTCTCGAACCATGGCCAGGCGGTCCAGGAATTCCAGCTGTCGCGCCACATCCAGCCTGGGGAATGGGCATCCGCGAACGTCACTACCGTTAATGCTGGCTTGCGAGATCGCGCTCTTCGCGCGCTGCCGGAAATACCTCTTCACCGTCGGGCTGCCCAGCCATGTTTCCACAAACGCGGGGACAGCCCGATCTGTAAGGAGCTTGCAGCGCATCATGTTTGACTCGAAGACGACCGGCTCCACCAGCGCGCCTACAGCGGTGGACTTCCCGACGAGTTCCGGAGTATTCACGCGGTTGATCAGGACATCGCCGGCGGCAAGCCCGTAACGCTCAACCTCGCTTAGAGTCAACGACACCCTGAGGAGATTGCGCGTGAAGTCCGATGGCCCGCCCCTGAAGCTGTCGATGCGAACGATCGGCGTCCCCTCAAGGCCATAGGAGGAACCTGGCTTATAGATTCCGTTCTGTGGGCCAAAATCGATCACCTCTTCAAAAGTGCCGCACTCAAGATCCCAGAGTTCTGCCATCGCAGCCGCGCTCAAGGACTCCAGCTTCGCAATCGACGCCTCGATGGCCCGCTCTTGAGCAGACATCGCCTCGACGACCTCGACGATGCGGCGCTGCTCCGACATCGGAGGAAGCAGCACAGGCTGTTCCAGGAAGTCCTTGAGTTTCAGATTCACAAGGCCGGTTGTCTGCTGCTGATAGCGCCAAATCGCAGACGATCGATAGACTTTGACCAGGAATTGCACCAAGTAAGCCGAGTAAACAGAATCAGATTTCGGACGCAGGACCCGGAAGAAATTTGAGCAGGCGTAGTCCACATGCGCGGCGGCACCATTGAATAGTGCCGCCCTGCCAACCGGTGTCCCAGGTCCACCACCCGATGCCTCCACGATCAGGTCACCCTGGACCAGCCGCTTCCGCAGAACGTCTTTCGTCGGGAAGACACGCGGGGCCGGAGCGGAGTAGTCAATGCCGCCCTCTCCATCAATATTCGTGGCACGAAGAACCCAAACATTCCCCTCGCGGCTGTCTGACGGGCTGTCTCCCCATGCCCCAGCAAAGCTCTCATCCAGGAGCGAAGACAGACGGACGCTCGCCCACTGACTAGTTGTCATAGCCGAGCCCTTTCAGGAATCCTGCCAGTTGATCGGCGGCTGCCTGGCGACGCCTCTGGATTTCCCTGAACGAGACCGCATATTTTTCAGCCCATCCCGAGTACGCGCTCATCAAACCCTGCCGCCTGCGTGTGACATGCCCATTTGTCTTTGCGGCAAGGTCGCCCCGCAACAGGTCCAGCACGACCCGCCGCTCCCCCGCCGGGTCCAGCGCAGCCCGCGCCCGGAACAGGCGGGGTGTCGACTCCTCGCCCAGTTGGGGCTGATCCCCCGGCGCACGCTCGAACCAGAAATCGGCCTCAAGGCGCTTGATGAGCGCGCCCACCTTCGCGCGCTCTTTCTTCACCGTCGCCAGCTCGGCCAACTGCTCTACGCTCAGGGCGATTTCCTCGCGCGAGGGCGCATCGGCTTCGTCCCCCTCTTCCTCGCCGTCTTCCGACGGCTCGGCGTTGAGTTCCTTCCAGCGTGCGTCCAACTCCGCCTTGCGCGCGTCCGCCGCCGCAAGTTCTTCCAGGAAGTCCGGGGCGATGGCGGCGACCACCTTGTGGTCGTACGCCTGACGACGCTCGGTCGCCGTGCGCTTGCGCACCTTCCGTGTCTTCGGGTCCTGTTCGGGCGCGAGCATGGTCTCGACGTTCTCGATCCAGCCGTCCAGGACGCCCGCGAACCCGTTCTCCGACAGCGCGAGCAGGTCGTACTTGGCCTCGTACCACCAGCCGGCCACCGCGCCAGCGAGCGCGTACCGGTCGAGAAGGCCGATCTTGCCGAGCCGTTCCACGAACGACTCGATGAGCGAGCCCCGCACAGCCATCAGTGCGGCCTTACGCTCCGAGGGGGTCAGATCGGCGAGGCGCTCGGGGGTGGCGGCCACCTCCTCCAGGTAACGGACTTCCCCGGCCCACCACTCCCCGAAGGCGTCCCGCAGCGCTGTCTCTCGCGGGCGGGCCAGTCCGGCGAGCCGGGCTGCGTCCGGACGCTGCCCTTCCGGCAGGAAGTCGACGTACTCGGGATCCGCCGGATTTCGCTCGACAAAGAGGTCGGTGAGCCGCAGCCCGTACGAGTCGAGCAGCTCCTTCTTCGCCTCGATCTCAGTGCGCGGGACACCACCCACCAGGTGGGCCCGCACATCCTGCGGCTCCGGCGGCGGCGTGTTGTCCACGTACCGGCGAATGTTGAGGTTGTCCTCGTTGTCGCGCAGCTCCTCACGGCTCACCACTCGTGACAGGCCCGGCACCTCGGCGTACTCGCGGTACGTCGTGACAATCTTCTCGGCGTGCTCGGGCAGCAGGACATTCTGGGCCCGCTCGGAGTGGTACTCGCGGTCGGCGTTGATGAACAGCACCTTGCCCGCCCGCGCCGGGTCCTTCTTGCCCGGCGGGCGCAGCATGAGGATGCAGGCCGGGATACCGGTGCCGTAGAAGAGGTTGGGGGCCAGACCGATGACGGCCTCGATCGCGTCCTCGTCCAGCAGCTTCGTACGGATTTCCTGCTCGCCGCCGCCACGGAAGAGCACACCGTGCGGCATGACCGTGATGACCATGCCACCGCGCCCCTCCCGCTTGGTCTCCCAGAGCATGTGCTGAAGGAACATCAGGTCGGCCTTGCCACGCTCGCTGGTCGCCCCGTACTTCGTCCGCTCGGCGCCGTACGCGAGGTCGGCCAGCACATAGTCCATGGAGAACGGCGGGTTGCTGAGTACCCCGTCGAAGCGTTCCAGGTCAGTCTTCGGTACGTGCGCCGGCTCGGCGAGGGTGTCGCCGGTGCGCAGGTCGAAGCGGCGTACGCCGTGCAGCACCATGTTCATCGTCGACATGATCCAGGAGCTGCTGTTGGCGTCCTGGCCGGCGAGGAACATGTCCGAGGTGTCCCCACCGTGCTCCTCCACGTATTCCTTCGCGTGGATGAGCATGCCGCCCGAGCCGACACACGGGTCGTAGATGCGCGCCCCCTGCCGGGGGTCCAGGAGTTCGACCATCATGCGAACCACAGCACGCGGGGTGTAGAACTCGCCGCCCTTGCGGCCCGCCGAGTCCGCGAACTCCTTGATCAGGTACTCGTACGCGGCACCGATCAGGTCGGGGAACTCGAAGTCGTCGGTACGCAGCCTGATGCGGCCGAAGTGGGCGATGAGGAGCTTCAGGCGCTGGTCGGCGAGCTTGGCCGCGCCCGCCGCCGTGCCGGAGCCGCCGATGCGGTTGAAGTCGAGGTGGTCGAACAGGCCCTTGAGCTTGTCGTTCTGACCCTCCAGGGCCTGAAGGGCGGGGCGCAGGCGCTCCTCGTTGATGTTGTGCGTGGCTGACGAGATCGACTTCCAGCGTGCGATCTTGGGGACGAACAGCACATCGCGGTTGCTGTACTCGGATGCCTGCTCCAGGTAGCCGTCCAGCGATACCCCGCTCAGGCGCAGCTCGCTCGCCGCATACTCCCTGATCTCGTCACGCGCGGCTTCGAACTCGTCGTTGGCCCGCTTCAGGAAGAGCAGACCGAAGATGTAGTCCTTGTACTCGGACGCGTCCATCGTGCCGCGGAGAATGTCCGCGGCGGCGAAAAGATGCCGCTCCAACTGCGCGAGCGTGAGCTTGGCCACCGTGCGACTCCCTAAGACCCCGGATTGACGTAGGAACCCTACGGGGCCGAGGCGTCGCAACGGAAACGGCCGGCGTGACCGGTCGTCGCTGCTCAGTAGGAGGCGATTCCCAGTCCGTCTTCGACGAACGTGAAGACATCCGTGTACGGGTCGCGATGAATCTTCGACACGTGGTCGCCATAGGCGGCATTGATCTTCAGGGCGCGCTTCTTCGCCACGGCGTAGCTGCCTCGCTCGATCTCGTCGGGCTGTACGACCTTGATGTTCTCCGTGTCCGTCGCGAAGGGGAGCAGCTGCACCGCTTCGTCACAGACCCCGCCGAATGAGCTCGCCACCGGCTTGTGGTGCAGCAGGCGCCACAGTTCGAAGCACGGATGCGAGAACGCGACTTTAACGTTCCCCTCCTTGGCCATCTTCAGGGCGGTCTCGATGGACTTGTGCGTATCCCGATCGAACAGGCACCAGACCTCCGGCATGAGCTCCGCCGCCACCTTGGCCTTTTTGGCCTTGCGCGTCTCCTCGCGCATCAGGCTGACGGCTGCCTCGACCAGCTTGATGGGTTTGCGCTGGGAGCCGGGGGCCCGGTCATTGGCGATGCGCACGTCGGGAGTGGTCGCCGGGTCTTTCGGGACTCCCTGGGCCCTGACGATGTCGATGTAGGTCGGTTCGGTGACCTTCCCCTCCGAGAAGACGTGCACGACCCTCCTACGGAGCTTTTTGTATGCGGCCTGCTCCAGCGAATCATTCCCCCGCTTACTCGCCATCAGCTCCGCTCCGCCCCGTACCGCCCCGTACCGCCAGCAACTTCCGGGCGATCTGCCCCTCCATGAGGGCGGGGACCCCGCCGAAAGCACCCGCCAGATAGGACGCTGTCAGATCCTCTTCCTCGCCTGGAGACACCGCGCTCAGCGGATACAACTCCGTGGCTCCATCTTTGTCCTTCTCCGTGAGCCACACCTGTGCCGGGTCGAGCAACCGCTCGCCACTCGGGGTGGTGATGACCGACGGGTCGTGCGAAGTGAAGATCAGCTGCGCGCCCCGCGGGTTGGCGTCCGGGTCCTGGAAAAGACGGACCACCTCGGCAGCGAACCTCGGGTGCAGACTCGCGTCCAGCTCGTCGACGAGAAGTACGACACCCTCGTCGAGTGCCAGCAGCAGCGGGCCGAGCAGCGCGAACCAGGACCGCGTTCCGTACGACTCGCGCTGCCAGTCGAGGGCGACCTCGCCAGTGGCCGTCCGGTGGGTCAGCCTCACCGTCGACGAACCCTTCCCGTCCTGCTCGACATCCGCGCCGATGATTCCCAGATCGGCCACGCGCAGCAGCTCATTGATCCGGCGGGCACGGCTGCCGGCAAGCTCGCGCGCCGTGAACGTCTCGCGCTGGGCCCGCTCGTCCTCTGGATTGATCAGCCAGAAGTTGCGGCGGAACCAGTGGAAGAGCGGGGAGAGCTGCGGATGGTTGTCCGTACCGGCCGTGGAGAGGAGCAGGGCGTTGGGCCGAGTGCGACGCACCAGTTGGGCCCGGTCCTTCACGCGGGCGCCCGGCCATTCGTAAACCTCGGTCCGCGAGGCGTCCCGGTCGAGCCAGACCTGGCGGTGGCCGCGGGGGTAACTGTGCAGCCACTCAGCCTCCACCCGGTCCGGACCGAGCTCGAAGCCGTACGTCCAGCGCACTCCGTCAAGGACGAGGTCCGTCTCGAAGAAGCTCGGCTCCTGCCCTTCCTTGGCGCCGAGCGCGAAGGCCTGCCGCTGTGTTCCCTCGTACGACGCCCAGCGCGCATAGGAGTTGAGAACGGCGGCGCGCATGTCGACCATGGCGGCGAGCACATTCGACTTGCCGGAGGCATTGGCTCCGAAGATGCCGATCAGGGGCAGGGCCCCGAGGGGTCGGCTACCTGCGAGCTGCAGCGGCCTTGCCGCCGCGCTCGGCTCGCTCCCCGGCACGACAAAGGACAGTTCCTGCTCATCGCGCAGGGACCGTACGTTCGTGGTGCGGAACCTCAGCAGCATGCTGCCCCCTTCTCGCGGCCAGAGTAGTAGCCCCTGATGACATCGGCTCGCCCCGGGTGGCACCCGAGCGTGTGCAGGCTCACTCTGGACAGCGCCGGTGACTGCCGGGTAACTTCGTATTTCAACCTGAGCAAGCGCTTAGCCAATGCTCGGCCAAACTGCCACCCGAGGAGGGCGTCCGTGCGCCGTACCGTTTTCGACGAGGACCACGAGGCGTTCCGGGACACCCTGCGCGCCTTCATCGAGGCCGAGGTCGTGCCCGCCTACGACGAGTGGTTCGCCGCGGGCATCGTGCCGCGCGAGTTCTACTCCAAGCTGGCCGACCTCGGCATCTTCGGCATCCGCGTGGACGAGGAGTTCGGCGGCGCCGGCATCGACTCGTACAAGTTCGAGGCCGTGATGTACGAGGAGACGGCCCGCGCGGGCGTCCAGTTCGGCGGCTCCGGTGTGCACGTGCTGCTCGGCCTGCCCTACATCAAGATGCTCGCCACCGACGAGCAGAAGAAGCGCTTCCTGCCGAAGTTCGTCACCGGCGAGGAGATGTGGGCTCTCGCGATGACCGAGCCGGGCACCGGCTCCGACCTCGCGGGCATGAAGACCACCGCCAAGCTCTCCGAGGACGGCTCGCACTACGTCCTGAACGGCGCGAAGACGTTCATCACCGGCGGCGTGCACGCCGACCGCGTGATCGTCTGCGCCCGCACCGACGCGCCCACCGCCGAGGACCGCCGCCACGGCATCTCGCTCTTCGCGGTGGACACCAAGTCCGAGGGCTACTCGGTCGGCCGCAAGCTCGACAAGCTCGGCCTGAAGACCTCCGACACCGCCGAGCTCGCGTTCGTCGACGTGAAGGTGCCCGTCGAGGACCTGCTGGGCGAGGAGAACAAGGGGTTCTACTACCTCGGCCACAACCTCGCGTCCGAGCGCTGGGGCATCGCGTTCGGCGCGTACGCCCAGGCCAAGGCGGCCGTGCGGTTCGCCAAGGAGTACGTGCAGGACCGCACGGTCTTCGGCAAGACGGTCGCCTCGTTCCAGAACACCAAGTTCGAGCTGGCCGCCTGCCAGGCCGAGGTGGACGCCGCCGAGGCGGTCGCCGACCGCGCCCTCGAAGCCCTGGACGCGGGCGAGCTGACGCCGGCCGAGGCCGCGTCCGCGAAGCTGTTCTGCACCGAGGTCGCGCACCGCGTCATCGACCGCTGCCTCCAGCTGCACGGCGGCTACGGCTTCATGAACGAGTACCCGATCGCCCGCCTGTACGCGGACAACCGCGTGAACCGGATCTACGGCGGCACCAGCGAGATCATGAAGTCGATCATCGCCAAGAACATGGGCCTGTAAGAGCACTCGGGTACAACTACCTTCATGCATCAGGCACTTGAGAGCCTTCTCGATCTGCTCGACCTGGAGCGGATCGAGGAGGACATTTTCCGCGGCCGGTCCCGCTCCGCGGTCGTGCCGCGCGTCTTCGGCGGCCAGGTCGCGGCCCAGGCGCTGGTCGCCGCGGGCCGGACCGTCCCCGCCGAACGGATGGCGCACTCGCTGCACGCCTACTTCCTGCGGGCGGGCGACCCGGGCGCGCCCATCGTCTACAGCGTCGACCGCATCCGCGACGGCGCCTCCTTCACGACCCGCCGCGTCGTCGCCGTCCAGCACGGACAGCCGATCTTCCACCTCTCCGCCTCGTTCCAGACGTACGAGGAGGGCATGGAGCACCAGGCCGGCATGCCGCAGGCGCCGGACCCCGAGTCGCTGCCGACGGCCGCGGACATGCTGCCGCGGTATGCGTCCGCGTTCCGCGACGCGGGTGTGGTGGACCGTCTGATCGAGGCCCGCGCGGCCGTCGACCTGCGGTATGTGGACGCGCCGCCGTGGGGCAGCGTGGGCACGCCGCGCGAGCCGCGCTCGCAGGTGTGGTTCCGCACCAACGGCAAACTGGCCGACGACCCGCTCCTCCATGTGTGCCTGGCGACGTACGTGTCCGACATGACGCTGCTCGACTCGGTGCTGCTGGCCCACGGCCGGGGCGGCTGGGCGGTCGGCGACGTGGTCGGCGCCTCGCTCGACCACGCGATGTGGTTCCACCGGCCCTTCCGCGCCGACGAATGGCTCCTGTACGACCAGGAGTCGCCCTCGGCGTCCGGCGGGCGTGGCCTCGGGCAGGCGCGGATCTACACGCAGGACGGGCGACTCGCGATCACCGTCATCCAGGAGGGCGTCGTCCGTATCCCGCGCTGACGTCGCGCTCCGTACCGTTGCCCCCTAGCGTCGCCGTATGAGCACAACGGGCGGGAACGGCGGCGGCGACCGTGACGAGGGTGGTGGTGGCGGCGACCGGGACGAGGGCGGCGGCGGCGAGAGCACGGTCACGGTCGTCGTCGCGGCGGCCGCCAACCTCGGGATCGCACTGGCGAAGGCCGTGGCCGGGGTGATCAGCGGTTCGAGCGCGATGCTGTCGGAGGCCGCGCACTCGCTGGCCGACACGGTCACCGAACTCCTCCTGCTCACCTCCCTCAAACGCAGCGACAAGCCGGCCGACGAGGACCACCCGCTCGGATACGGGCCCGAGCGCTACATCTGGGCGATGTTCGCGGCGGTCGCCACGTTCGTCGGCGGCGCGGTGTTCTCGGTCTACGACGGCGTCCACACCCTGGTGGCGGGCGAGGAACTGGGCGACCCGCTCGTCTCCTACCTCGTGCTGGCCGTCGCCTTCTGCCTGGAGGGGTACTCGCTGCGCACGGGCCTGCGGCAGGTGAAGGCTGAGGCGGCCCGGCTGGGCGCCCCCGTGGGCCGCTACTTCCGTCTGACCCCGGACACGGCGGTCAAGGCGGTGGTGATGGAGGACTCGGCGGCCCTGGCCGGCCTGCTGCTCGCGGCGGGCGGACTGCTCGGCGGGCAGCTCACGGGCTCGGGCGTCTGGGACGGCACGGCGTCCATCCTGATCGGGCTGCTCCTGGTGTACGTGGCCTGGGAGCTGGGCCGCTCCAACGCGCGCCTCCTGATCGGGCGTCCGCTGCCGCCGGAGATGCGGGCGGGGGTGCGGGAGGTGCTGCTCGGGGTGCGGCACATCGAGGCGGTCCTTGAGCTGACCACGCTCATTCAGGGGCCGGAGGAGCTGCTGATCGCGGCGAAGATCGACTTTCGGGATGTTTCCACGGCGGGGGAGGTCGAGGGGGCCTGTGACGAGGCGGAGGCCCGCCTTCGCACCCGCTTCCCCGCGGTACGCCGCGTCTACCTGGACCCAACCCCGTCCCCACCCCAACCCCCCGGGGCTCCGCCCCCGACCCCGGGCCCGTGATCCCCCCTGCGGGGTCGGACGCCCCCTGCGTTTGCGCAGTTCCCCGCGCCCCTTTGAAGGCCGGCCGGTCGGCTGCGGACCGTGCTCGCTTCCCGCGCCGTTCCCCGCGCCCCTAACCCCGCTTTCGGCTGCCCGCCGTGGTCGCTTCTCGCGCAGTTCCCCGCGCCCCTGAAACCCGATCTCGACTGTCGGCCGTGGTCGCTTCCCGCGCAGTTCCCCGCGCCCCTAACCCCGCTTTCGACTGGCCGCCGTGGTCGCTTCCCGCGCAGTTCCCCGCGCCCCTGAAACCCCCCTTCGTCCGCGGACCGTGCGGGGCTGGTCGCGCAGTTCCTCGCGCCCCTGTAGGGCACCCGGAATCGCCTCTCGCGGCCACCGCGGCAGAAACCCGACTTCGTCCGCGGGCCGTGCGGGGCTGGTCGCGCAGTTCCCCGCGCCCCTGGCTACTCGATGCGGGCCTGCACGGGCATCTTCAGCCCGTCCGGCGATTGAGGACGAGCGCCGTTCAGGCGCGAACGGGGGTGCAGGGGGCGGAGCCCCCGCAGGGGGTCTGGGGCGGAGCCCCAGGGAGCCGCACCCTCAAGTAGCCGCACGGGCGGGTGGGTGGGAAAACCCCCCGGGGTCCAGGGCGCAGCCCCAGGGCGCACCCTCAAGTAGCCGCACAGCCGGGCGCTGCCGGGATCGGCAAACGCGCCCCAAACCTCAGGCCGAGAGGCCCGCCGCGTCCAGCAGATACGCCGTCATCGGCTCATAGAAGCGCGGATCGACCACGTGGTCGTCCAGAGGGACGGTCACCTGGAGCGTCCCCTCCGCCTCCGCAAGGAACAGCGCGGGGTCGTTACTGTCCGCGTACCCCATCGCATCCACCCCGTGCTGCCCCGCACACCCGGCCCACCCGTGGTCCGCGACCACGAGGTCCGGCGGGGTGGACAGCGCCGCGAGGATCGCCCGCATGGGCTCGGGCGAGTGGGTGTGCCACAGCGACGCACCCCGCTCGAAGACGGCGACGTCCGCGAACTGCACGACGTACCCCTCGTCGGCGGTGAGCCCGCCCGGGATGCGTACGATCTCGCACCCGGCCGCCCGCAGCGCCGCCGCGGTCCTGCTGTGCACGTCCAGGAGCGCGCCCGGGTGCCCGGTCGCGAACAGCACCCGCTCCCGCCCCGCCGCGGCCTTCCGCAGCCGCGCCGCCATCCGCTCAAGGCCGTCCACGGTGAGCTCGGGGTCGATGGTGTCCTGACCGGCACGGTGCCCCGGGTCGTCGACGACACCGCACCGCTCGGCCATGACGGCCAGCACGTCCTGCTCGTCGCGCCAGCGGTCACCCAGCTCAAGACCCAGCCAGTAGTGACGGTCGCCGTTGGCGAGCTTGCGGTAGTGGGAGAGGTTGTTGTCGCGGGGCGTGGCGACGTCACCGGCGATACGGGTGCGGACTAGGTGGTCGACGAGGGCGGCACGGCTGGGTATCGGCATGCGGCCATTCTGCCCCGCCCGCGCCGCCGACGGCCCGGCCGTCCCACGGGTGGACGCCGCCCGCCGCAGCCACCGCCCGCGGCCCGCCGCCTTCAGTGCCCGTCCAGGGCGGCGAAGGCGCCGTGCGCCAGACGGCGCAGCAACGCCTCGGTGGCCGCGCGGCCGGGCAGCCCGGTGCCGTACGAGCCGAGGTGGGGGGTTGAGTTGAGCAGCCCGAACACGGCGTGCACCGCCCCGCGCACCTCCGCCTGAGGCACCGGCGGGTACAGCTCGCGCACGACGCCGACCCACAGCTCGACGTACTGCCGCTGGAGCTGGCGCACCAGCTTGCGGTCGCTGTCGCGCAGCCGGTCGAGTTCGCGGTCGTGCAGGGTGATCAGGGCCCGGTCGTCGAGGGCGAAGTCGATGTGCCCGTCGATGAGCGAGCCGAGCAGCCGCTCGGGGTCGCCCCCGGCCTCGGCGACCCGCTTGCGGCCGCCGTCGTACAGGCGCCCGCTGATGCCGACGAGCAGTTCGGCCAGCATCGCGTCCTTGCCCGCGAAGTGCCGGTACAGACCGGGCCCGCTGATGCCGACGGCGGCCCCTATCTCGTCGACGCCGACGCCGTGGAAGCCGCGCTCGGCGAAGAGGCGGGCGGCCTCGCGCAGGATCTGCTCACGCCGGGTGGGGGCGTCGGTACGGGTGCTCATGGGAAGTCATTCTAGACAACGGGGTTAGCGCTCGTTAACCTGAACGAAACGAGTTAACGGTCATTAACATCCGTTGACATCGCCGCGTACGGGCAAGGGGGCTCGACACGATGCAGCAGGCAACGGTCCTGAGGAGTGCTGGGGGTACCCCCTGGACGGAGTCCTTGGGGGAAAGTCCCGCCTCCGAGGCCTGGCGGGTCAACGAGGCGGCACACCACGCGCTCGGCGAGGAGCTGCGGGCGAAGCTCGCCGCGGCCCGGCTCGGCGGAGGTGAGCGGTCCCGCACCCGGCATGTGGCGCGCGGCAAGCTGCTGCCGAGGGACCGGGTGGACACGCTGCTCGACCCCGGCTCGCCGTTCCTCGAACTGGCCCCGCTGGCTGCCGACGGGATGTACGGCGGGCAGGCGCCCGCCGCGGGCGTGATCGCCGGGATCGGGCGGGTGAGCGGCCGCGAGTGCGTGATCGTCGCCAATGACGCCACGGTCAAGGGCGGCACGTACTACCCGATGACGGTCAAGAAGCACCTGCGCGCGCAGGAGGTGGCCCTGGAGAACCGGCTGCCGTGCCTCTACCTGGTCGACTCGGGCGGCGCGTTCCTGCCGATGCAGGACGAGGTCTTCCCCGACCGCGAGCACTTCGGCCGGATCTTCTACAACCAGGCCCGGATGTCCGGCGCCGGCATCCCGCAGATCGCCGCCGTCCTCGGTTCGTGCACGGCGGGCGGCGCGTATGTGCCCGCGATGAGCGACGAGGCCGTGATCGTCCGCAACCAGGGCACCATCTTCCTCGGCGGCCCGCCGCTGGTGAAGGCGGCGACCGGCGAGGTCGTCACGGCCGAGGAGCTGGGCGGCGGCGAGGTCCACTCGCGGGTCTCCGGCGTCACCGACCACCTGGCCGAGGACGACGCGCACGCGCTGCGGATCGTCCGCAACATCGTGGCGACGCTGCCCGGCCGCGGCCCGCTGCCCTGGCCGGTCGAGCCGGCCGAGGAGCCGAAGGCCGACCCGTTCGGTCTGTACGGCGCCGTGCCGGTCGACTCGCGCACCCCCTACGACGTAAGGGAAGTGATCGCCCGGGTCGTCGACGGGTCGCGCTTCCAGGAGTTCAAGGCGGAGTACGGGCAGACGCTCGTCACCGGCTTCGCGCGGATCCACGGCCACCCGGTCGGCATCGTCGCCAACAACGGCATCCTGTTCTCCGAATCCGCCCAGAAGGGCGCCCACTTCATCGAGCTGTGCGACCAGCGCGGCATCCCGCTGGTGTTCCTCCAGAACATCTCGGGCTTCATGGTCGGCCGGGACTACGAGGCGGGCGGCATCGCCAAGCACGGCGCGAAAATGGTCACGGCCGTCGCCTGTACGCGGGTGCCGAAGCTGACCGTTGTCGTCGGCGGTTCGTACGGCGCGGGCAACTACTCGATGTGCGGCCGGGCCTACAGCCCCCGCTTCCTGTGGATGTGGCCCAACGCCAAGATCTCGGTGATGGGCGGCGAGCAGGCCGCCTCGGTCCTCGCCACCGTCAAGCGCGACCAGTTGGGCGACGACTGGAGCGCCGAGGACGAGGAGGCCTTCAAGGCCCCCATCCGCGAGCAGTACGAGACGCAGGGCAACGCCTACTACGCGACGGCCCGGCTCTGGGACGACGGCGTGATCGACCCGGTCGACACCCGCCAGGTGCTCGGCCTCGCCCTGACCGCCTGCGCCAACGCCCCGCTCGCCGACCCCGCCTTCGGCGTCTTCCGGATGTGACGCCGTCATGCCAACCGACCCGACGACGTCCCCGCCGACTCCTACGTTGAGGGCTTCCATGTTCACGACAGTGCTCGTCGCCAACCGGGGCGAGATCGCGGTCCGCGTCATCCGCACCCTGCGGCAGCTCGGCATCCGCTCGGTCGCCGTCTTCAGCGACGCGGACGCCGAGGCGCGCCACGTCCGCGAGGCGGACACGGCGGTACGGATCGGCCCCGCGGCCGCCTCCGAGAGCTATCTGCGCCCCGACCGCCTCATCGAGGCGGCGCTGCGCACCGGCGCCCAGGCCGTCCACCCGGGCTACGGCTTCCTCGCGGAGAACGCGGGGTTCGCTCAGGCCTGCGCCGACGCGGGCCTGGTCTTCATCGGCCCGCCCGCCGGCGCGATCTCCCTCATGGGCGACAAGATCCGCGCCAAGGAGACCGTGCAGAAGGCCGGCGTCCCGGTCGTGCCCGGCTCCTCGGGCAGCGGCCTGAGCGACGCCCAACTGGCCGACGCCGCGCGGGAGATCGGCATGCCGGTGCTCCTCAAGCCGAGCGCGGGCGGCGGCGGCAAGGGCATGCGCCTGGTCCGCGACGAGGCGCTGCTCGGCGACGAGATCGCGGCGGCCCGCCGGGAGGCCCGCGCCTCCTTCGGCGACGACACGCTCCTCGTCGAGCGGTGGGTCGACCGGCCCCGCCATATCGAGATCCAGGTCCTCGCCGACAACCACGGCAACGTGATCCACCTCGGCGAGCGCGAGTGCTCGCTCCAGCGCCGCCACCAGAAGATCATCGAGGAGGCGCCCAGCGTCCTGCTCGACGAGGAGACCCGTGCCGCGATGGGCGAGGCGGCCGTCCAGGCGGCCCGCTCGTGCGGCTACTCGGGCGCGGGCACGGTCGAGTTCATCGTGCCGGGCAGCGACCCCTCCTCGTACTACTTCATGGAGATGAACACCCGCCTCCAGGTCGAGCACCCGGTCACCGAGCTCGTCGTATCCGTCGATCCGGCTACCGCCGGGGGCGGCTTCGACCTGGTGGAGTGGCAGCTGCGCGTCGCGGCCGGCGAGCAACTGCCGTACGAGCAGAAGGACATCACCCTCACCGGCCACGCCATCGAGGCCCGCCTGTGCGCAGAGGACCCCTCGCGCGGGTTCCTGCCGTCCGGCGGTACGGTCCTTGCGCTGCGCGAGCCGCAGGGCGACGGAGTGCGTACGGACTCGGGCCTGAGCGAGGGCACCGAGGTCGGCAGCCTGTACGACCCGATGCTGTCCAAGGTCATCGTGTACGGGCCCGACCGGGCGACCGCGCTGCGCAAGCTGCGCGCCGCGCTCGCCGGCACGGTGACGCTCGGGGTGCCCACCAACGCCGGGTTCCTGCGCCGCCTCCTGGCTCACCCGGCGGTGGTGTCAGGCGAGTTGGACACCGGACTCGTCGAGCGCGAAGCGGATTCGCTCGTCCCCGAGGGGGTGCCCGACGAGGTGTACGCGGCGGCGGCCGCCGTCCGGTTCGACGCGCTGAGGCCCGCGCCCGCCGAGGGCTGGACCGACCCGTTCTCGGTGCCGAGCGGCTGGCGCATGGGCGGCGAGCCCGCCCCGCTCGCCTTCCCGCTGCGCGTCGCGGGAGCCGAGCCCGTTACTCACACCGCGCCCGCCGGGGCGCTGGTCACCGCCGACCGGGTCACCGTCGAGCTCGACGGCGTCACCCACACCTTCCACCGGGCCGGCGCCTGGCTGGGCCGGGACGGCGACAGCTGGCAGGTCGTCGACCACGACGCCGTCGAGGCCGCCCTGTCCGGCCGCAGCCACGCCGGGGCCGACACCCTGGCCGCGCCCATGCCGGGCACGGTCACCGTCGTCAAGGTGGCGGTCGGCGACCAGGTGGACGCCGGGCAGAGCCTGTTGGTGGTCGAGGCGATGAAGATGGAGCACGTGATCTCCGCGCCGCACGCGGGCACGGTCACCGAGCTCGACGTCGTGCCCGGCTCGACCGTGGCCATGGACCAGGTCCTGGCCGTCGTCACCCCCGCCGCCCAGGAGAGCCCCGAGGAGACCTCATGACCGGCCTGCCCATGGTCGTACCGGCGCAGGGCCTGCCGGCCCGGGTCCGCATTCACGAGGTGGGGGCGCGCGACGGACTCCAGAACGAGAAGTCGGTCGTGCCGACCGAGGTCAAGGCCGAGTTCGTGCACCGCCTGGCCGCGGCCGGGCTGACCACCATCGAGGCGACGAGCTTCGTGCACCCCAAGTGGGTGCCCCAACTCGCCGACGCCGAAGCCCTGTTCCCGATGCTGGGCGACCTGGAGGGCGTGGAACTGCCCGTCCTCGTGCCGAACGAGCGGGGTCTTGACCGGGCGCTCGCGCTCGGCGCCCGCCGCATCGCGGTGTTCGCCAGCGCCACCGAGTCCTTCGCCAAGGCCAACCTGAACCGCACGGTCGACGAGTCGCTTGCCATGTTCGAGCCCGTCGTGGCCCGCGCCAAGGCGGCGGGCGCGCATGTGCGGGGCTACCTGTCGATGTGTTTCGGCGACCCCTGGGAAGGCGCGGTGCCGGTGCCCCAGGTGGTGCGGGTCGCCAAGGCCCTCATGGACCTCGGCTGCGACGAGCTGAGCCTCGGCGACACCATCGGGGTGGCCACCCCCGCCCATGTGGGGGCGCTGCTCACCGGGCTCGGCGAACAGGCGGTCGCCACCGACACCATCGGGGTGCACTTCCACGACACCTACGGTCAGGCGCTCGCCAACACCCTCGCCGCGCTCCAGCACGGAGTGAGCACCGTGGACGCGTCGGCGGGCGGCCTCGGCGGCTGCCCGTACGCGAAGTCCGCGACCGGAAACCTCGCCACCGAAGACCTCGTGTGGATGCTCAAGGGCCTCGGTGTCGACACCGGGGTCGACCTCGGCCAACTCACCGCCACCAGCGTGTGGATGGCCGGCCGGCTGGGCCGCCCCAGCCCCTCCCGCACCGTACGTGCCCTCTCCCACCAGGAGTCGTGACCATGCCCCTCGACCACCGTCTCACCCCCGAGCACGAAGAGCTCCGCCGCACCGTCGAGGAGTTCGCCCACGACGTCGTCGCGCCCAAGATCGGCGACTTCTACGAGCGCCACGAGTTCCCGTACGAGATCGTCCGGGAGATGGGCCGCATGGGCCTGTTCGGGCTGCCCTTCCCCGAGGAGTACGGGGGCATGGGCGGCGACTACCTCGCGCTGGGCATCGCCCTTGAGGAGCTGGCCCGCGTCGACTCCTCGGTGGCGATCACCCTGGAGGCGGGCGTCTCGCTGGGCGCGATGCCGGTCTTCCGCTTCGGCACGGAGGAGCAGAAGCGCGAGTGGCTGCCGAGGCTGTGCTCGGGCGAGATGCTGGGCGCGTTCGGCCTGACCGAGCCCGACTGCGGTTCGGACGCGGGCGGCACCCGCACCACCGCGGTGCGCGACGGCGACGAGTGGGTCATCAACGGCTCGAAGTGCTTCATCACCAACTCCGGTACGGACATCACGGGTCTGGTCACCGTCACCGCGGTCACCGGCCGCAAGGACGACGGCCGTCCGCTGATCTCCTCGATCATCGTGCCGTCCGGTACGCCGGGCTTCACGGTCGCGGCGCCGTACTCCAAGGTCGGCTGGAACGCGTCGGACACGCGGGAGCTGTCCTTCTCCGACGTCCGCGTGCCGGTGGCGAACCTGCTGGGCGAAGAGGGCCGTGGGTACGCCCAGTTCCTGCGCATCCTGGACGAGGGCCGCATCGCGATCTCCGCGCTCGCGACGGGCCTTGCGCAGGGCTGTGTGGACGAGTCGGTGAAGTACGCGAAGGAACGGCACGCCTTCGGCCGGCCGATCGGCGACAACCAGGCGATCCAGTTCAAGATCGCCGACATGGAGCTGCGGGCGCACATGGCGCGGGTGGGCTGGCGCGACGCGGCGTCCCGCCTGGTGCACGGCGAGCCGTTCAAGAAGGAGGCCGCGCTCGCGAAGCTGTACTCCTCGACGGTGGCGGTCGACAACGCCCGTGAGGGCACGCAGATCTTCGGCGGCTACGGCTTCATGAACGAGTATCCGGTGGCCCGCATGTGGCGCGACTCCAAGATCCTGGAGATCGGCGAGGGCACGAGCGAGGTGCAGCGCATGCTGATCGCCCGCGAACTGGGGCTGCCGGCCTGACCCTTGCGGTTCGGGGGGCCTGACCCTTGCGGCTTGGGGGGCCTGACTCTGGTGTCCGGGGGCGCCTGACCTTGCGGCGCAGGGGGGGCCTGACTCGGGTGTCCGGGGGCCACGGTGTCCGCGGGTCGGCTGACCTTGCGATTCGGGGGCCTGACCCTTGCGGTTCGGGGGGCGCCTGACTCTGGTGTCCGGGGGGCCACGGTGCCCGGAGGCCGCCTGAGCCTGCGGCTTGGGAGGAGCGTCTGACCTTGCGGCTTGGGGGGCGCCTAACCCCTGCGGCTTGGGGGGGGCCGCCTGACTCTGGTGACGTCGGGGCCGGGCGGCGCTCGCGGTGCGAGGGCTCGCGGCGCCTGCGGCTGGAGGGCACGCAGGTCCCCCGATGGGGTGGTACGCGCTCGCGTCGGCACCGGGCCGGGGGTCCGGGGCCGCACCCTGTCAGGGTGAATCCCCCGACCTGCCCCAGTTGTGCGAACCGCCCACCGCTGTGGAAGGACACCTCGTCCACGGCGCCGGGCGCCGCCGACCGCTGGCACTGGCATTGCGGCCTGTGCCTGCGCACGTACGAGCCGAGCGCGTCGCACAAGGTGCGCTTCACGTACGCCCCGCTGCGCCGGCAGGTACCGCTGCTGGGATAGCCGGACAGGGGCCGAGGTTGCCCACGCCGGACGGCATCGAGCGGTCAGCGGCCCAAGGACGCCCACCCGGCCCGGCACCAGCGCCGCCAGGGGCGCGGGGAACTGCGCGAGGAGCGACCACGGTCCGCGGCCGAGCCGAAGTCCGGTGCGTCGACCGGTTCCCGCACGGGCAATTCGTTCGACAGGCACCAACCGCGCCCGGCACAGTCGGTCCATGGAACCGCCCTCGGCCTGGTGGCCCCCCTACGCCCTGCGCATCCACACCCCCCGCCTCGAACTGCGCCTGCCCGACCAGGCGTTGCTCGCGGACCTTGCCCAGGTGGCGGCGGAGGGGGTGCACGCCCCGGACCGGATGCCGTTCACCGTGCCGTGGACCGAGGGCTCTCCCGCCGGGCGCGGCCGTTCGGTCTGGCAGCACGTCCTCAGCACGATCGCCACGTGGTCGCCGGCCGCCTGGACGCTGAGCCTCGCCGTGCTGCACGAGGGCATCGTGGTCGGCCGTCAGGACATGTCCGCGTCCGATTTCGCGGTGGTCCGCGAGGTGGAGACGGGCTCCTGGCTCGGTCTCGCCCACCAGGGCCGCGGCATCGGCACCGAAATGCGGGCCGCCGCCCTGCACTTGGCGTTCGCCGGGCTCGGCGCCCGGGGCGCGGTCTCGGCCGCGATGAGTGACAACCCGCGCTCGCTCGGCGTCTCGCGCCGCCTCGGCTACCGGCCGGACGGCATCCAGAGCGCCGCCGTACGGGACCGGCCGGTCACGCTTCAGCGGCTGCGCCTGGACCGGGCGGACTGGGAACGCCATCGCACCGTCGACGTACGCGTCGAGGGGCTTGAGGAGTGCCGGGACATGTTCGACGTATGACGCGGGATGGCCGGGGACGGCCCGGGGATGGCCCGGGGGCCGGCACCACTGGACAGCGAATGAGGTTAGGCTAACCTTTGTTCGCGTCAGTCAGTGGCCGATCCCCGGCTCGTCGTACGTACGAAAGCGGACACCGTCATGCCCCACGCCCGAGCATCCCTGCCCACCCGTCGCGGCCTGCTGGCCATGGGCGGAGCGATCGGCATCGGTGCCGCGCTGACCGCCTGCGGCGGCGGTGACAAGAAGAGCGGGACGGCGGACGGCACCAAGGCCACCGGGGCTTCGGGTCCCTGGTCGTTCACGGACGACCGAGGCCAGACCGCGAAGACCAAGGCGCTGCCGAAGAACATCGTCGCCTACACCGGCACCGCGGCCGCCCTCTTCGATTACGGCATCCAGGTCAAGGGCGTCTTCGGGCCCACCAAGACCAAGGACGGCAAGCCCGATGTGCAGGCCGGCGGCCTCGACATCAGCAAGGTCGAGATCATCGGCAATGTGTACGGCGAGTTCAGCGTCGAGAAGTACGCCGCCCTCCAGCCCGACGTGCTGATCACGGACATGTGGCAGAAGGACGTCCTCTGGTACGTGCCCGACAACAGCAAGGACAAGATCCTCAAGCTGGCGCCCAGCGTCGCGCTGTGGGCCGCCGACCAGAGCATGCCCGCCGCGCTCCAGCGCCGCGCGGACCTCGCCAAGTCCCTCGGCGCGGACCTGAACGCGAAGAAGGTCACCGACGCCAAGGCCGCCTTCGAGAAGGCCTCCGCCCGGCTGCGCGCCGCCGCCAAGGCCAACCCCGGGATCCGGGTGCTGCTCGGCTCCGCGAGCCCCGACCTGTTCTACGTGTCCGAGGCCAAGCGGAGCTGTGACACCCGGTACTTCCAGGAGCTGGGCGTCCAGTTCGTCACCCCGAAGGTCGACTCGCAGGGCTTCTTCGAATCGCTCAGCTGGGAGAACGTCGGCAAGTACCCGGCCGACCTGATCCTCATGGACAACCGCACCGGCACCCTTCAGCCCGGCGACCTCGGCAACAAGCCGACCTGGGCGCAGCTGCCCGCCGTCAAGGCCAAGCAGATCGTGCCGCGCCTGACCGAACCGATCTACTCCTACGCACGCGTCGCCCCCATCGTCGACGCGCTCGCCCAGGCCATCGAGAACGCGAAGAAGGTCGCCTGACCATGCCCGCACCGGCCGAGACCGCCACCGCCCCCTTCCGCCTCTTCGATCTGCGCGTGATACGGGCCCGGCGGCTCGGCCCGTCGCTGACGCGGGTCACCTTCGGCGGCTTCGGCGACGAGGACCTGTCGTCGTTCGCCGCCGGGGGACGCGACCAGAGCCTGTCCCTCTTCCTGCCCCACCCCGGCCAGGCGGCACCCGTACTGCCGCCCGCCGACCACGCGGCCGGCTGGTGGAACGCCTACCGTGCGCTGCCCGACGCCGAACGCGCCATCATGCGCTCGTACACGGTCCGCGCCCAGCGCCGCGATCCGGCGGGCGGTCCCGGGGAGATCGACATCGACTTCGCGCTGCACGACGACGGCGGTCCGGCCTGCCGCTGGGCGGGCTCGGCCCGGCCCGGCGACCGGGTCGTGGTGCTGGGGCCGGCGGTCGCGGACAACACGGCCGTACGCTTCCGGCCGCCGGGCGGTACCGACTCCGTGGTCATCTGCGCCGACGAGACCGCGCTGCCCGCGGCGGCGGCGATCCTGGAATGGCTGCCGCCCGGGACTCCGGCGCGGGTCTTCCTCTCCGTCCCGCACGACGAGGACCGGCTTCCGTTGCCGACGGAGGCCGCGGCGGAGGTGACGTGGCTGACGGGGCCGTCCGCGCTGGACTCCGTCCGGGCCGGGGCGCTGCCGGGCGTTTCCCCGTACGTGTGGATCGCCGGGGAGGCGGGCCAAGTGCGGTCCCTGCGGCGGCACTTCGTGGAGGAGCGGGGGGTTGATCGGGGGCGGGTCACGTTTGTGGGGTATTGGCGGCGGGGGCGTACGGAGGACGAGCTCCGGGCGGCGTCGTAGGGTGTTTTCCCACCCTCCCCCAAGCTCTTAAGGAGCAGGGGGGACCCCCATCCCGTGCGGCTACTTGAGAGTGCGGCTCCCTGGGGCTGCGCCCCAGACCTCGGGGGTTTGCCCACCCACCCGCCCGTACAGCGCATGGAATGAGCCGACCCCTGGGGCTCCGCCCCAGACCCCATGCGGGGGCTCCGCCCCCTGCACCCCCGGTTCGCGCCTGAACGGCGCTCGTCCTCAATCGCCGGACAGGCTGAAGATGCCCGAGCAACCCAGCACGGTTCCTGCACCAGCGCCGCCAGGGACGCGAGGAACCGCGCCAACACCGTCCACGACCCGCGGACGACAACGGGTATAGGGGCGCGAGGAACCGCGCGAACACCGTCCACGGCCCGCGGACGACAACGGGTATAGGGGCGCGAGGAACCGCGCGAACACCGTCCACGACCCGCAGGCGACGACGGGTTTAGGGGCGCGAGGAACCGCGCGACCAGCCCCCACGGTCCGCAGCGAACAACGGGGTTCAGGGACGCGAGGAACTGCGCGAGCACCGTCCACGGCCCGCGGACGACAACGGGTCCAGGGGCGCGAGGAACCGCGCGAACACCGTCCACGACCCGCGGACGACAACGGGCTTAGGGGCGCGGGGAACTGCGCAAAAAACGACCACGGCCCGCGCCCGAAAGCCGGCCCGCAAGGGGCGCGGGGAACTGCGCAAAAAGCGACCACGGCCCGCGGCCGAGGCGACCGCGGCCGCACCCCAAAACCGGCCCCCCAGGAACGCGGGGAACTGCGCAGAACCTCGGCGTGGGCGGCACCCCCACATGGGAGAGAGAATTTAGGTTAGGCTAACCTAAGTTGGAGCTCGCGGCCCTCGACCCCCCTTCCTGCCCGGAGGGCCCCGCTCCCCCGACCCGGGAGGACACATGCGTTCGCATCTGCTCAACGACACGACCGCGGAGCACTACCGCCGCTCCGTGACCGAAGGAGTCGAGCGGGTGGCGCGCAAACTCGCCACGACGCGGCGGCCGTTCACCGGTGCCGGAGTCGACGATCTCGCCCCGCTCATCGACGGCATCGACCTCGACCGCCCCCTCGGCGACGCCTCCGCCGTGCTCGACGAGCTGGAGGACGTCTACCTCCGCGACGCCGTCTACTTCCACCACCCCCGCTACCTCGGGCACCTCAACTGCCCGGTCGTCATCCCCGCCGTGCTCGGCGAGGCGGTGCTCTCCGCGGTCAACTCCTCCCTCGACACCTGGGACCAGAGCGCCGGCGGCACCCTCATCGAGCGGCGGCTCATCGACTGGACGGCCGCCCGCATCGGGCTCGGGCCCGCCGCCGACGGGGTGTTCACCAGCGGCGGCACCCAGTCCAACCTCCAGTCGCTGCTGCTCGCCCGCGAGGAGGCCAAGACGAACGACCTCGCGAAGCTGCGCGTCTTCGCCTCCGAGTGCAGCCACTTCAGCGTGCAGAAGTCCGCCCAACTCCTCGGCATGGGACGGGACTCGGTCGTCTCGATTCCCACCGATCACGCCAAGCGCATGCAGACCGTGGCACTCGCCCGCGCCCTTGAGCGCTGCGTCGACGAGGGCAACGTCCCCATGGCCGTCGTCGCCACCGCCGGGACCACCGACTTCGGCTCCATCGACCCGCTGCCCGGCATCGCCGAACTCTGCGACCGGTACGGCGCGTGGATGCATGTGGACGCCGCCTACGGATGCGGCCTGCTCGCTTCGCCCACCCCGGCCCGCCGCGCCCTGCTCGACGGCATCGAGCGGGCCGACTCCGTCACCGTGGACTACCACAAGTCCTTCTTCCAGCCGGTGAGTTCGAGCGCGGTGCTGGTCCGTGACGCGAGCACGCTGCGGCACGCCACGTACCACGCCGACTACCTCAACCCGCGCCGCGCCGCCGAGGAGCGCATCCCCAACCAGGTGGACAAGTCGCTCCAGACCACCCGCCGTTTCGACGCCCTGAAACTGTGGATGACCCTGCGCACCATGGGCGCCGACGGCATCGGCTCGCTCTTCGACGAGGTGTGTGAACTGGCCGTCGCAGGATGGCAGTTGCTGGCCGCGGACCCGCGGTACGACGTCGTCGTGGCGCCCACGCTCTCCACCCTCGTCTTCCGCTACGTCCCCGCCGCCGCCACCTCGGCCGCCGAGATCGACCGCGCCAACCTCCACGCCCGCAAGGCGCTCTTCGCATCCGGCGAGGCCGTCGTCGCCGGGACCACGTCCGGCGGCCGCCAGTACCTGAAATTCACCCTGCTCAACCCCGAGACGAGCGTCGACGACATCGCCGCCGTGCTCGACCTGATCGCCGGCCACGCCGAGCAGTACCTGGGAGAGAACCTTGTCCACGCGTCCTGAAGCCCCCGGCACGTCCGAGGCGTACGACTTCATCGGGATCGGGCTCGGCCCCTTCAACCTCGGGCTCGCCTGTCTCGCCGAGCCCATCGAGGAGCTGAACGGCCTCTTCCTCGAAACCAAGCCCGGCTTCGAGTGGCACTCCGGGATGTTCCTCGAAGGCGCCCACCTCCAGACGCCCTTCCTGTCCGATCTCGTCACCCTCGCCGACCCCACGTCGCCGTACTCCTTCCTCAACTACCTGAAGGAATCGGGCCGGTTGTACTCGTTCTACATCCGCGAGAACTTCTATCCGCTGCGCACCGAGTACAACGACTACTGCCGCTGGGCCGCCGGAAAGCTGAGCTCCGTCCGCTTCGACCAGACCGTCACCTCGGTGACGTACGACGAGACGAGCCAGACGTACGCCGTGGCCACCGCGGCCGGCGACTCCTTCCGCGCCCGCCGGCTCGTGCTCGGCACCGGCACCCCGCCGCACCTTCCCGAGCCCTGCCGGGACCTCGGCGGAGACCTGCTGCACAACTCCCGCTACCTGGAGCACAGAGAAGCACTCCAGAAGAAGGAGTCGATCACCGTCATCGGCTCGGGCCAGTCCGCCGCCGAGATCTACTACGACCTGCTCTCCGAGATCGACGTCCACGGCTACCGGCTGAACTGGGTGACACGCTCGCCCCGGTTCTTCCCGCTCGAATACACCAAACTCACCCTTGAGATGACGTCGCCGGAGTACATCGACTACTTCCACGCCCTGCCCGAGGCCACCCGCTACCGGCTCGAATCGGCGCAGAAGGGCCTCTTCAAGGGCATCGACTCGCAGCTGATCGACGCCATCTTCGACCTGCTGTACCAGAAGAACATCAAGGGGCCCGTTCCGACCCGTCTCCTCGCCAACTCCGCGCTCACCGCCGCCAGTTACGACACGACATCGGGCACGTACACGCTCGGGCTGCGCCAGGAGGAGCAGGCGAAGGACTACACCCTCAGCACCCAGGGCCTGGTGCTCGCCACCGGCTACCAGTACGCCGAGCCCGCTTTCCTCGCGCCCGTCGCCGAGCGGCTGCGCCGGGACGGCCGGGGGCGCTTCGACGTGGCCCGCAACTACTCCATCGACACCACGGGGCGCGGCGTCTTCCTCCAGAACGCCGGGGTGCACACCCACTCGATCACCTCGCCCGACCTCGGCATGGGCGCCTACCGCAACGCGTACATCATCGGCGAGCTGCTCGGCCGTGCCCACTACCCGGTCGAGAAGTCCATCGCCTTCCAGGAGTTCGCCGTATGAACACCCCCGCCGCCGGCTCCCCCACGGCCGGTTCCTTCACCTTCCGGCCGCTCGATCCCACGCGGGACGCCGAGCTCGTGCACTCCTGGGTGACGCACCCCAAGGCCGCGTTCTGGCTGATGGGGGATGCCAGGCTCCAGGACGTCGAGCGCGAGTACATGGCGATCGCCGCCCACCCGCACCACCACGCCTTCATCGGCCTGCACGACGGCGAGCCCGCCTTCCTCATGGAGCGCTACGACCCGGCGCACGTCGAGCTCGTCGGCCTGTACGAGGCGCGGCCCGGCGATGTGGGCATGCACTTCCTGGTCGCGCCCACCGACACCCCGGTGCACGGATTCACCCGGGCCGTCATCACCGCCGTGATGGCGGAGCTGTTCGCCGACGCGGCCACCGAGCGGGTCGTCGTCGAGCCCGATGTCGGCAACACCGCGGTGCACGCCCTGAACGCGGCCGTCGGTTTCGAGGTCGCCGGGCGGATCACCAAACCGGAGAAGGACGCCCTGCTGTCCTTCTGCACCCGAGAGCAGTTCCGTACGGCCCGAGCCGGAGAGGCGGCAGCCCGATGAGCACCGACACCACGCTCCCCCACCTCACCCCCGGCCTCTGGGCCGAGGCCAACCGGCTTCTGATCCGCAAGGCGCTCGCCGAGTTCGCGCACGAGCGCCTGCTGATCCCCGAGCCGCTGGGCGACGGCCTCCCGCCGGCTCCCGGCTCCGTCAGGCCCGGGGAGAGGGCCTTTCGTGTCCGCGCCGACGAGGGCCCCGTCGAGTACCGCTTCACCGCCTCCCGGCTCTCCCTCGACCACTGGCAGGTGTTCCCCGAGTCGATATCCCGGCACGGCGAGACGGGCCAACTCCCGCTCGATGCCCTCGACTTCTTCCTCGATCTGCGCGGCTCGCTCGGCCTGAGCGACGCCATCCTGCCGGTGTACCTGGAGGAAATCTCCTCGACCCTTGCGGGCACGGCGTACAAACTCACCAAGGAACCCGTCACCTCCGCCGAGCTCGCCCGCGCCGGTTTCCAGGCCATCGAGACCGGCATGACCGAGGGCCACCCCTGCTTCGTCGCCAACAACGGGCGCCTCGGGTTCGGCGCCCACGAGTATCTGGCGTACGCCCCGGAGACCGCGAGCCCGGTCCGGCTGATCTGGCTCGCGGCCCGCCGCGACCGCGCCACGTTCACCGCGGGCGCCGGGCTCGACCACGAGAGCCTGATGCGCTCCGAACTCGGCTCAAGGACAATCGACCGGTTCGCCGCGACGCTGACGGAGCGCGGCCTGGACCTGGACGACTTCCTGCTCCTGCCGGTGCACCCCTGGCAGTGGTGGAACAAGCTGTCGGTGACCTTCGCCGCGGAGATCGCCCAGGAACGCCTCGTGCTGCTCGGCGAGGGCGACGACGACTACCTCGCCCAGCAGTCGATCCGTACGTTCTTCAACACCAGCGACCCGGCCAAGCACTACGTCAAGACGGCGCTCTCGGTCCTCAACATGGGCTTCATGCGGGGGCTTTCGGCCGCGTACATGGAGGCGACGCCCGCCATCAACGACTGGCTCGCCGGGGTGATCGCCGCCGACGAGACGTTCCGCGCCGCCCGGTTCTCGATCATCCGCGAGCGCGCCGCGATCGGTTACCGCCACGAGCAGTACGAGCGGGCCACCGACCGTCATTCGCCGTACCGCAAGATGCTGGCCGCGCTGTGGCGCGAGAGCCCGGTGCCCTCCCTCGAACCCGGCGAACGCCTGGCCACGATGGCCTCGCTGCTGCACACCGACCACGAGGGTTCCTCGTTCGCGGGCGCCCTCATCGCCGAGTCCGGTCTCGCTCCGGCGCGGTGGCTGCGCGGCTATCTGGACGCCTACCTGGTCCCGGTGCTGCACTCCTTCTACGCCTACGACCTGGTCTTCATGCCGCACGGCGAAAACGTGATCCTGGTGCTCGCCGAGGACGGCACCGTCGTACGGGCCGTCTTCAAGGACATCGCCGAGGAGATCGCGGTGATGGACCCGCACGCGGTGCTGCCGCCCGCGGTGGAGCGGATCCGGGCGGACGTGCCCGACGACATGAAGCTGCTCTCCGTCTTCACGGACGTCTTCGACTGCTTCTTCCGCTTCCTGAACGCGAGCCTCGTCACCGAGGGCGTGCTGGAGGAGGCGGCGTTCTGGGAGACGGTCGCCGCGTGTGTGCGGGCCTATCAGGAGTCCAAGCCCGAACTGGCCGACCGCTTCAAGCAGTACGACCTGTTCGCCCCCGACTTCGCGCTGTCCTGCCTGAACCGGCTCCAGCTGCGCGACAACAAGCAGATGGTGGACCTGGCCGACCCGGCGGGCGCCCTCCAGCTGGCCGGCACCCTGCGGAACCCGATCGCCGCCTGAGGGCCGACGGTGGGGGGCGCGGCTCCCGCGCGCGGCGATCCGCGTGCGGGTCCGCGCGTGTGGTCCGCGCGTGGATCACCGCGCCCCCTACCCTGTCGGGCCCCCGCCCTCGGGCGCCCGCACCGCCGCGCCCCCACCCCGTCGGGTCAGACCCAGGGCACCAGTGGCGAGCGGTAGAAGGCGATGCCGAGCGCCGCCATCCTCGGGCCCTGCTGCGCGAGCCGCAGCTTGTACGACGCCCAGTCGTGCGTGGACGCGGGCGACCAGCCGATCTCGGCGATCCCCTGGAGCCGCGGGAACGCCATGTACTCGATCTGTGCGCTGTCGCTCAGCGTCGCCGTCCAGACCGGCGCCTCCACGCCGAGCACGGCATCGGCGGGCACGCCCCGGACGAAGGTGTCCGGGTCCCACGCGTAGGACTTGTCGACGTCGACGTAGCCGGCCCAGTTGGTGCCGAGGCGCGTCGTCGCGTCGTACTTCATGTCCAGGTAGGCGCGGTTCGCCGGCGACAACACCAGCTTGGTGCCGGCCTGCGCGGCGGCGGCGACGTCCGTCTCGTCGCCGGTCGTGCCCCAGTACTGGGCGACGGCGCCCTCCACGGGCGTGGCGTCGACGATCTGGTGCCACGCCATGACGGTCTTGCCGTACTTCTGGACGACGGGCTGGGCCCGGTCCATGAAGGTGTCGTAGTCGTCCTTCGACGTGGACTGCGCCTCGTCCCCGCCGATGTGGACGTAGCGCCCCGGCGTCATGGCGGCGACCTCGCGCACCACGTCGTCGAAGAAGCCGTACGTCACCTCCTTGGGCACGCACAGCGAGCTGAAGCCCACGGCGGTCCCCGTGTACAGCGGGGGCGCGACGCCGTCGCAGTTGAGCCCGGCGTAGGAGGCGAGGGCCGCGTTGATGTGCCCGGGGGTGTCGATCTCGGGCACGACCTCCAGGTAGCGGGAGGAGGCGTAGGCGAGGATCGTCCGGTAGTCGGCCTTGGTGTAGAAGCCGCCCTTGCCGCCGCCGACCTGCGTCTGGCCGCCGTAGGTGGTGAGCCGGGGCCAGGAGTCGACGGCGATCCGCCAGCCCTGGTCGTCGCTGAGGTGCAGATGCAGCTCATTGATCTTGTAGAGGGCGAGCTGGTCGATGTAGCGCTCGACCTGGGCGACGGTGAAGAAGTGCCGCGACACGTCGATCATCGCGCCCCGGTAGGCGTAGCGCGGCGCGTCGGTGATCGTGCCGCCCGCGATCTGCCAGGGGCCGCTCTGCCGCGTCTTCTTCTCGACGTCGGCGGGCAGCAGCTGGCGCAGGGTCTGCACGCCGTGGAAGAGCCCGGCCGGGGTGGGGGCGGTGACGGTGACCGCGTCCTTGCCGGAGGTCAGCCGGTACCCCTCGTCGCCCAGGCTCTCGTCGTCGGCGCCGAGCAGCAGCCGGATGCCGTCGCGGCCGGCGCCGGTGACCGGCAGGGCGTACCCGGTGGAGGGGCGAAGGACGCCCGCCAGATAGGCGCCGATCCGCTGCGCCTCGGGCGAGCCGGGCGCGACTCTGATGCGGGTGGCGGGCCCGATGGCGTAGGGGGCGCCACCCGGGGACACGGAGGCGGGGACGGGCACGATCTGGTCGAGCGGGCGGGGTCCGGCCGCGGCGGCGGGGCCCGCCGTCGTGATGCCGGTGAGTCCGGCGGCCGCCACCAGGACCAGTGAGCCGAGGAGCCGGGCGAATGTCCTGCGCTGTCTCTGTCGCACAAGCGGTTCCCTTCCACGGGGGCACGCGACTGTGGGGGCCGAGCAACCGCACCTGTTCCATGGGACCCGGCGACCCCGGCCGGGGTCAAGGTGCGCACCAGCCCGGCAGGGGCGGGCTCGCACGGCAGGACGTCCGTGAGTCGATCATCACCTGATCGGGCGGTGAGGGAATCCTGGACGGGCGGAAATCATCCAGAAGGACGGCATCCGAGGCCCCGAGGACCGGGCACCCACGACGGCGACTGGTCCAGACCAGGAGCGTGATCATGTGAATCCTGCCCGGAATCGGGCAGGATTCTTGCGCGATACCCCGCCAGCCCGCAATATCGACGGGTGCTCGAACGCCGCAGCCCGTCGTCCCACGACGACCTCGTAGATCATCTGGTGCGCAGCACCGCGCTCCAGCGCGGTGAAGCGGCCCGGGTGGTTCTCGACGTGCTGGCGTACTTCGACGAGACGTGCGAGGAATTCGTCCGTCGGCGCCACCGCGAGTTGCAGTCCGGTGGAGCCGTCAACGCCGAGATCTTCGAACGGATCGCGGCCGAGCTGCCGCACCGCGCCGTGGCGCCACCGGAGCTCTCGCTCCGGCAGCTGCGCCGCATCGTCTACGGCTGATACGCCAACGGGCGCGGCCGGGCACACAGGAACGTTGTACGTCGATGGAGGGGCAGAGACTTTATGTGCGGAATCGTCGGTTATATCGGTAAGCGTGATGTGGCTCCGCTGCTGCTGGAAGGCCTGGCGCGGCTGGAGTACCGGGGTTACGACTCCGCGGGCATGGTCGTCAACACCCCCAAGTCCGGGGCCCTGAAGATGGTCAAGGCCAAGGGCCGCGTCCGCGACCTGGAGGCCCGCGTCCCCAAGCGCTTCGCCGGCACCACGGGCATCGCCCACACCCGCTGGGCCACCCACGGCGCCCCCTCCGACGTGAACTCGCACCCGCACCTGGACCCCGAGAACAAGGTCGCCGTCGTCCACAACGGCATCGTCGACAACGCGGCCGACCTGCGCGCCAAGCTGGAGGCCGAGGGCGTCGTCTTCGCGTCCGAGACCGACACCGAGGTCATCACCCACCTCATCGCGCGCTCCCCGGCCGACTCCCTTGAGGAGAAGGTCCGCGAAGCGCTGAAGGTCATCGAGGGCACCTACGGCATCGCCGTGATGCACGCCGACTTCGCCGACCGCATCGTGGTCGCCCGCAACGGCTCCCCGGTCATCCTCGGCATCGGCGAGAAGGAGATGCTGGTCGCCTCCGACGTCGCCGCGCTCATCGCGCACACCCGCCAGGTCGTCACGCTCAACGACGGCGAGATGGCGACCCTGAAGGCCGACGACTTCCGCACGTACACGACCTCGGGCACGCTCACCAACGCCACCCCCGAGACCGTCGAGTGGGAGGCCGCCTCCTTCGACATGGGCGGCCACGACACGTACATGCACAAGGAGATGAGCGAGCAGGCCGAGGCCGTCGACCGGGTCCTGCGCGGCCGCATCGACGACCGGTTCTCGACCGTCCACCTCGGTGGCCTCAACCTGGACGCCCGCGAGGCCCGCGGCGTGCGCCGCATCAAGATCCTCGGCTGTGGCACCTCGTACCACGCGGGCATGATCGGCGCCGGTCTCATCGAGGAGCTGGCCCGCATCCCCGCGGACGCCGAGCCGGCCTCCGAGTTCCGCTACCGCAACCCGGTCGTGGACCCCGACACCCTGTACATCGCGGTCTCCCAGTCCGGTGAGACGTACGACGTGCTCGCGGCGGTGCAGGAGCTCAAGCGCAAGGGCGCCCGTGTGCTCGGCGTCGTGAACGTGGTCGGCTCGGCGATCGCCCGCGAGGCGGACGGCGGCACCTATGTGCACGCGGGCCCCGAGGTCTGCGTCGTCTCCACCAAGTGCTTCACCAACACGGTCGTGGCCTTCGCGCTGCTGGCCCTGCACCTCGGCCGCATCCGCGACCTGTCGGTCGCCGACGGCAAGCGGATCATCGAGGGCCTGCGCAAGCTGCCCGGCCAGATCGAGGAGATCCTGGCCATGGAGCCGGAGATCGAGAAGCTGGCCCAGGAGTACGCGGGCGCCCAGTCGATGATGTTCATCGGGCGTGTGCGCGGCTACCCGGTCGCCCTTGAGGCCTCCCTGAAGCTCAAGGAGATCTCCTACATCCACGCCGAGGCCTACCCCGCGTCCGAGCTGAAGCACGGCCCGCTCGCGCTCATCGAGCCGGCGCTCCCGACGGTCGCGATCGTCCCCGACGACGACCTCCTGGAGAAGAACCGCGCCGCCCTTGAGGAGATCAAGGCCCGCAGCGGCCGCATCCTCGCGGTGGCGCACCAGAACCAGGAGAAGGCCGACCACACCATCGTCGTGCCGAAGAACGAGTCCGAGCTGGACCCGATCCTCATGGGCATCCCGCTCCAGCTCTTCGCGTACCACACGGCACTTGCCATGGGCCGCGACATCGACAAGCCGCGCAACCTGGCGAAGTCGGTCACGGTCGAGTAGTCCGGGACCGCGGTACGGCAGGTGGCCGTACGCATCCCTGAGCACATAGAAGGGCGACCCCCGTCTCATCGGCGGGGGTCGCCCTCGTGCGTGCCCGTGCTGCCCACGCACCGGCCCGCTGCCGTTCAGCCGGTGGCCGTCACCCCCCGGCCGGCGGCGCGTCGGGGCATCGCGGTCGGCCACTTGGCGAGCGCGGCCGTGGCCCCGTACCAGGCGACGGCGCCCGCGACCGCGGCGACCCAGCCGGCCACCTTGCCGAGCGAGGCGCTGCCGGCGAACTGGCCGACGGCCAGCAGCACCAGAGCCAGGAAGAGCAGTCCGTACGTGCCCTGCCGGAAGATCCCGGCCCCCGTCGAGCCGGCCGCGAGGCTCAGCGCGAGCAACGCGAACAGGACGAGGAAGAGGCCGGCCGCGTTGGCGGAGAACTTGGTGTCCGCGCCTGCCGCCCAGGTGAACCAGAAGGCGCCGAGACCGGCGAAGGCGGTGCCGGTGAACGCGTCCTGCTCGCGGAAGGCGAGGACGCCGAGGACGAACAGACCGATGCCGCCGACGTAGGTGGCGACCGAGACCGAGTCGGCCACCGTGACGCCGTGGATCACCCGCGTGTTGCCGATGCCGAAGGCCAGCAGGGTGAGTCCGAGCGCGAGGTGACCGAGAGTGGAGGTGGTGCTTCCCGCGGGAACTTCGTTGTCCACGGCGGGCTCCCTTCATGTGCCGTTGTGCTGCTTCCCAGCGAGCTTTATGTACCCTTCACAACGGAACAATCCACCCCTACGCATGGGTAGATTCACCTGCGGCGCAAGGGAGTTGACGTCACGTCAGCCAAACCCCGGCACGGGTCTCGACTGGGACAACGCCCGATTACGGGATGACGACGACGGGGGCGGCCGGGGCGGCCGGGTTACGGAGTGACGACCACGGGCGGCCGATTACGGAATGACGACCACGGGGCGCTGTGCCCGGCGCGCGAGGCGGCCCGCGACCGAACCGAAGATCCGCCCGACGAGGCCGTGCGTGGAGCCGACGACGATCGCGTCGGCCGCGTACTCGCGCCCGACCTCTTCCAGTTCGTGGCAGATGTCGCCGCCGCGCTCCACCAGGATCCAGGGGACCTCGGCGAGGTAGTCGGCGCAGGCAAGTTCGAGGCCGAGTACTTCGGTGCGGTGGTCGGGGACGTCCACGAAGACCGGCGGCTCGCAGCCCGCCCACACCGTGGTGGGCAGCCGGTTGGCCACGTGGACGATGATCAGCCCGGAGCCCGACCGCTTGGCCATGCCGATGGCGTACGCGAGAGCCCGCTCACTGGAGGTCGAGCCGTCGAAGCCGACGACGACGCCGTGACGGAATGCGGGATCGCAGGAATGACGTGGTTCTGTCGCCGCCTGGAGGTCCGACGTGGGGTCGGCTACCTGCTTGCGGTCCGCGGGTTCGAAGAATTCGTGACCGGCCATGGGTGTCTCGGCGAAAGAGGTCCTCAGTCGAGGGACAGCGAGGGACAGCGGGGACTGATGAGCAACAACGAGTCGGCGACGTGGCTGTGTCCGGGGGGAGCCGTGTCCGGGAATCATCTTCCCAACCCCATACCCCCAAGGGTACGGCGAGACTCCTCTCCTGCCCAGAGCCGCCGAACCTACTCGGCGTTCCCCGGAGCATGCACGAGCCCGCCCCGGATGGCAATGCCCGGTGCCCTGTACAGCCGTCCCTTCCGTCGCCTCACGGCCACGCCCCGTCCCCCTTCTCCGGCCGGTTCCGCGCCCCCATCCTGATGATCTTCCAGTGACCGGAGCGGCCGGTTTCGCGTTAGGCACGCGATCACACCGACCCCGATCAGGAAGCCACCTCCTCGTGCCCCTTCCCCCGGTCGTCCGTCCTTCCGCCCCTTCCGCACCGGCCGGCGCACGCCATCGGTCTCCGGGAGCGCCGCCCGCGGCTGAAACAGTACGTACCAACCGGTCCGTGAACGGCGAACCACTCTGGTCCGCCGATGCCGGGCCGGGCTCGGATCCGGCGGGCGACGTCGTGCGCTGGGCGGCGTTCAGCTGTGTGCTCGTACCCGTGGTGCTCGTCGTGTACGGGGCTTCGTTCGCGGGAACGGTCGGTTCCGCCGTGGGCCTGACAGCCGTGACGGCCGTGTGCCGCCTGCTCTTGCGGCAGTCCGAGCGGGCCGCCGCCGAAGAACGGGCACGGCGGTCGGTTACGGCGCCCTCCCGGCGCGGCCGCGGGATCCCGGGAGGGCGCCGCGGCGGGCGTCACAGAGGAGCCTGTACACCCGAGAGGTGAGTCGATCGCACACCTGGACCCGTATGTTTTCGGCCAACTTCCCCGGGTGGGGGATTCCTTGGCCAAATGGCCTGCCAACCCCCTTGCCACCAGGGAGGAAAGCACCATTGCGGCGTCTGGCACCATACGGGTACGGGCCATCCCCCTGAGGCGCACTTCCCCTACGGGGCCCACGAGTGAAACGCTCGTGATCGAATGCTTCGCGCCAAGTTGCCTTGTCGACATAGCGCTGGGTGCCGGACTTGTCACGCCGGCACCACGGGACGCAGTAGATTCGATCATGCGTATCGAAGGCTGGGGACTCGTGCAAAACCGAGGGGAAAAGTGCAGGAGCGACAGGCCCGACAAGAACGGGGAGCCGCGAACACCGAGGGGGGCTTAGCGCCATGAGCCAGGACTCCGCTGCCGCATCACCGGAGACCGCAAGGAAGCTGGCCGGCCGCCGACGCCGGGAAGTCGTCGCCGTACTGCTGTTCAGTGGCGGCCCCATCTTCGAAAGTTCCATTCCGCTCTCCGTGTTCGGAATCGACCGTCAGGACGCGGGAGTTCCGCGTTACAGGCTGCTGGTATGTGCCGGCGAGGAAGGACCCCTGCGGACCACAGGGGGACTCGAACTCACCGCGCCCTACGGCCTGGAAGCAATCAGCAGGGCGGGAACGGTGGTGGTGCCCGCGTGGCGTTCCATCACCTCACCGCCCCCCGCCGCGGCGCTCGAAGCGCTGCGCCGGGCACACGAGGAAGGGGCAAGAATCGTCGGGCTGTGCACCGGCGCGTTCGTGCTCGCGGCGGCCGGTCTACTCGACGGCCGTCCGGCGACGACGCACTGGATGTACGCGCCGACACTGGCCAAACGGTATCCATCCGTCCATGTGGACCCGAGGGAGCTCTTCGTCGACGACGGGGACGTCCTCACCTCGGCCGGGACCGCGGCCGGTATCGACCTCTGTCTGCACATCGTGCGGACGGACCACGGCAGTGAGGCGGCCGGCGCGCTGGCCCGCCGACTCGTCGTGCCGCCGCGCCGCAGTGGCGGGCAGGAGCGCTATCTCGACAGGTCTTTACCTGAGGAGATCGGCTCCGACCCGCTGGCCGAGGTCGTCGCCTGGGCGCTGGAGCATCTGCACGAGCAGTTCGACGTGGAGACCCTGGCCGCACGGGCGTACATGAGCCGTCGCACCTTCGACCGCCGGTTCCGTTCGCTGACCGGGTCGGCCCCGCTCCAGTGGCTGATCACCCAGCGGGTCCTCCAGGCCCAGCGCTTGCTGGAGACGTCGGACTACTCGGTGGACGAGGTCGCGGGCCGCTGCGGCTTCCGTTCCCCGGTCGCGCTGCGCGGGCACTTCCGCCGCCAGCTCGGCTCGTCCCCGGCCTCCTATCGGGCGGCCTACCGGGCGAGGCGTCCACAGCCCGAACCGAACGGCGGCCCCGTCGCGGTGCCCATGCCGGCCCCCGTGCCGGAGACCGTCCCGCCCCAGGCGCTCCCCCAGGCCCGGCGGACAGCGGCGGCCAGCGCGGTGATGGGTCCTTCCGCGACCTCGCACACCGGGCCGGAGCCGGGGAAACCCAGCTCCGATCTGTACGCCTCCGGGTACACCGGTGGCCGTCCGAGTCTGCCCGGCCAGCGGAGCGCCCCGTAGGGTGAGGCGCATGAACGACCGCATGGTGTGGATCGACTGCGAGATGACCGGGCTCTCGCTGGCGGACGACGCACTCATCGAGGTGGCCGCACTGGTCACCGACTCGGAGCTGAACGTACTCGGTGAAGGGGTGGACATCGTGATCCGTCCCCCGGACGCCGCGCTGGAGACCATGCCGGAGGTGGTGCGCACCATGCACACCGCCTCCGGGCTCCTCGACGAGCTGGCCGGCGGCACCACGCTGGCCGACGCGGAGGAGCAGGTCCTCGCGTACGTACGTGAACACGTCAAGGAGCCGGGCAAGGCGCCGCTGTGCGGAAACTCGGTCGGTACCGACCGTGGCTTCCTCCTTCGGGACATGCCGAGTCTGGAGTCCCACCTCCACTACCGGATCGTGGACGTCTCCTCCGTGAAGGAGCTCGCCCGGCGCTGGTATCCACGGGCGTACTTCAACAGCCCGGACAAGAACGGAAACCACCGGGCGCTTGCGGACATCCGCGAATCCATCGCGGAGCTCCGCTACTACCGCGAGGCGGTCTTCGTCCCGCAGCCCGGCCCGGACTCGGACACCGCGAAGACCATCGCGGCGAAGTACGTCCTGCCTGCGGAGTAGCCCTTCGCAGGGGGTCCGGGAGGGTGCCTCGAAACATGTGCGCGAGCACCCTCCCGGACCATGTACACTTTTTCTCGGCCGGTAGGTAAGCCCCCAGGGACTTGCCAAGACCACAACAGTCCGGCCGCGCATGGTGGGTATAGCTCAGATGGTAGAGCACCTGGTTGTGGTCCAGGATGTCGCGGGTTCGAGTCCCGTTACTCACCCTGATCGAAGAGGGCCCGCTCCGTGAAAACGGAGCGGGCCCTCTTCGCGTTCGGGGTCGCGGCACCCGGCCGGTGTGCGCGAGCCCGCGCCGGGGCGCATCGCAGCGCCCTGGGGTTCATCGTCTTCGAGATCCCGACGACGTCGAAGGTCACCAAGGTCCAGTTCGCGATGGACAGTGGTTTCTCGGACGACACGGGTCAGTGGGTGGTGTCCTGAAGCGGCCGGCAGGGGCCGGTTTGCGCGGGGCTCCGGGCTGGGGGGCGGCGCCCCCTACGACGACGCCCGCACGACAAGTTCCGTAGGCAGCACCAGGCTTCGGCGGGTCGGTTCGGTGGCGGTTATTTCTGTGAGGAGCAGGTCGGCCATGGCTCGGCCCATTTCTTCGATCGGCTGGCGCACGCTGGTCAGGGGCGGGTCCATGTGGCGGGCGATCGCCGAGTCGTCGAAGCCGATCAGGGCTATGTCCTCCGGGACGCGGCGGCCGTGTTCGCGCAGGACCTGGCGGGCGCCGGACGCCATCAGGTCGGACGCGGCGAAGACCGCGTCGAGCTCGGGGGCGCCGGCCAACAGCTCCGTCATCGCGCGGCGCCCGCCCTCCTCGGTGAAGTCGCCGTGCGCCGTGAGGTCGGCCAGGCCGGCCTCCGCGAGCGCCGCCCGGTAGCCGTCCAGGCGGCGCCGGGCTCCGTACACGTCCAGGGGCCCGGCGATCGTCGCTATGGTGCGCCGGCCCCGGGCGGCGAGGTGGGCGACGGCGGTGCGGGCACCCTCGAAGTTGTCGGAGTCGACCGAGGCCAGCGGCTCGTCCTCGCAGCGGCGGCCGCTGATGACGACCGGGATGCCGAGCTGTTCCAGGAGGTCGGGCAGCGGGTCGTCGGCGTGGACCGAGACGAGCAGGACCCCGTCCACCCGGTTCGAGGCGAGGTACTGCGCGAGCCTGCGCCGTTCCCGGTCGCCGCCGACCAGGGTGAGCAGGAGCTGCATCTCGGTGTCGGCCAGCGCCGCGCCCACGCCGCGCACGATGTCGGAGAAGTACGGCTCCGCGAAGAAGCGGGCCTCGGGCTCGGGGACGACCAGGGCGATCGCGTCCGTGCGGTTCGCGGCGAGCGCGCGGGCCGCCCGGTTGGGCACGTACCCGAGTTCGGCCACGGCGGCCTCGACGGCGGCGCGGGTCTCCTCGCTGACCCGGGGCGAACCGTTGATCACCCGGGACACGGTGCCCCGGCCGACCCCGGCCCTCGCGGCCACCTCTTCGAGGGTCGGCCGCCCCGCGCCACGGCCCCTGGCCGTGCGAGCTGTCGTCACGTCTGCCTCCCCACTCGCGCAACTCCGGTGAAAGTAACAGGCCCCGCTGGGCGAAAAACGCCATCTCTTGTCATTGCGCGGTCCCTTGACAGTCCAACAGGGAGCCGCGACCCTTCAACACATCACGGCTGGGAGCGCTCCCACAGTAGTAGGTCCTTACACCTTTCGCATCCCTTCCGCCCGCGCCGACGCGCCTCAACGGGGCTGGCCCGGACGACAGTTGGAGGAAGAACATGCGCACGCGTACACATATGTCCAGACGATTCGCGGCCCTCGCGGCCGTGGTCGCGCTCGGTACCGGGCTGCTCGCCGGGTGTGCCGACGACGGCAAGGACCAGGCCGGCGGCGGCTCCTCCGGTGGCGGTGGTGGCGGTGCGAAGACCACCCTCACCGTCGGCGTCTTCGGCGCCTTCGGCCTGAAGGAGGCCGGGCTCTACGACGCGTACATGAAGCTCCACCCGGACATCGCCATCAAGCAGACCTCGATCGAGCGGAACGAGAACTACTACCCGCAGCTCCTCACCCACCTCGGATCGGGCAGCGGGCTCGCCGACATCCAGGCGGTCGAGGTCAGCAACATCGCGGAGATCACGTCGACGCAGAGCGGCAAGCTGGAGGACCTCTCCAAGGCGTCCGGCGTGAACAAGGACGACTTCCTGCCGTGGAAGTGGGCCGAGGGCACCGCCAAGGACGGCAAGACGGTGGGCCTGGGCACCGACACCGGGCCGACCGGCATCTGCTACCGCAAGGACCTGTTCGCCAAGGCCGGCCTGCCCACCGACCGGGACGCCGTGGGCAAGCTGTGGGCAGGCGACTGGAACAAGTACCTGGATGTGGGGCGGCAGTTCAAGGCGAAGGTCCCGTCGGGGCCCGCCTTCGTCGACTCCGCGTCCGGCGTGCTGAACTCGATCACCGGCTCCAGTGCCATCCGTTACTACGACGCCGACGGCAAGGTGGTCTACAAGGACAACCCGGCCGTCAAGCAGGCCTGGGACACCGCGACGGCGTTCGCGGCCGGCGGCCTGACCGCCAAGCTCCAGCAGTTCCAGCCCACTTGGGACCAGGGCTTCGCCAACGCCTCGTTCGCCACCGTCTCCTGCCCCGCCTGGATGCTCGGCTACATCCAGGACAAGGCGGGCGCGGCCGGCAAGGACCAGTGGGACGTGGCCGCCGCGCCCAAGCCCTCCAACTGGGGCGGCTCCTTCCTGACCGTGCCCTCGGCCGGCAAGCACAAGGCGGAGGCCGCCAAGCTGGCCGCCTGGCTGACCGCGCCCGCCCAGCAGGCCGTCCTGTTCGAGAAGCGCGGCAGCTTCCCGAGCGCGAAGGCCGCCTATGGGCTGCCCGCCGTGGCCAACGCCAAGCACGCCTACTTCGGCAACGCACCCATCGGCCAGATCTTCGCGCAGGCCGCCGAGGGCACCCCCGTGCAGATCCTCGGGCCGAAGGACCAGATCATCCAGCAGAACCTCACCGACATCGGCATGCTCCAGGTCGAGCAGAAGGGCAAGTCGCCGCAGCAGGGCTGGGAAGCCGCGGTGAAGGCGATCGACAACGCCCTGGACCAGTGACGATGGCGAGCGACACCACGGCCGCCGTGCCCTCCCCCGGCTCCGGGAAGGAGGGCGCGGCCCCCGCCGGAGCTCCCGCCGGGGCCCGCGCCGAGGAGCGGCGCAGCCGCCGCTACCGGCGGGACGTGCGCTGGAGTCCGTACGCGTTCGTCGCGCCCTTCTTCGTGTTCTTCGCGGCCTTCGGCCTCTTCCCGCTCCTCTACACCGGCTGGGCCTCGCTGCACCAGGTCGAGCTGACCGCGCCGAACGACATGACGTGGGTGGGGTTCAAGAACTTCTCGCGGCTGCTCTCCGACGAATTCTTCTGGAACGCGCTGCGCAACACCTTCACCATCGGGGTGCTCTCCACCGTCCCGCAGCTGCTCGTCGCGCTCGGCATCGCGCACCTGCTCAACTACAAGCTGCGCGGCTCGATGTTCTTCCGGGTCGCCGTGCTCACCCCGTACGCCACCAGCGTGGCCGCCGCGACCCTGGTGTTCGTGCTGCTCTTCGGGCGCGACTACGGAATGATCAACTGGGCGCTCGGGTTCGTCGGGTTCGGCCCCGTCGACTGGCAGAACGGCACCTGGACCTCGCAGCTCGCCGTGTCCACCATCGTCGTCTGGCGGTGGACCGGCTACAACGCGCTGATCTACCTGGCCGCGATGCAGGCGGTGCCCGCCGATCTGTACGAGTCCGCCGCGCTCGACGGGGCCTCGCGGTGGCAGCAGTTCATCCATGTGACGATCCCGGCGCTGCGGCCGACGATCCTGTTCACCACGGTCGTCTCCACCATCGGCGCCACCCAGCTGTTCGGCGAGCCGCTGCTCTTCAACGGCGCCGCGGGCGCCACCGGCGGCTCGGACCACCAGTTCCAGACGCTCGGCCTCTATCTGTACGAGCAGGGCTGGGTGAATCTGCACCTGGGCCGGGCCTCGGCGATCGCCTGGGCGATGTTCCTGATCCTGCTCCTCATCGGCGCGGTGAACTGGCTCGTCTCCCGCACCTTGCGCAAGGGAGAGACGAGTTGAGAGCCCAGCGTGCCGGCCGCCAGATGCACGGCGGCCGCTTCACCTACGCCGTACTGATGGTGTTCACCGCCGGATCGCTGTTCCCACTGGTCTGGACGGCGGTGGCGGCCTCCCGCACCAACACCCGGCTGGCCCAGACGCCCCCGCCGTTCTGGTTCGGCGGGAACCTGTTCAGGAATCTCCAGATCGCCTGGACCGACGCCAACATGGGCACGGCCCTGCTCAACACGACGATCGTGGCCGGCTCCATCGCGGCCGGCACGGTGTTCTTCTCCACGCTGGCCGGCTTCGCCTTCGCCAAGCTGCGCTTCCGCTTCAAGAACCTGCTGCTCGTCCTCGTCATCGGCACGATGATGGTGCCGCCGCAGCTCAGCGTCGTACCGCTGTACATGATGGTCGCCAAGCTGTCCTGGACCGACCAGCTCCAGGCCGTCATTCTGCCCACCCTGGTCAGCGCGTTCGGGGTGTTCTTCATGCGGCAGTACCTGGTGGAGGCGCTGCCCACCGAGCTGGTCGAGGCGGCCCGGGTGGACGGCGCGAGCAGCTGGCGCGTGGTGTGGCACATCGTGTTCCCGGTGGCCAGACCCGCGATGGCGGTGCTCGGGATGCTGACGTTCGTGATGGCCTGGAACGACTTCTTCTGGCCGATCATCGCGCTCACCCAGAACGGCAGCCCCACCGTCCAGGTGGCCCTCACCGGCCTCGGCCGCGGCTACATCCCCGACCAGTCGGTCATCATGGCCGGCGCCCTGCTCGGCACGCTGCCGCTGCTGCTCGCGTTCGTCGTGTTCGGACGGCAGATCGTGGGCGGGATCATGCAGGGCGCGGTCAAGGGCTGACCCGCCCCGCGATGCCCCCAAGTCCCTTTATCCGTCAGCTCATTGGGAGTGCCGTATGTCCGACCGCTTTCCGCCCGGGTTCCTCTGGGGCGCCGCCACCTCCGCCTACCAGATCGAGGGGGCGGCACGGGAGGACGGCCGCACCCCCTCCATCTGGGACACCTTCAGCCACACCCCGGGCAAGACAGCCGACGGCGACACCGGTGACGTGGCCGTGGACCACTACCACCGCATGCGCGAGGACGTCGCCCTGATGGCGGAGCTCGGCCTCACCTCGTACCGCTTCTCCGTCTCCTGGTCCCGGGTCCAGCCCACCGGGCGCGGACCCGCCGTCCAGCGCGGCCTCGACTTCTACCGGCGCCTCGTCGACGAACTGCTCGACCACGGCATCGCGCCCGCACTCACCCTCTACCACTGGGACCTGCCGCAGGAACTGGAGACCGGGTTCTCCAGCGGCTCCGCCGCGGGCGGCGGCTGGCCCGCCCGCGACACGGCGGCCCGCTTCGCCGAGTACGCGGCGCTCGTCGGGACCGCGCTGGGCGACCGGGTCGAACGGTGGATCACTCTCAACGAGCCCTGGTGCAGCGCCTTTCTGGGGTACGCCTCGGGGGTGCACGCACCGGGACGCACCGACCCGGCGGCCTCCCTGCGCGCCGCCCACCACCTCAACCTCGCTCATGGCGAAGCCACTTCGGCGCTGCGGGCCGCGATGCCCGCCCGCAACCAGATCGCGGCGAGCCTCAACTCGGCGGTGGTCAGGCCCCTTTCGCAGGATCCGGCAGACCTGGAGGCGGTGCGCAGGATCGACAACCTGGCCAACGGGATCTTCCACGGCCCGATGCTGCACGGCGCGTACCCGAGTCGGCTGTTCGCGGACACCGCGTCCGTCACCGACTGGTCCTTCGTGCACGACGGCGATCTGCGCGCGATCCACCAGCCGCTCGACGCGCTCGGCCTGAACTACTACACGACGTCCCTGGTGTCGGCGGCCGGCCCCGACCACGCGGGCGCCAGGGCCGACGGCCACGGCGCGAGCACCCACTCGTGCTGGCCGGGCGCCGAATCGGTCGCCTTCCACCAGCCGCCGGGCGAGCGCACCGCGATGGGCTGGAGCATCGACGCCTCCGGCCTGTACGACCTGCTGCTGCGGTACGCCGATGAGGCCCCCGGCCTGCCGCTCCTGATCACCGAGAACGGCGCGGCCTGCGACGACAAACCGGACCAGGACGGGACCGTGCACGACCCGGACCGCATCCACTACCTGCATGGTCACCTCGCGGCGGTGCGCCGGGCGATGGACGCGGGCGCGGACGTGCGGGGCTACTACCTGTGGTCCCTGATGGACAACTTCGAGTGGTCGTACGGGTACGGAAAGCGGTTCGGCGCGGTGTACGTGGACTACGAGACGCTGACCCGCACCCCGAAGTCGAGCGCCCACTGGTACGCGGAGCTGGCGCGGACGGGGGAGCTGCCCGAGGCGTGAGGGGGTGGCGCGGGCGCGGCCCCGCCTCCCGGGGGGCTCCGTGGGGCTTGCACCTGACGTGGCGTGAGGATGCAAGGTGGCCTCATGACCGCTTCCACCTGGAGAGCGTCGAGGCGCACCTCGCCGCGCTCACCGTGCTGCGGGACCGGCTCGTGCGCGTCGAGGAGGAAGTGGCGGGCGGCGGGGCGCCGACGGCCGCGGCGCTCTTCGACGCGCTGCGCGCCACGGGCGCCGCGAGCCCCGGCGCCGACGAGGCGGTGCGCCGTCACCTGGACGACGACCAGCTCCGGGCCCTCGGCGTACACGGCGCCGCCGCCGGCCCGGCCGCGCACTATCTGCTGGAGATCGAGTGGCCCGGACTGTACCGGCGGGCCGAGGAGTTGAGGACGTCCGGCATCCCGTCGGCCGATCCGCGCGTACGTACTCTCGCGGCCCGGATGGACGAACTGAGCGCCCTGTTCAGCGGCGGCGACCGGTCGATCTCCGCCGGTGTACGGGCCGCCTGGCACGAGGACCCGGCGGCGCTGTCGGGAGACACGGCGGCGCGGCCGGGCCAGTGGGACGGCCTTGCGGACTACCTGGACGCGGCGAAAGCACAGAACGGAGCGCGGTGATGAGCAAGCACCCGGTGAACATGTTCTCGCTGTTGCCGTTCCTGCTGCTCATGGCGCCGCTGATGTGCGTACTCGCGGCGTTCGGGGTGATCGGGTGGGACGTGGTGGCGGGGGTGGTGATCGCGGTGGGCGTGCCGGCCCTGGTGGCGAGGGCGGCCACCGGGTCCGGCAAGCGCTGAGCGCGCCCCGGCCGGCGTGGGGGAAGGGGCGCTCCGGCCGGGGCGCTGGTCCAGTGGGCGGGGCCGGGGTTACTTGTAGGCGCCGAACGCCTTCGTGAAGGCCAGCGGCTCCTGGGCGATCGAGGAGCAGGTGGGGTCGGCGGAGTTCTTGGCGCCGCCCGGGCACTGCTGGTCGCGGGCCGCGGACCACATGGCGAGCCCGCCGAGGTTCTTGGACTTGGCGAAGCCGACCAGCTTGGTGGCGTCGGCGACGGTGAACTTCTCGACGTTGACGTCGTTGACGCCGATCATCGGGGTGACCACGACAGACTTCCACGCGGCGGCGTCGGAGAGACCGAGAACTCCCTTGATCTGGGCCTGCGTTGCCGTGGCCGCCTGGATCGCGTAGTCCCCCATGTCACCGTTGTAGGAGGGCCCGTAGTCCATGGCCATGATGTTGACGGCGGAGACGGCGACGCCGTTCTTCTTGGCGTCGGCGACGAGGTCGACGCCGGGCTGGGTCAGGCCCTCCGGCATCACGGGCAGCGTGAAGGAGACGTCGAGCCCGGGGTGGGACTTCTGGAGCTTCGCGATGGCCTGCGCACGGCGGGTGTTGGCGCCGGTGTCGGGCAGTGCGGCGCCCTCGATGTCGAAGTCGACCTTGGTCAGCTTGTAGGCGTCGACGACCTTGCCGTACGCGGCGGCCAGCTCGTCGGCGCTCTTGCAGACGAGGCCGAGCTCGGATCCGGACGCGCCGCCGAAGGAGACCCGGACGTCGCCGCCCTTGGCGCGCAGCGCGCCTATCTGCGAGGCGACCTTGTCGCTCCCCAGGTCGGAGACGCCGCCCCACAGCGGGGTGCAGCCGCCGCCGGAGGTGATGAAGGCGAGGGTGAACTGCTTGACACCGGTCTTGTCGGCGGTGCCGGTGAGGTCGTACGCCGGGTAGAGCGAGGTGTCGACGTACGGGGAGAACCCGGCGCCGCCGGCCGTTCCGCTGCCCGTTCCGCCGGCCGTTCCGCTGCCCGAGGACTTGCTCGGGGTCGGGGTCGCGGTGGCCGTCTTGGACGGGGTGGCGGTCGGCTTGGCGGTGGGCGGCTGGGTGGGGCGGCCGCTGGGCTGCGGGGTGGCGCCGGTGTCGACGGAGCACTTCTCCTGGTCGATGAGGCAGCCGACGGGGTCGCCCGCGGTGCCGTCCGGGGCGCCGTTCGCGGTGCCCGGGGTGGATGTGACGAAGCCGATGGTGACGGACTTGCCCGGGGCCAGTCCGCCCTTGTCCCAGCTGGGCGGCTTCACTGTGACGTGCCGGCCCTTGACGCTCTGGTCGCCGTTCCAGAGGGAGGAGAGCGAGGTGCCGGCCGGCAGGTCGAACTCCAGGGTCCAGTCGGGGAGGGTCTTGCCGGTGTCGTTGGTGATGACGTACTGCCCGGTGTAACCACCGGTCCAGCTGCTGGTCCTGGTGAACGCCGCGCCGACCGAGGCGGCCTGGGCGGTGCCGGTGAGCGCGAACGCGGCGCCGCCGACGACCGCGGCGGCGGCCACTGCGCCGATGGCCTTGGTCTTGCCACTCGCCCTGCGCCGGTGCGTACTGGTGCCCATGCCGTGCCTGCCTCTGCGTTGCGGGGGTTTCTGGGGTGCGGGCAGCACGCTAGCTCTGGGGAATCGGACAAATGCCCAGTTCAGGGCGGGGGTTGGGGATCTTAGGCTCCGCTTAAGGATCCGATGGGCAGGGATTAAGCCCGCGCCCGGGCGGGACGCCCTTGGCAGGGTGCCCCGCCCCCGACCCCGGCCCGCCCGTGGCCACTCGCGCAGTTCCCCGCGCCCCTGACCACTCGGCACCGCCCGGCATCGGCATCCCCAGCCCGCCCGGCAGCCCTACATCGCCGGGCATCGGCATCCCCGGCCTGGCCCGCCGCCCGACGCCGCCCAGCGTCGGCACTTCCAGCCCGTCCGGCGATTGAGGACGAGGGCCGTTCAGGCCCGAACGGGGTCTGGGGCGAAGCCCCGGCAACCCCGCCTACGCCTGCGGACCGTGCCCACGTCTCGCGCAGTTCCCCGCGCCCCCAACCACTCCGTGCCGCCCGGCACGCACATTCCCAGCCCGGCCGACCGCCCGACGCCGCCCGGCATCGGCATCCCCAGCCCGTCCGGCGATTGAGGACGAGGGCCGTTCAGGCCCGACCGGGGCCCGGGGCGAAGCCCCGGCAACCCCGCCTACGCCTGCGGACCGTGCCCGCGTCTCGCGCAGTTCCCCGCGCCCCCAACTACTCCGTGCCCGGCAGGGCGACATACCCAGCCCGTCCGGCGATTGAGTGTGTGCCTCAGCCCCACTCTCACCCCCGGCGGGTTTCGGGAAGGGGCGGGGTGGGGCCATCCCCGGGGTCTGGGGCGGAGCCCCGGCAACCCCGCCGCTTTCACCTGCGGACCGTGCTGGGGCACCCGCGCAGTTCCCCGCGCCCCCAGTAGGGCACCCGGAGCACCCCAGGCGCACCCGCGCCCACCGCGGCGGAGCCGCGCAAGGGACACAGCCCCGCGCCCCTCAGCCACGAGGTGCCGGACGGCATCGGCACCCCCAGCCCGGCCGACCGCCCGACGCCGCCCGGCAGCGGCATCCCCAGCCCGTCCGGCGATTGAGGACGAGGGGCTGCAAGGCCCGAGCGGGGCGGGGCGGAGCCGCTACGTCGGGGCGCCGCGGCGGCGGAGGCGGTGGCCGCGCCGGGCCGGGGCGGCGGGGCGGCCCAGCCCGATCCAGAGGCGTACCTCCGTGCCGCCCAGCACGGAATGGCCGATCCGCACATCGCCCCCCGTCGACTCGGCCACGCGACGCACGATGTCGAGGCCGAGCCCCGTCGACCCGGGCCGCCCCCCGCTGTTGCCCCGCGCCAGCGCGGCCCGCGGGTCGGAGATGCCCGGCCCCGCGTCGGAGACCAGCACGATCACCGCGTCCTCCCCGTTGTGGACGTCCACCGAGAACGCCGTGCCCTCCGGGGTGTGCCGGAAGACGTTGCCGAGCAGCGCGTCGAGCACGGCGACGAGGTCGGCGCGGGCCACCGGGATGCGGACGGGCCGGTCCACGCCGGCGAGCCGCACCTCGCGGCCCTCGTCCTCGGCGAGCGCCGACCAGAACGCCATCCGGTCCGGGATCACCTCGCAGGCATCGCACCCCGCGCCGGGCCCGGCGGGCTGGGTCTTGGGCTTGGCGTCCCGCGCCGTACGGATGATCGTGTCGACCTCGCGCTCCAGCTGCTCGACCGCCGCCCGGGTCTGGTCGGCCGCGGGCCCGTCGCCGAGCGAGGCCGCGTTCAAGCGGAGCACGGTGAGTGGCGTACGCAGCCGGTGGGAGAGGTCGGCCGCCAACTCCCTTTCGTTGGCGAGGAGTTGGACGACCTGGTCGGCCATGGAGTTGAACGCGACGGCCGCCGAGCGCAGTTCGGTGGGCCCCTCCTCGGGGACCCGCGCCCCGAGTTTCCCCTCGCCCAGGTCCTGCGCCGCGCCCGCGAGCCGCTGGGCCGGGCGGACCATGCGTACACCGAGGCGGTCGGCGACGGCCACGGAGCCGATGATCAGGGCGGTGCCGACGCCGGCGAGGACCAGCCAGGCCGTCGCCACGCCGTTGGTGACCTCGGCCTCCGGCACGAAGACCTCGACGATGGCGATCTGGCCGGAGCTCAGGGCGGTGGGCTGGAGCAGCGTGGAGCCGCCCGACACGTCCGAGATCGAGGCCTTGATGACCTTGCGGGTGGTGTCGAGGTCCTTGTCCGCGGCCCGCTGCCGGCCGATGTCCACCGGCGTGCTGCCCGGCACGGCCGGGTCGGCGGGGACGTGGACGGCCATCCGGCCCTCGGCGCCGGACTGGGTGGAGGCGACGGCCCGTTCCAGGGCGTCGCGGTCGGTGGTGATGGACAGCGTGGGCCCGATCGCCGCCGCCTGTCGTTCGGCGTTGGAGAACGCCCGGTCGCGCGCCATCTCCTTGATGACCATGCCGAGCGGTACCGCGAAGGCGACCACGACCATCACGGTGACGGCGAGGCAGACCTTGACCAGGGCCCACCTCACAGGGGTGGCTCCAGTTTCACGCCGACGCCGCGCAGGGTGTGCAGATAGCGGGGCCGGGCCGCGGTCTCGCCCAGCTTCCGCCGCAGCCACGACAGATGGACGTCGATGGTCTGGTCGTCGCCGTAGGACTGCTGCCACACCTCGGCGAGGAGTTCCTTGCGCGCCACGACCACACCGGGCCGGCCCGCGAGAAAGGCGAGCAGGTCGAACTCCCGCCGGGTCAGGTCGAGTTGCACACCGTCGAGTTCGGCCTGGCGGCGCAGCGGGTCGATGCACAGGCCGCCGACCTGGAGCACCCGTGAGGGCGGTTCGGCTCCGGTGGTGGCGCGCGCCCGGCGCAGCACGGCGGCCATCCGCGCGGACAGGTGCTCCACGGAGAACGGTTTGGTGAGGTAGTCGTCGGCGCCGTCGTTGAGGAGCCGGACGATCTCCGTCTCGTCGTCCCGCGCGGTCGCGATGATCACCGGTACGTCGGTGATGCCGCGCAGCATCTTCAACGCCTCGGACCCGTCCAGATCGGGCAGTCCGAGGTCCAGGATGACCACGTCGAACGGGATATGAGCGACTTCGCGCAGCGCCTCAAGTGCCGTGCCGACGCTCCGTACCGTGTGGGAGGCCTCGGTGAGGTGGCGGATGAGGGCGGAGCGGACAAACTGGTCGTCCTCGACCACGAGCACACTTGCCATGGCCCGCACCGTACGCCATCCGTGGGAGCGCGGTCCCCCGTGGGAGTGGACCCGGCGGTGGCGGGACACGGCTGGGGCGTGTGGTGCAGTATGGCCCGGATGCACAGAGCACTCGTACACGGTCTGGCGTGGTCGCTCGCCACGGGAGCGGCGGTGACGCTCTCCTGGTGGGGTGTCCACACGGTGATGGCCGGCACGGCGTACGACCCTCCCCGCGCGCTGCCGATCAGCGGCGAGGCCCGCACCATTCATCAGGACTCGGGGCCCGACGCGTCCTCGACCCACCGCCCCGCCCCGAGCCCGTCCGGCCCCGCGCCGTCGGCCTCGGCCACGCCAAAGGCGTCGAAGGGGCCCGGGAGCGGCACGCCGTCGGGCGGGCGTTCGCCGTCGGATCCCGCCAAGTCGCCCTCGCCGTACGCGAGTTCGGGCGATGCGGCCAGTTCCGGTGCCGTGCGGGGGTACAACGTGTCGGGCGGGCGCGTCGTCTTCGACCTCGGCGCCGCCTCGGCCCAACTGGTCTCGGCGACGCCCGCATCGGGCTGGCAGATGCAGCGCTGGATCCAGACGGAGTGGATACGGGTCACCTTCACGCGGGGCGGCGAGACCGTCTCGGTGTTCTGCACCTGGAACGGCCATCCGCCCGCGGTGGAGATCAACAACACCTGACCCGACGACGCGCCGGCCGGCTCGGCAGGCACCCCACCGCGCACCTCGCTGCACGCCGCGTCACGCCGCGTCACGCCGCTCAGCGGAAGGCGGAGGCGGGCGGCGCGGGCGACGGCTTGGCGCTCGCGTCGGTCACCGGCGCGGCTCCGCCCGTGAAGTCGGCCAGCTCCCGGCCGTGCTGGACGCGCCCGGGGTGCGGGTCGCCCGCGATCCGCCGGGTCAGCTCGGCGACGGGCAGCGGCACGGCCGAGCCGACGAGCACCGCGTTGCCGAACCGCTTGCCGCGCAGCACCGTGGGGTCGGCGGCGAGCGCGAGCTCGGGGAAGACCCCGGAGGCGGTGGCGATCTGGCCGCGCAGATGCGCGAGCGGGGGCCCGTCGGCGAGGTTCGCGGCGTACGTGCCTGCCGGCTTGAGCACCCGGCGTACGTCGGCGAGGAATTCGGTGCTGGTCAGGTGCGCCGGGGTGCGGGCCCCGCTGAACACGTCCGCGATGACGAGGTCGGCCCAGCCGTCGGGGAGCCTGGCGAGCCCGGCCCGCGCGTCGCCGCCGCGCACCCGTATCCGGGCGCCGGGATCGAGCGGCAGCTCGCGGCGTACGAGCTGGACGAGGGCCGCGTCCAGCTCGACTATCTGCTGGGTGGAGCGGGGCCGGGTCGCCGCGATGTAGCGGGCCAGGGTGAAGGCCCCGCCGCCGAGGTGCAGCACATTCAGGGGCTGGCCGGGCGCGGCGGCCAGGTCGATGACGTGCCCGAGGCGGCGCTGGTACTCGAAGGTGAGTCGTTGCGGCGCGTCGAGGTCCACGTGCGACTGGGGCGCCCCGTCGAGCAGCAGCGTCCACCCGCCGGACCGGTCCCGGTCGGGTATGAGCTCCGCGAGCCCACCGTCCACCGCCTCCACGACGGGCTCGGGCCCCGCCCCCCGCCGCCTGCCGCTCTTCGCCATCCCGCCATTATCGACCGGCCGCGCGGGTGCCGCCTTCCCGGGCCGCCGGGCGCCGCACCGCGTCAGCGGCCCCCGGTCTCGCCGAGGCCGTCGGCCGCCTCGCTGATGCCGTCGGCCGCCTCGATCATGCGGGCCGCCTCGCCCAGCGCGGCACGCAGCAGTCCGGGGTCGGTGACCTCGGTGGTGTCCGGCGGGAGCAGCCATCCGGAGCCGGTGACGGGCGGCACCACGGGGAGCCCCGCGATGCGCAGTCCGCGCCCGTTGGTCTCCGTACAGGCACTCCCCGGCACGTCCCAGGCGGCGGCGGTGCCGGGCGGCACCAGAAAGCCGAGGGTGTCGCAGGCCCCGTCGTGCAGGACCGGTCCGACGGCCGCGGGGGCGGCGCCGCGGCGGATGATGTCGACGGCCTCAAGGCCCTGACGGGCGGGCACGGTCACCAGGTCGCAGGGTTCCTCGGCGCCGCACGCGGAGACCGGCGGAGCGCTCGCCCGCGGCGACTGCGGATGGCGGACGGCCGTCGTCTGCGTACCGGAGACGGTGAAGTCGATGGGGGTGTCGGTGTTCACGCAGTCCTCCACAAGGCAAGCCCTCCGCGTCTTGGCGGTGTCTGGCGCTCTCCACATGGTTCAACGCCCCGACGCGTCAAGGGGAACGGCGGCACGCCGCCGCAAAGGATGGCAGTTCATGGCGGATCGCAGGTGAGATATCCGTTTTGTAGCCAAACGCTGTGTGAACGACCCGTCACAGAAGGTACGTTCTTGCTCCGCACCACCCCGCCAGAGAGAGCTGTCGAGCCATGGCGCCGTCACCAGATCCCCAGGCAGACCCCCGGGTGAACGCGCGGACTCCGCGGACGCCGCGCCGGCCGGCGCGCGAACCGAACGTGGCGTTCCGGCTGTTGAGGGGCGGGCGCTCGCCGGGCGAGTTCGCGGCAGCGGTGCGCCGCGCCGCGCGCGAGATCGGCGAGCAGGTGGCCTGCGACGCCCGCTACATCGGGCGCGTGGAGAACGGCGAGATCCGCTGCCCCAACTATGCGTACGAACGGGTCTTCCGGCACATGTTCCCGGGTTTGACCCTGGCCGACTTGGGGTTCTCGGCACGGGAGACGGTACGGGGCCGGGGGGCGCGCACCCTGTTCGCCGCGCCCCTCATCCGTCTGACCCCCCGCCCCGGACAACCGGACCACCCGTCGTCCGACCACCCGTCGGGCCACCTGCCAGACCGTCTGTCGGGCCACCTGGCGGACCGCCGAGATCACTACGACCCGCACGATTCCCACGATTCCCCCGCTCACGACGACGACCGAGACCACCCCGACCGCGACCACGACCACGACCACAACCACTGGCTCCACCAGAACCACGAGGAGAGCGACGTGCTGCGTCGCGCATTCATGACGGGCTCCACCGCCACGGTGGCGGCCGTCTCGCTGGGCCTCGGCCCGGCATCCGCACGTTCCGTCCAGCGCGTCGGCGAGGCCGAGGTGAGCGCCGTGGAGGATGCGGTGCGCCGGATCAGACTCCTGGACGACCGGCACGGCGCGGACGCGCTCTACCAGAGTGCCGCGCAACCGCTGCGCACCGCCTACGCCCTGCTCGACGCGAGCGCGGCCCGGCGTTCGACGCAGGACCGGCTGCACTCGGGGGCGGGTGAACTGGCCATCTCCGTCGGCTGGTTGGCGCACGATTCGGGTCGCTTCGGCGAGGCACGCTCGCACTATGCGGAGGCGCTTGCCACGGCTCGCCTCGCGGGTGACCCGGCCCTTGAGGCGCACGCGTTCTGCAACATGTCCTTCCTGGCCAGGGACATGGGCAGACCGCGTGAGGCGATGCGGGCGGCGCAGGCGGGTGAGCGCGCGGCGCAGTCGCTCGGCTCGGCGCGGCTGCTGTCCCTGCTGTCGCTGCGCGAGGCGGGCGGCTGGGCGGGGCTCGGCGACCGCTCGGCGTGCGAGGAATCCTTGGCGCGGGCCCACAGCCGGTTCGCGCGGGGTGGCTGCGCCGCTGACCCGGAGTGGATGAGCTTCTTCGTCGAGGCGGAGCTGGAGATGTTGCAGGCGCAGTGTTTCTCGGCGCTGGGCGACTGGTCGCGTGCGGCCCGTCACGCGCATCGCGCGGCCTCGCTCCAGGACCCGTACTTCACGCGGAACCTCGCGCTGTACCGGGCCGAGCTCGCCGACGATCTCGCGCGTGCGGGTGCGCCTGCGGAGTCCGCGGCGGCCGGGCAGCAGGTCCTTGACCTTCTGAACCAGGTCCAGTCCACCCGCATCCAGGCGATGCTGGCCGACACGTCCCGCCTCCTGATCCCGTACCGGGCGTCCCCGGAGGTGGCGTCATTCCTGGAACGCCGGGCGGCGGTGGCGGTGTAGGGGCCGCCGCCGCCGGGCGGCGTTGGCGGTGTAGGAGCCGCCGGGCCTGCGCGTCTTGGCCACGCGGCGGGCGGACGCGGACCGCGGAGGGTTGCGCGCGCCGCGCCCCCTGTGGGAGTCCGGCATTCGACTGCGGGCCGCGGCCGCTCCTCGCGCAGTTCCCCGCGCCCCTTAACCACTCGGCGCCGCCCCGCATGCGCACCCTCAGCCCGTCCGGCGATTGAGGACAAGCGCCGTTCAGGCGCGGCGGGGTCTGGGGCGCAGCCCCAGGGGCCCGGCTTCCGGCATGCCGACCGCGCGAGGCCGGTCGCGCAGTTCCCCGCGCCCCTAAACCCGTCTTCGACCGCGGACCGCGGAGGATTGCTCGCGCAGTTCCCCGCGCCCCTTAACCACTCGGCGCCGCCCCGCATGCGCACCCTCAGCCCGTCCGGCGATTGAGGACAAGCGCCTTTCAGGCGCGGGCGGGGTCTGGGGCGGAGCCCCGGGGAGCTGGACCTTTCGGCATCCGTCACGGGTGGGTGGGCGGGCAAACCCCCCGGGGGGCACCCAGCACACCCAGCCGCTCACCGCTCAAGGTGCCCCGTGTCGTTCCACCGCTCAACCGCCGGCTCCCCGTAGGCCCACCCCAGCACGGACAGCGACGTCGGATCGAGCCGGACGCGCGCCGCGAAGGAGATGTCCTCGCCCAGCCACCGCGCCGCGATGGACCGCAGAATGTGCCCGTGGGCGAAGACCAGGACGTCCCGCCCGGCAGCCCGCGCCCACGCCACCACCTCGTCCGCCCGCGCCGAGACCTGCGCCAGGGTCTCCCCCTCCGGCACCCCGTCGCGCCAGATGAACCAGCCCGGCCGCACGGCCTGGATCTCGGGCGGCGTCATGCCCTCGTACGCGCCGTAGTCGTACTCCATGAGCGCGTCCCACGGCTCGGCCCGCTCCCCGAACCCGGCGAGCCCGCACGTCTCGGACGCGCGTACGAGCGGGCTCGTACGGACCTCGACACCGGGCAGCCCGCCCCAGGGCGCCCGGTGCAACCGCTCGCCGAGCAGCTTCGCGCCGCGCCGGCCCTCCTCCAGGAGGGGAATGTCGGTCCGTCCGGTGTGCTTGCCCGCGAGCGACCACTCGGTCTGCCCGTGCCGGGCCAGCAGGATGCGCGGTGCGGCGGCTGCCATGGGTGTTCTCTCCCGATCCCGTACGAAATGTTCCGCCGTCCATCATCGCGCACCCCCCGAAGCAACCAGGAGCCGGATCCCGGCGTCTGACCGGAACGACGGGGTGCTGTGCGAGGGCGACCGATTACACCGTACGGTTGAACGCACGTCGAAAACCCGGAGGCCCCCAGTGGGCAGCCCGAAAACCAAGTGGGGGGAACCTTCCGGATGCAGTTGCCGCAGCATGCCACGCGACCGCGCTGGTGGACCGAACTCCCCCTGATCGCCCTCGTGTACGCGGCGTACTCCGCGGGCCGGCTGATCGTACGCGGCGACGAGGCGCGGGCCGTCGAGCACGGTCTGTCCATCCTGCGCTTCGAGAAGACGTTCCACCTGAACGCCGAGCACCCGCTGAACAGGCTGTTCACGCACACCCCGGCCCTGGGCATACCCGCCGACTTCATCTACGCCTCGCTGCACTACCTGATAACCCCGGCCATCCTGATCTGGCTGTTCCACCGCCGCCCGCGGCAGTACCGGGCGGCCCGCAGCTGGCTGATGACGTCCACGCTGCTCGGTCTGATCGGCTTCACGTTCCTGCCGACCTGCCCGCCCCGGCTGCTCCCCGCCGTGCAGGGCTTCACGGACACGATGGCGCAGTACAGCTCGCACGGCTGGTGGGGCGGCGAGGCGAGCGCGCCGCGCGGCATGGGCGGGATGACCAACCAGTTCGCCGCGATGCCCAGCCTGCACGTCGGGTGGGCGCTGTGGTGCGGGATCATGCTGTGGCGGTTCGGCGGGAACCGGATCGCCCGGGCCGCGGCCGTCGCCTACCCGCTGACCATCACGTTCGTGGTGATGGGCACGGCCAACCACTACCTCCTCGACGCCGTCGCGGGCGTCGCGGTGATGGGCCTTGGCCTGCTGCTCTCGAAGCCGGTGATGCGGCTGGCGGAGCGCGTACGCACCCGTTTCGCCGCCGCCCCTTCCGTCACCGGTGCCCCGATTGTCAGTCCCGGATGCCAGACTTCCCCGGGTGAGCCATTCCCTGGGCAGCGGACCTCATCCGACACCCCCGCAGAAGCCGTCGACGTCACTGCGTCGAAGGCTCGCTGAGCTACGCGGTCCGGCGGTCCCGGCCCGCCCGCTCGACGCCCGCGCGCTCGCGGCCCTCGCCGCGAACCCGGGCTGCCGCAGACGCGCCCTGCTCGACGGCGCCGGGGTGGACAAGGGCGCGCTCGCCGAAGCGATCGGCTCGCCGTCGGCGGCGTTCGGCCAGTCCCAGTTCGCGTTCATGCGGGGCAACGCCTTCGAGGCGAAGGTGAAGGGCGACGGCGGCACCGAGCTGCTGCGCCTGCTGTACGAGCGGATGGGCGCGGGATCCGAGCCGCCCGGCGCCGCCGCGTCCCCCGATCTCGCCGCGGCCGGCCCCGAAGGCCGCGCGGCCCGCACCGCGCTCGCCCTGCGCGAGGCCACCGGAGCCGGCGGCTGGGCGCTGCTCGACCATCCGATGCTGGCCCTGGATGTGGCGGGCTCCCCCGCCTACCTGGAGCCGGACGCGGTGGTGGTGCACCCCGACGGCCGCTGGACGGTGGTCGAGATCAAGTCCTTCCCCATGATCGACGCGGCGGCCGACCCGTCGAAGGTGGGCGCGGCGGCCCGCCAGTCCGCGGTGTACGTCCTCGCGCTCGAACGGGTCGCGGAGCGCACCGAAGGCGCCTCGGTGAACCATTCGGTGCTCCTGGTCTGCCCCAAGGACTTCTCCAACCTGCCGACCGCGTCCGTGGTCGACGTACGCAAGCAACTGTCGGTCACCCGACGCCAGTTGACCCGTCTCACCCGGATCGAGGACATCGCGGACACCCTGCCGCCCGGCACCACCTTCGACCTCGACGGCCAGTCGGGCGCGTCGCTGGCGTCGGCGGTCGAGGCGGTGCCCGCGGTGTACGCGCCGGAGTGCCTGTCCGCCTGCGAGCTGGCCTTCCACTGCCGCGGCCGGGCCCGCGAGGACGGCGCGGTGACCGCGCTCGGGCGCTCCTTGCGGGGCGAGCTCGGCGGCCTGACCACGGTCGGCGACGTCCTGGCGGCGGCACGCGGCGAGACGGGCGACCCCGCGGATCCGACGGTGGCCGCGGTACGCCGCGCCGCCGCCCTGCGCGCGGAGGCAACCGCCCTCGCGACCGGAGCCGGTACGGACACCGCGACCGAACCGGCCGGCCCAGGCGCGGACGCCGTGACCGAACCATCAGCCGCCCCAGGCGCGGACACCACCCCTGCACCGCCCGCCGCCTCCGCAACCCCCGGCGCCCCCGGCGCCCCCGCCACGGCCGCCCTGCCCGCGCAGGCCGCGCAGGCCGGTGACGACGAAGGAGCGTCGTGTCGCTGATCTCCACGCTGGCTCGCCTGGAGGCCGTCGAGTCCGGCCGCGCCCAGCCGCTGACCACCGTCCGCCACCGCCATCTGTCCGAGCGGCCGCTCGTCTTCGTGCCGCTCACCACGGCGGGCGAGGCGGGCGCGCCGCTCGGCGCCCTGGTCGGCGCCGACCGCGAGGCCCCCACCCTGCTCGTGGTCCCCCAGCCCCGCGACCGCGACCTGCGTTTCTCCTTCCTGGCCGACCTCGCGGAGGCCGTCCTGCCGTACCTGGACGCGTACGCCGACGACGTCGAGCAGGCCGAGCGCTCCGAGACCGACCCGGAGACCGGCAAGAAGACCAAGGTCGAGGTCGAACTGTGCGCCGACGCGCCGCAGTTGATCGTGCCCGGCCGGGCAGGCGTCGACTTCGTCCGTCTCCTGGGCCGTTCGATGCGGTTCCGCCGCACCGCCGAGCAGGATCCGGACGCGCCCCATCCGGCACCGCCCCGGGTCCCGCTGCTCGGCCGCTGGTTCACGCACTACGCCGAGCGCGCCCGCACGCCCGGCTCCGCGCTGCTGCTCTGCGCCACCGACCTCCTGAACCGGCACTGGGCGACCGGCCAGTCCAGCCTTGAGGACCAGCACCTGGGCGCCCTGCTCGCCTGGATCGACCCGCCGGCCGGCGCATCCGGGGCGCGGGCGGCGCTGCGGGCCGAGCTGGCGCGCGGCGCGGACGGCCAGCTCCTGTGCCCGCCGGCCGGCCCGGCCACCGACCCGGCGTTCGACAACCGCCTGCTCGCCCCCGCCGTCGAGCGCTACGACCGCGCCCGCCAGGCCCTCCAGGCGGCGCAGGACGGTCTGGCGGCGGACGAGCGCCTTGGTCAACTGGCCGCCGCGGAACGGGAGATCCGCCGCCTGCTCGCGGCCCAGCTCATGCCTACATGGTCCGCGGTGTGGCACGCCCTCGACCTGGTGCGTGAGCTGCCCGAGGGCGAGCGGGCGGCCGCGCGCTGGACGAGTGACCGATGGTCGTTCACCGGCCACCGGGACCGGATCACCGCGGGCGAGCCGCCCCAGCCGCGCCGTGACGACGCGGTGACCGCCGCCACCAAGCTGCTGCGGCGCGAGCGCGCCCAGGCCGAGCTCGAAGCGGGCGAGGCCCTTGACGACCCGCTGGTGATGGCGGGCCGCAGGCTCGCGGGTGAGGCGTTCGCGGGCGAGGTCGTCGAGGTGACCCCGGCCTGGTCGGAGTCCAAGCGCCCGAGCCCGCGCCCGCTCATCTCCCTGCGTACGGACGACGCCCCGCATCTCGCCGAGGGCGCGAAGGTCTACCGCACCCTGGACGGCAGGCCGCAGAAGGCCGAGTTCGTGACGTACGAGACGACGGCGGCCGAGGGGGCCGGCGGCGAGAGCACCCTGGTGCTGCGCATCCTGGACAAGATGGGGCGCGGCAAGGACCCGGCGCCCGGCTCCGTGCCCGACAAGGGCGACCGGGTGTGCTGGACGCTCTTCGAGCACGACCAGCGCGGCGCGCCCAAGCTGCCCGACGCGGAGGCCACGCCGTGGACGCATGGCGGTCCGCCGGGCTCCGCCACCGCCGAACAGCCCGATCCGCTCACCCCCGAGGACCTGCTGTGACCGCCTTCGATCCGGGCACGGCCGCGGCCGTGGCCACCGACGCGATCCTCGCCGACACCCTGCACGGCTCGGCCCGCGGTGTCGTCGTGGACTCGCCGCCGGGCGCCGGAAAGTCGACCCTCGTGGTGCGCGCCGCGCTCGAACTGGCCGCCGCAGGGCGCCCGTTGATGGTGGTCGCGCAGACCAACTCGCAGGTCGACGACCTGGTGGTCCGCCTCGCGGAGAAGGCCCCCGAGCTGCCGCTCGGCCGGCTGCACAGCAGCGAGAGCGACCCGTACGACAAGGCCCTGGACGACTTGGACAACGTACGGAAGTCGTCGAAGGCGGGTGACCTCGCGGGCCTGGACGTGGTGATCTCGACGTCCGCGAAGTGGGCGCACGTGAAGGACGTCGAGCCGTGGGGCCACGCGATCGTGGACGAGGCGTACCAGATGCGCTCGGACGCGCTCCTTGCGGTGGCCGGGCTCTTCGAGCGGGCGCTGTTCGTGGGTGACCCGGGTCAGCTCGACCCGTTCGCGATCGCCGACGCCGAGCAGTGGGCGGGGCTCTCCTACGACCCGTCGGCGAGCGCGGTCTCGACGTTGCTCGCGCACAACCCGGAGCTGCCTCAGCACCGGCTGCCCGTCTCCTGGCGCCTCCCGGCGTCGGCGGCGCCGCTGGTGTCGGCGGCGTTCTATCCCTTCACGCCGTTCCGCAGCGGCACCGGCCACGGCGACCGGCGCCTCGCCTTCGGCGTCGCGTCCGACGGCTCGGCGCCGGACCGGGCCGCCGACGAGGCGGCCGCGTCGGGCTGGGCCCTGTTGGAGCTGCCGGCCCGGCACACCCCGCGCACCGACCCGGAGGCGGTCCACGCCGTCGCGCTGGTCGTACGCCGTCTCCTGGACCGGGGCGGCGCGGCGACCAGCGAACGCTCCCCGGACCCCACCCCGCTCACGGCGGACCGGATCGCGGTCGGCACCGCGCACCGCGACCAGGCGGCCGCGATCCGGGCGGCGCTCGCGGAGCTCGGCGTGAGCGGGGTGGCCGTGGATACGGCGAACCGGCTCCAGGGCAGGGAGTTCGACGTGACGGTCGTCCTGCACCCCCTGTCGGGCCGCCCCGACGCGACGGCCTTCCACCTGGAGACGGGCCGCCTGTGCGTGCTGGCCTCGCGCCACCGGCACGCCTGCATCGTGGTGTGCCGCGCGGGCGTGGCCGACCTCCTGGACGACCACCCCTCCACGGAGCCGGTCCAGCTGGGCGTGACGGTGAAGTTCCCGGACGGGTGGGAGGCGATGATGTCCACGTGGGACCACTGGTCGGAGCACCGGGTCCGCTGGGAGCGGCCCTGAGCCACAGGGCCGAGCCGCCGGTCTTGCGGAGTGCTCAGTAGGCACGAAGGCCGGACAACTCCCCGCCGGGGGAACACGCTTGCTCTCTTGACCCGGGCGCGCCCTGAGCCGAGTGTGCACGTAACAGAACGCAACGCGGCGCATCACTCACAGCAGGAGGCGCACCATGGGCTACGTCTTCATCGGCAAGGACCCCGAGTCCGACGTGAACGGGTGCCCGGCGGTCTGGGTGGACGACGACCGAAGGCTGCTCGTACAGGGACAACGGGCCGAGGAGGGCGTACAGGCCCTGACGACGGCTGATGCGCCGCGGGCCGAGGATGAGACGCTGATCGTTCTGGAACCGAGGATGATCCCGCTCCTCAAGGAGGCTATCCGTGTCGCAGAGTCTGGCTGAGTTCGCGCATCTCCTTCGGCGGTGCGAGCGTTCAGCAGTGCACCTCGAAACTCGCGACGCATATGCCGTCCCTGGGGAGCATCCCGCCTTCGACGCTTGGCTGGCGGGAGAACGAACGGATTGGGACGACCGCTCGTCGTGGTGGCGCGATGACTGGCACGGCCTGGTCCGGACCGTGACCGAGCGAGGCGTGGCAGTACGCCGTGTCCGGGTGGTCGGTGAGCCTGTATCGGACTACATCAGGTGGGAGCACTACGTCACCTACGGCAATGTCGCGTGTGGGGAGGAAGTCCGGTGGCTGGCTCGTCGCCAGGCATCCGAGCTACTGCTGCCCGGGAACGACTTCTGGCTCTTCGACGACAAGCTGGTCCAGTTCAACGTCTTTGACGGCGATGGCCGTTGGATGCACACCGACTTCACGGACGACGAGAGCGTGGCGTTGCGATGTGCCGCCATGTTCGACGCGGTTTGGAAGCGAGCTGTTCCGCACGGCGAGTTCGCCGTCTGACGGAGCAGCTGCCAGTTCATGACTTCACCTCTGTCGACAGCCGAAGAGGCCCACAAGGCGGTTGCCGACCGGCTCACCGCCATGATGGAAGATGCCGACCTGTCGGGCGCTCGACTGGCCGCCCTGTGCGGCTGGGACCGCTCCAAGACGCACCGGATCATCAATCGGAAGACCATCCCGAAGCCGGCTGACATCCGCGCTTGGTGCACCGCATGCGGGAGGGCCGACGAAGCCGAAGCGCTGATCGCCACCACCCGAACGGCCAAGACTCTGTACGTCCAGTGGACCCAGTACCTGAAAGGGGGTCTTGGCGCGGCGCAACGCAGCGGCATCTACCAGGAAACACGCGTCTTCCGCGTGTACAGCTGCGGAGTTCTTCCCGGGATGCTCCAGACGGAGGCCTACGCCCAGGGCATTCTCCGTACGATCCGCCGTTTCAGGGGTCTTCCGGACGACGTGGACGACGCCGTCCAGGCACGGCTGGAGCGCTCTGCCGCCACTCTTCGGGGCGGTCAAGTGTCCGTTCTCATCGAAGAGTCGGCTCTGTACATCCCCATGACCGACCCACCGCAGCACGCGGCGCAGCTGGAGCACTTCATATCGCTGATCGGACGCTCCAACCTGGCTTTCGGGATCATCCCTCAGATGTCACGCCGGCCGGTTTGGCCCCTCGAATCCTTCTACGCCTTCGATGATCGTGAGGTCCAAGTGGAGACCCTCACGGCCATGGTCCGAGTGACGAACGCAACCGAGATCGACGTCTACCTCAGCGCCTTTGCCCAGCTGGGACGAGCCGCCGTCTACGGCTCAAAGGCCAAAGCCCTGATCAGGAGAGCTGTCGACGCCGTCGAAGGATGAAGCCGTACAACACCGCGCAACATTCTCTCCGCGCGGCCGACTCGTTTCCTACCGTTTTGGCACACCGGTTTGCCGACGAGAGGAAGCCATGACCAATCCAACCTCATATCCGCAGCCGCCCGTCCACTTGCCCGGGGCCGTAGACGCCTATCTGTACGGCTGCTCGCCGGCAGCGGGGTGCGGGGTGTGCGCCGCACTCGCGAAGGAACTGGAGGAAGCCAGGGCGGCCCATAAGGGCAGCGCGGCCTACGACGCCGCGGCGGAGATCCGCAATCACCCCCACCGGAAGTGCCCCCGGTGATGGAGATGCAGGAATGGCGCGACGCCTGGACCAGGGCGGGCAGCGCGACGGAGGCACTTCGCGAAGCGCTGACCGGCATGGGTGCCGGGGTGACGCAGACGGCGCACCTGCGGCCCATGGTCAGCCGCAAGGGCACGGCCTGGGTCGACGTGGGCCAGCTCCCCGCTCACCTCGCCGAACGGGTCGCCGAGGTGATCCGAACCGGCTCCCCGGCTCCCGACGGGACGGCTCGCTCCGTGAAGTGACGCGCCTGGCACGGCAATTGAACCTGCGGGAGGCAAGCAGCCCCGGGCTCCGGTGCCGGCCGCGCTCGGACGAGCACCCGGCGCGCAGCCGGCCTCCGGCGCCCACCAGCCAGGCAGCCACCCGGCTCCCGGATGGCTCGGACACGGAGGACCTGCCCGGCGCCCCAGCACCGCCGCCGACCGGGGGGCTCTGGGCCGCCCGGCGGGCCGGAGTCCCCGGGAGCCGCCCCGCAGCATCACGTGCCGCCGCTGCGACCCGCCCCGCGGTCACGGATCCCGCCGCACAGGACCCCGCCCGGCATCCCGGCGTCACGAACCCCGTCGCTCACAAACCCCGTCGCTCACAAACCCCGCCGACGGGACGCACCCCGCGGCGCCCCCTTGCGCGCACGCGGGAGAATGGACGGTGGCCCGGGCGCCCGGACCCTGAGCGTGGACCCTGCACCTGGGAGGACAGACATGCCGGAGCACGAGCGGAACGAGGAGCGGCAACGGCTGAGGCCTGCGCCGTTGCTCTTCGAGCCTTCCGAGGCGACCGCCGACCCGGAGCACTTCTTCGATCTGGAGTCCATCGAGGACCCCCGCGCGCTCCTGAGCCGCGCGACCGAGCTGGCCCTCGCCTTCCGGGCGGCGGCGGACCGGGCGGTCGAGTTCCAGGCGGTCGCGGCCGCCCAGCTCGCCGACCCCCGCCGCTTCGACCGGCTGACCCCCGCCGACGTGGCGCAGCGGGCCCAGTGGACCGAGGACTACGCGAAGAAGATGATCGAGTTCGGCCGCGACCTGATGCGCGCGGGCGACATTCCCTAGCGTCTGGCGCCACGCCCTTGGCCCCTCGTGCCGCACCCCCGGCACCGGGGTGCCACGCCCCCGGCGCCACGTGCCGCACGCCCGGCACCTGGGTGCCACGCCCCCCGGCGCCACGTGCCGCACCCCGGCCGGTTCGTCGGGCGACCACGGGCCCGGGGCATATGCCGGGGCGCAAGATACGCCCTCCCGCCCCGTCCTGTCCCGGTTTCCGCCAAGCCACCGGAGTGGGTCCCGGCATCCCGGTAGACGTAGAGCATGAGCAGCGGCAACGGTACGGGCAGGAGCAGCGGCGTGCGGCAGACGGAGATGGGTGGCGGCCCCCTCACGACGGTGAGCCCGTGCGCCACGACGGTGAGCCCGTGCGCCACGACGGTGAGCCCGTGCGCCACGACAATGAGCCGGCGCGACGAGGACGACGACGCCCTCGACATCTTCCGTGTCCTGCGCGACGAGGGACGGCACCAGGTCGCCGAGGTGACGGCCGCGGGCGCCGCCTGGCTGTCGTCCGCGTCCGGCCACCCGCGCAGCACGCTCGCCCAGTGGGAGTCCCGGCCCACCGCACCCGGGGTGCTGCCGTGCGGCTCGGTCTTCGACGTGGTCAACGTGCCGTCGATGTTCGGGCGCCGCATGCTGGACCGCCTGTGGGCCGAGGGCCCCGGCTCCGGCCCGGTGGCGATCCACCGGGGGCGCATGCTCCTGTTCGCGGCGCCCGGTACGGCGCAGCGCCTGCCCTCGCTCCTGGAGTGGGAGGAGTGGCACGGCCCCGACGCCGCGGTGCCGCCGCTGCTGTGCCACGGCGCCGGTGACGCCGTCACCGTCCCGGCCCTGGTGCGCCCGGAGCCGGAGAACTCCGGCGCGGCCCGCTGGCTGGTCGCCCCCGACACCCGCCGGCCCTGGCTGCCGGGGCCGGACGTACTCCTGTGGGCCTGCGTCCGCGCCGCCAGGAACGAGGCCGGGGAGGGCCATCGGATTTCGATTTTTCCTCGCGCGGATCAGGATGCTAGTGTCTACGACGTCAGCAGGCGCCGCTAGCTCAGTTGGTTAGAGCAGCTGACTCTTAATCAGCGGGTCCGGGGTTCGAGTCCCTGGCGGCGCACAGACGGAAGAAGCCCCTCGCGGAAGCGGGGGGCTTTTTCGTTGCCCCGGCCGGGGCGGCTGACGGCCAGGGATCGCACGGCCGAGCGGTGCCGAAGCCGGCCAGGTGCGAGCGGTTCAAGCGGTCAAGCGGTCAAACGGTCAAGGGGTCAAGGGGTCAAGGGGAGATCTTGACCGTCCACGCGCCCGACTTCGTCCGGCCCTCCGCCTCGATCTTGATCCCCTCGCCGGGCACCGTGAACGTCTCGCCCACGCCCACCGGCGCGTCCGCGAGCGCCGGATACACCGACTTCTCCCAGCACGACTCCGTACCCGGGTGCGCGTCCAGCACCTCGACCGGTCCGCCACCCGAACCGGACCCGCTGCGGACCCGGTAGACCAGGAGTCCCGCGGTGCAGCTCGCCCGGTCCAGGCCCGCCGGTTCGCGTGCCTCGATGGCGATCGCGTGGTCCTCGCCGGTGCGGACCACCGCCAGCCGCTTGCCCGCGGTGCCGGCCTTCGCGGGGGACGCGGACAGTGGCTCCAGGGTGAGTCGGGCCGTCGTGCTGCCCGTCACACAGCTGACCTCGCGCCGGTCGATCCAGCCGAGCTTCCACTTCTGCCAGGCGAAGAGGTCGGGCGCCGTACCGAACTGGCTGCCCATCACGTCCCAGTCGCCGACGTAGGTGTCCCAGTCGCCGCTCTTGCCGTCCTGCGGCCGGTGGTAGAGGTCCGGCAGGTCGAAGACGTGCCCGGTCTCGTGGGCCAGCACGTTGCGGTCCGGCGGATGGTGCTCGAAGACCGTCACGACCCGGTTGATGTCCCGGCCGTCGGCGCGCACGGGCCGGTCGAAGTTGACCACCTTGGTGGCGTCCGAGTCGACGCCGGGCGCGTCCGGGTCGGCGACCAGATAGACGATGTCGTACGCGGAGAAGTCGGTCGTCGGGTCGGCCGCCCGGATCGCGTCCTTCAGGTAGCGGGTGCGCTGGCCCGGGTCCCAGTCCCGTTCTATGCGGTACGAGGTCGACGCGGCCGGCATGTGCACCCAGCGCTGCTGGGGCTCGGCGTCGAGCCGGAACTTCCCGTACGAGGCCTGCTCGAAGAAGCGGCTGGTGGCGGGGAAGTAGTCGGCGGCCAGGTCCTTGGGGGCGGTGGCGGGCCTGGAGTCCGGGAAGGACAGGAAGACCATGACCGCCTTCAGTGCGCGGACCGGGCGCGGGTAGGCGGAGTTCCAGGTGTCGACGCCGAGCGAGTGGTGGGCGTCGGTCCTCGGCAGGGCGCACGGCACCACGGAGTCCGCCGCGACCGCCGGCCCGGACACCAGCGAGATGGCGGCGAGCGCCATGAAGGAGGTGAGCGCCGCCGCCGCACTGCGCAGCCGGACACGCTCCACTCCCCCGGGTGTCTGCTGACCCTGCACGGCGACCTCCGGGAGCGGGATGCGGGACATCCCACCCACTTTGTGCAGGTTTCTGGCGATATGCCCTGTTGCGGTGCCCCAGAAGGGTGAGGGCGCCGACACCCCGATGACGTACGCAAAGTCACGACTGATCACGGAGGGCCCGAGCCCGGCCACACCCGCGCAGAAACGATCGGTCAGCGATCGACACAGAACTCCGGGTGCTCTTGATCACGACCGCGAAGCTGGATCGCGCCACCGGCCAGCCTCTATGATCGGCCTACTTTCCTGCGTGGATCCGGCCCCACAAGGCCGGCGTCCACCCCGGCCGAAGACCCCGGCCAACTCCGTACTACCTCTGCACGACTCGAATGCACTGCGGGAGCCAGCGGTGAGCGGAACCTCCGAAGGACCGGGTCGAGCACCCGGGACCATCCGGCCGCCCGTCACGGAGCGTCATACGGACCGGATCGCAGGCGTCCTGGCGGAACGCCCTCTCGAACACGCGGGAAACCCCCTGCCCGAGCACCCGCCGAAACCGGCCGGGCCCGCTCAGGACGCCTCCCCGACGTACCCGGCGGGGCGCTCCGCCTCCGAACTGCGCGACTACCGGGCCGCGTTCAACGCCGCCCATCTCGCGATGGCGGTCGTGGACCGCGAGGGCAGCGTCGTCGCCGCCAACGACGCGCTCGCCGAACTCCTCGGCACCGACCCGGGCTCGCTGCGCGAGCAGGACGCCGCCGACCTCGTCGACCTGGCCGCCGACCACCGCACCTGGCACGCCTACCGCGAGGTGCTGCGCGGCGCCCGCAACCGCTTCCGCTGCACCCGCCGCCTCAAGCACCCCGACGGCCACTCGCTCTGGGCCGAGGTCACCGTCGCGCCCGTACCCGACAGTTCCAGCGTGCTGCTCTCCATCGCGGACATCAGCGACCGGCGCGAGCTCCAGGCCCGGCTGCGCCACCTCCAGATGCACGACCCGGTGACCCGCCTGCCCAACCGCACCCTGTTCTTCGAACGGCTCAACGCCGCGCTCGAAGCGTCCGCGTACGACAACGGCGGCACCGGCCGCATCGGGATCTGCTATCTGGATCTCGACGGGTTCAAGGCGGTCAACGACACGCTGGGCCACCGGGTCGGCGACCGGCTGCTGAGCGCGGTCGCGGGCCGCCTCACCGAGTGCGCCGACCAGTCCGGCTACGCACGCAGCGGCGGGCACCTGGTGGCACGGCTCGGCGGCGACGAGTTCGCCGTCCTGGTCGAGGATTCCACGGGTACGGAGCAACTGGCCGAGCTCGCCCGTTCCGTGCTGAACGCGCTTCAGCGGCCCTTCGACCTGGCAGGCCAGCGCCTGTCGGTCTCGGCCTCGATCGGGGTGGTGGAGCGGGCCGGCGCCGGCACCACGGCGACCGGTCTGATGCAGGCCGCCGACACCACGCTGTACTGGGCCAAGGCCGACGGCAAGGCACGCTGGACGCTCTTCGACCCCGAGCGCAACGCGCACCGCATGACCCGCCAGGCGCTGTCCTCCACGCTCCGCCCGGCCGTGGAGCGCGGCGAGTTCACCCTGGAGTACCAGCCGCTGGTGGGGATGGCCGACGGTGTCGTGCACGGCGTCGAGGCGCTGGTCCGCTGGAATCACCCCCAATTCGGGATGCTTCCGCCGAATCGGTTCATCCAGATCGCCGAGGAGGACGGCTCGGTGGTCCAGCTCGGCCGGTGGGTGCTGCGCACCGCGTGCCGGCAGGCCAGGCGCTGGCAGATCGAGCACCCCGATGTGCCGCCGGTCTTCGTGAGCGTCAATGTCGCGGTGCGCCAGGTGTGGGACTCCGACCTGGTGGCGGACGTGGCGGAGATCCTGGCGGAGACCGGACTCGCGCCCCATCTGCTCCAGTTGGAGCTGACCGAGTCCGCGGTGATGGGCTCGGCGGGCCGCCCGCTCCAGGCCCTTCAGGCGCTGTCCGACATGGGCGTGCACATCGCGATCGACGACTTCGGCACCGGCTACTCCAATCTCGCCTATCTGAGCCGGCTGCCCGTCTCCGTCCTCAAGCTGGACGGGTCGTTCGTGCGCGGCTTCCAGTACGACGAGGGCGGCGCCCACCCCAGCCCGGCCGACGAGACCATCGTCGAGGCCATGGTCCAGCTCGCCCACCGGCTCGGGCTCACCGTCACCGCCGAGTGCGTGGAGACCCCCGAACAGGCGACCCGGCTGGCCCGGATCGGCTGCGACACGGGCCAGGGCTGGCTCTACTCACGGGCGGTCGCCCCGGACCGGATCGCCCGGATGATCGCGCACAGCCCGCAGAAGGTCTGAGTCCCGCACGAATTGCCGCACGAATTGCCGCACGAATCCCCGCACGAATTGCCGCTCGAATTGCCGCTCGAAGCCCCGCACGAAGCCCCTTCGCCGAATCCCCTGCATGAAGACGGCCGCCCCGCTCCTCCCGGAGGAAGAGCGGGGCGGCCGTGCGTGACGGGTGGATCAGCAGGCGCCGAGGTCCTGCCAGACGCCCCACTGCCCGGTGGTGCCGGGCTGCTCGCCCTTGGTCCACCACTGCGCCTTCCAGGTGTGACCGCCGTAGGAGACCTGGTTGCCTCCGGTGTAGGTCGCGCCGCTGTCCCAGGCCGCGGCGGTGCAGCCACCGGGGGTCGGGGACGGGCTGGTGGGGGCGGTCGGGGTGGGCGACGGGGAGTTGGTGGCCGTCGGCGTCGGGTCCGGGGTCGAGGAGGGCGAGGAGCCGACCGCGTCCACGATGTCGTTGAGCAGCGTGGTCTTGTCGTCGAGGCCGAGCAGGCTGTACATCATGGCGCCGGCCAGACCTCGCTGGTGGGCGTAGTCGGCGCGGGCCTGGATGGACTGCTTGTCGAGGCCGGTGAAGAACTCGCCGTCCTTGTAGAAGTACGAGGCCTTCGCGTCGGCGTCCCAGAAGGTGGTCGCGGGGTTGTCGACGATGCCGCCGAGCTCCTTGTAGAGCGCGGTGCCCGCGACCTGGCTGGTGGGCCGGGCGCCCGAGGGACCGGTCGCGCTCTGGCCGAGCCCGTTGTTGGTCGCCGGGACGCCCTTCCAGCCGCGGTAGTAGAACTCGTACCCCAGCGTGATCTTGTTGGCGGGGAAGCCGCCCGCTATGCCGTAGGCGGGGTTGCCGTCGATCCAGGAGTCGATCGCGTTGGAGATCGAGTACTTCTGGGTGCCGGGCTTGATGACGTCCGTGGGGTCGTTGGGCGGCGAGACCAGCGGGGACTGGTGGTAGGCCGGTCCCGTCGCGTTCCAGGCGCCGTGCATGTCGTACGTCATGATGTTGGCGTAGTCGAGGGACGCGCCGATCTTGTCCGTCTCGATGTTCTTGATCTTGTCCTGACCGGCCGGGAGCGCCGCCGTCAGGAGGTAGTGCTTGCCGCCGTGCGCGGTTCCGTACGCGTCGAGCTGCTTGCGGAACTCGGCGAGCAGGGCGGTGTAGTTGGCCTTGTCCTCGGCGCCGTAGTGGTTGCCGAGGTGGCCGTCGGGCGAGCCCGGGTACTCCCAGTCGATGTCGACGCCGTCGAAGATCCCGGCCGCCGCGCCCGCGCCGCCGTAGCCGCCCTCGGTGGGCAGGTTGCCGGCGATGTACTGGTCGATGCAGGACGAGACGAACTTCTTGCGGCTGGCGTCGGTGAGGGCCGCGTCGTGGAAGTACTTGGAGTACGTCCAGCCGCCGATCGAAATGTTGATCTTCAGCTTGGGGTACTTGGCCTTCAGTTCCTTGAACTGGTTGAAGACGCCCACGATGGGCTGGTTCCAGGTGTCGGCGACGCCGCTGACGCTGTCGGCGGCCGAGAACGACTTCTGGTAGTCCGCGAACGAATCGCCCGCCCCGTCACCGGCGTTGGGGTTGTTGTCGTCACCCGCCGCCTTGTTCGCCTCGAAGCAGGTGAGGTTGGTGGGGTCGATGTTGCCGAACGAGTAGTTGAGGACGTCCAGTTTGCCCGCGATGCCCCGGGTGTCGAGGTGCTTGGGGTAGAAGGCGTTCCCGTACACGCTCCACTGGTCGTAGTACGCGATCTTCACGCCGCCCGTCGAGGGTGCGGCGGCGCTCGGGGCGGCGTCGGCGGCGGATGCGGTGCCCAGGCCCGCGAAGGCGGCCAGGGCGCCGGCGGCGAGCACGGCGGTGCTCAGGGCGGCAACGAGAGGTCTGCGGCGGTGCAAGACGGCCTCCGGGGGGTGGGGCACGAGGGGGTGCGGGGAAGGGCGGTTGAGGAAGTGATAGCGATCGGATCCCGGCCACGTCAATGGTCTGAACCAAATTGAGGACTAGACCAATCCTGGGGCGAAACCCCTTGTCAGAAGCCGAGTTGAGGCGCTTTGCCCCTTCGGATGTGGGCCACGACCGGAGAAATGCGGCCACCCGGACCCGGCGGGGCGGGGTGGACCAGTCCCCTCCTCCGCCCCAGGTTTTACCGACGTAGCATCGCCGCGAGTTCCGCCAGTGTGCGCACCACGGCCCATCACCTACGAGGGCATGGGCGCGCTCCCCCACTTCAACCCGGACGACGACACGGACCCCCTGCCCGCGGAGGTCGTCCGCCTGCGCACCCTGATCGCCTCGGCGGACGCGCTGCTGATCTGCACCCCGGAGTACGCGGGTGACCTGCCGGGCTCCTTCAAGAACCTGCTCGACTGGACGGTGGGCGGCGTCGAGATCTCCGACAAGCCGGTGGGCTGGGTCAACGCCTCCGTCGCCCCGACGGGGGCGGCCGGGGCACATGCGGCGCTGCGCACGGTGCTGGGCTACACGGGGGCGCGCATCGTCGACCCGGCGGCCGTCCACATCCCGGTCCCGCGCGACGCGATCGCCCCATCGGGAACCATCACCGACCCGGCGTCGCGGGCCGCCCTGACCGGAGCGATCACCACCCTGCTCTCAGCGGCCCGCGCCCACCACTGAGCCCACCGCCCCGCCCCGCAGGGGCACGGGAACCGTGCGACCACCCACCCACGGCCCGCACGCGAGAGCGAAGAGCCCTGGTGCGCGCCCCGGGCGGGTGGGGTGCCGGGTCGCCCGCTAGGGGGTGTCTGGTGGATCAGGGTCGGTCAGGGTGCGGCGCCTGGTGCGGTGCATCGCAAGGCGCGGGAACGTCGTGATAGCGGAGCTATCGGGGCGTTTCGGCAACGCCGCGAGGTGCCGTGCCAGGCGCCGCACCCCCGGCCATGATCCACCAGACACCCCCTAGGGGGCGCAGGGTCAGGCGGGCAGGTCGGGCAGGCCGTACGCGTCGGCGATCAGCTCGTACGAACGCACCCTCACCTCCGGCCCATGCGCGTTCGCCGTGATCATCAGCTCGTCCGCGCCGGTCCGCTTCTGGAGGTCGTCCAGGCCCGCGCGTACCTCGTCGGACGTCCCGGAGATCACGTTGGCGAGCCAGCTGTCGACGAACTCCCGCTCCAGCGCGCTGAATTGGTGGGCCTCGGCCTCCTCGGGGGTCGGGACGAGGCCGGGCCGGCCGGTACGCAGCCGGACCATCGACAGCGCGTTGGTGAGTGTCTGGCGCCTGGCCTCGCGTTCGTCGTCCGCGGCCAGCGCCGACACGCCGATCAGCGCGTACGGCGCGTCAAGCAGCGCCGACGGCCGGAAGGAGTCGCGGTACAGGTCGAGCGCCGGGACCGTGTTGGCCGCCGAGAAGTGGTGGGCGAACGCGAACGGAAGGCCGAGCATGCCGGCCAGGCGGGCGCTGAAGCCGGAGGACCCGAGCAGCCAGATCGGCGGGCGGCCCGACGGGCCCTGGACGGGGCCCGGCACCGCGTGGATGCGGGCGTAGGGGTGCCCGTCGGGGAAGTCGTCGTCGAGGAAGCGGGTCAGTTCGGCCAGCTGCTGGGGGAAGTCGTCGGCGCCCTCGTTCAGCCGGTCGGTGCGGCGCAGCGCCGCCGCCGTCGCGCCGTCCGTGCCGGGCGCCCGCCCGAGCCCGAGGTCGACACGGCCCGGCGCCATCGCCTCCAGGGTGCCGAACTGCTCGGCGATGACCAGCGGCGCGTGGTTGGGCAGCATCACACCGCCCGAGCCGAGCCGGATGCGCGAGGTGTGGGCGGCGAGGTGGGCGAGGATCACGGCCGGCGCGGACGAGGCGACCCCGGGCATGGAGTGGTGCTCGGCGACCCAGTGCCGGTGGTAGCCGCGCCGCTCGGCGAGCCGGGAGATCTCCACGCTGGTACGCAGCGCACGGTGCGCGGTGTAGCCGTCGCCCACCGTCACCAGGTCGAGTACGGACAGGGGCACGGGCGCGGTCCCGGCCGCCGTCCCTCGTATCGCATCCACGTCCACCGCTCCACGCCTCCAGTCCGTCACACCAGGTCACTCGTCGTACGCCGCCGCCCGGACACCGATGCCGTACACGCAAGCAGTACAGACATCTGTGCCGTACGACGCCGGCTCCGTACGGGCACCGGGCACCGGCGCCGTACACACCCCGGAACAGGAGGCTAGCTCCGTTTTATTCCCCGCCGCGCCGCCGGGCGGCCCGCGACGCGGCCGCAGCCGGTGTTCCCACGTGCCGGGGCGCCGGCGTGGGTACGACATCCTCCATGACTGAGCCGAGCGAACTCACGGACATGACGGCACGTCAACTCCTGGCCGGCTACCGGGCCGGAACCTTCTCCCCCACCGAGGCGACCCTGGCGGTGCTGGCCCGCATCGAGGAAGTACAGCCTCGTCTGAACGCATTCGTACGCGTCGACGCCGAGCAGGCCCTGGCCCAGGCCCGCGCGGCCACGCGGCGCCGGCACGCGGGAGAGCCCCAGGGGTTGCTCGACGGGGTGCCGGTGTCGGTCAAGGATCTGCTCCTCCAGGCGGGTGGACCGACCCTGCGCGGCTCCAACACCACGTCCGATCGCGGGAGTTGGGGCGAGGACGCGCCGGCCGTCGCGCGGCTGCGCGAGCACGGGGCGGTGCTCATCGGCAAGACGACGACCTCGGAGTTCGGCTGGAAGGCCGTCACGGACTCCCCGCGCACCGGCATCACACGCAACCCGCACGATCCCGCGCGCACGGCGGGCGGCTCCAGCGGCGGCGGCGCGGCGGCGGTCGCGGCAGGGGCGGGTCCGCTCTCGCTCGGCACGGACGGGGGGGGCTCGATCCGCATCCCGGCCTCGTTCTGCGGCGTCCTCGGCCTGAAGCCCACCTACGGCCGGGCCCCCCTCTACCCCGCGAGCCCGTTCGGCCCCCTGGCACACGTGGGCCCGATCGCCCGGGACGCGGCGGACGCGGCGCTGCTGCTCGACGTCATCAGCGGCGCGGACCGGCGCGACCCCACCGCCCTCGCGCCCCCCGCCCACTCCTACGAGGCCGCCCTCGCCGAGGACACCGCGGCGGGCGTCAAGGGCCTGCGCATCGCCTACTCGCCGTCCTTCGGCGGGCAGGTGGCGGTGCGCCCCGAGGTGGCCGCGGCGGTGCGGGCGGCGGTGACCCGGCTCGCCGGCCTCGGCGCGTACGTGGAGGAGGCCGATCCCGACTTCGCGGACCCGGTCGATGTCTTCCACACCCTGTGGAACGCGGGGGCGGCCCGGCGGGTCGGTCAACTGGGCCTGGAGCAACGGGCATTGCTCGACCCGGGGCTGCGGGAGATCGCGGCGCGCGGCGCCCGCCTCTCGGCACTCGACCTGCTGGCCGCCGAGGACGCCCGGATCGGGCTCGGCAGGCGGATGGCCCGCTTCCACCAGCGTTACGACCTGCTGGTCACGCCGACACTGCCGATCACCGCGTTCGAGGCGGGCCGCGATGCGCCGGCCGGCTTCGCCCCGTACCGCTGGACGGCGTGGACGCCGTTCACCTATCCGTTCAATCTGACCCAGCAGCCCGCGGCGACCGTCCCGGTCGGGCGGGACGGCGACGGCCTACCGATCGGCCTCCAGCTGATCGCCGCGCGCCACGGCGACCGGACGGTGCTGCGGGCCGCCGCCGCCTTCCCGGGCTCCCCGGCGGGGTGAGTCCCCCATGCGCCCGCGCTCCCCGACGGGGTGAGTCCCGCGCTGCCCCCGCCCCCCGGCGGGGCGGGTCCCGCACGCGCCGCCCGCTCCCCGATGGGGTGAGTCCCGCGTGCGGGCCCCGGCGGCGTCCGAAAAAAAATAGTTGGCATGGGCTGGATAAAGGGGGGTAGCCGCGCCGCCATGGCCCGAGCTACCTCACGTCCCAGACGCTCCATACCCAGGCGGACCCTGCTCACCGGCGCCGCCGCCGTCGCCCTCACCGGCGCCGCCGCCTGCTCACGCGTCCCCGACGGCAACGCGCTGGCCCGCCTGAAGTCGCAGGGCACCGTCCGCCTCGGCATCGCCGGTGAGGTCCCGTACGGGTACGTGAACGACGAGGGCGAGTTCACCGGTGAGGCTCCCGAACTCGCCAAGGTGATTTTCAAACGGCTCGGAATCGGCCACGTACAGCCCGTCGCCACCGACTTCTCCTCGCTGATCCCCGGACTCAACTCCCAGCAGTTCGACGTCGTTTCGGCCGGGATGTACATCAACAAGGACCGTTGCGCGCAGGTGCTGTTCGCGGACCCCGAGTACCAGATGCTGGACGCGTTCATCGTCCGCAAGGGCAACCCGAAGAACCTCCACACCTATGAGGACGTCGTCCGCGCCAAGGCGCGGTTCGCGACCGGCACCGGTTACGCGGAGAGCGCCTACGCCACCGCCGCCGGTTACCCCGAGAAGGACATCGTGATCCTCCAGGACCAGGTGGCGGGCCTGAACGCCGTGGAGTCCGGCCGGGTCGACGTGTTCGCGGGCACCGCGCTCACGGTGCGCGAGGTGGTGAAGAAGAGCGCGAAGGCCGAGGCCACCCAGCCCTTCGCGGCGATCGTCGACGGCAAGAAGAAGATCGACGGCGGCGGCTTCGCCTTCCGTCCCACCGACGGCGCGCTGCGCGACGCGTTCAACGCCGAGATCCACCGCATGAAGCAGAGCGGCGAGCTCTTCCGGATCCTGAAGCCGTTCGGCTTCACCCAGGCCGAGATGACCAACCTGACCGCCAAGGAGCTGTGCCGATGACGGCCGGACTGTGGCAGCACTGGGTACTGCCGGGAATCTGGGTCACGTTCCAACTGACCGTGTACAGCGCCGCGTTGGCGGCCGCCGTCGCCTTCGGCGTGGGCATCGCCCGGACCCACCGCTCGCGCCTTGTGCGCTTCCTCGCGGCCGCGTACACGGAGATCTTCCGCGGCACATCGGCGCTGGTCCTGATGTTCTGGCTGTTCTTCGTGCTGCCGCCGCTCGCGGGCTGGCAACTGGTCCCGATGTGGGCGGCGGTGCTCGCGCTGGGCCTGTCCTACGGGGCGTACGGCGCGGAGATCGTGCGCGGCGCCCTGAACGCGGTCGCGCCCGCGCAGCGCGAGGCGGGCATCGCGCTCAGCTTCACGCCCTGGCAGCGGATGCGGCTCGTCCTGCTGCCGCAGGCGGTCCCGGAGATGATCCCGCCGTTCTGCAATCTGCTGGTCGAACTGCTCAAGGGAACCGCGCTCGTGTCCCTGCTCGGCGTGGGCGACGTGTCGTTCGCGGCGTACCTGGTGCGGCTCGCGACGCAGGACAGCGCGCAGATCTACACCATCACCCTCGTCATCTACTTCGTCCTCGCCTTCGGTGTCACCCGCGGCATGAAGGCGCTGGAACGCCGCACCAAGGCCAACCTGGGGGTGAGTGTCAAGTGAACTGGGACTGGTCCGCCGTCTGGGACTTCATGCCGCGCTTCTGGGACGGCGTGCTCACCACGCTGCACATCCTCGCGCTCGGCTCGCTCATCTCCTTCAGCCTCGGCCTGGTGTGGGCGCTCGCCTTCCGCGCCCCGACCCGCTTCGTGCGCTGGCCGGTCAACCTGATCACGGAGTTCATCCGCACCACGCCCCTGCTGGTACAGCTGTTCTTCCTGTTCTTCGTGCTGCCGGAGTGGGGCGTGAAGTTCTCCGCGCTGACCACCGGCATCCTCGCCATCGGCCTGCACTACTCGACGTACACCGCGCAGGTCTACCGGGCCGGCATCGACGCCGTGCCCAAGGGCCAGTGGGAGGCGGCGACCGCGCTGAGCCTGCCCGCGCACCGCACCTGGTTCGCGGTGATCCTGCCGCAGGCCGTCCGCCGCATCGCGCCGGCGCTCGGCAATTACGTCATCTCCATGCTGAAGGACACGCCGCTGCTCGCCGGCATCAGCGTCCTGGAGATGCTTCAGCAGTCCCGTCTCGCGGGGGCGAGCACCTTCCAGTACACCGAGCCGCTGACCGTCGTCGGCGTCGCCTTCATCCTCATCGCCTATCCGGCTTCGCTGTTCGTACGAGCCCTGGAGCGCCGCCTTGTCCGCTGACACCCAGATCGAGATGCCCGTGAAGAAGCGGAGCGGCAGCGAGCTGATCCGCTTCGAGAACGTCACCAAACGCTTCGGTGACAACACCGTCCTCGACGACCTGTGCTTCACCGCCCGCAAGGGCAAGCACGTCACCCTGATCGGCCCCTCGGGCTCCGGCAAGACCACCATCCTGCGGCTGCTCATGACCCTGGAGACCCCGGACTCGGGGATCATCCAGGTCAACGGGAACCGGCTGTTCCCGGCGAACGAGAAGGAGCGCAGCCAGGCCCGCAAGAAGATCGGGATGGTCTTCCAGCAGTTCAACCTGTTCCCCAACATGAGCGTGCTGCGCAACATCACCGAGGCCCCGGTCCGCGTGCTCGGCCTGTCCGCCGACGAGGCCGAGGAGCGGGCGCGCGAACTGCTCGACCTGGTGGGGCTCGACGAGAAGCGCGACGCGAAGCCCTCCCAGCTCTCCGGGGGCCAGCAGCAGCGCGTCGCGATCGCCCGGGCGCTCGCGATGCGTCCGGAGGTGCTGCTCCTGGACGAGGTGACGTCCGCGCTCGACCCGGAGCTGGTGGCCGGGGTGCTCGACCTGCTGCGCGACATCGCCCGCACCACGGACATCACCATGCTCTGTGTCACTCACGAGATGAGCTTCGCGCGGGACATCTCCGACGAGGTGATGATGTTCGACGCGGGCAAGGTCATCGAGTCGGGTCCGCCCGAGAAGATCTTCGGCGATCCGGAACACGAGCGTACGCGGGGATTCCTCGGCGCAATCGCGTGACCACGCGCCGTATACGGCGCTGACCTCACGTTCCGGCCATCCGAGCGCTCCCCCGATCGTGACTCTGGCATATGCCACGGTGGCGCGTCCCAGCGTAGAGCCCTGGAGCGCGTCACCAATCTTGTCAACACCCCCACCAGAAACGGGTCTTGGCGGCTATCGTGGAGGAGCAGACCTGCCACCTTCGCAGCTCGACCTGCTAGGGGGAAACCGTGGCGCTGAAGCCGGAGCCGACCGCGCCGTTCCATTCGGTGCATTACGTCCTGCGGGTCCTGGAAGCGATCTCCAGGCACGGCGGAGGCGTGACCGATGGCCAGATCGCGCGCGAGACCGGCCTGCCCACCGCCCACCTGACCTCGATGCTGCTCATGCTGCGCCGCGAGGGCTACGTCGAGCAGGTGGCCGACGGCGCCTATGTGATCGGCGACTCGATGGTCCTGCTCGGCTCGGGCGCCGCCCGCCGCGACGCCCTGGAGACCAAGCTCCAGGACATCCTCACGTCCCTGCGCGACACGGTGGGCGCGGCGGTCTACATCAGCCGCTACATCGACGGCGAGGTCAAGATCACCCAGTACGCGGACGGGCCGCGCGCCCCGAAGGTCAACGAGTGGGTCGACTTCAAGTCCGCGGCGCACGCCAGCGCGGTCGGCAAGTGCCTGCTGACCCAGCTCGACCAGAACGGCCGCCGCGACCACCTCTCGCGCCACAAGATCGCCCGGCTCACCTCGCGGACGATCACCAGCGAGAAGGTCCTGTTCTCCAAGCTCGACAGCCAGCCGGCCACCGTGCCGGTCCTCGACCTCCAGGAGTACGCGGTGGGCACGGTCTGCGCGGCCGTGCCCCTGACCGCGGGCTCGGCCGTGGGCTGCCTGGCCCTGTCGATGCCGATCGAGCACGCGCACCGGCTGCGCGCCGCGGCCGACACCCTCAACCGCCGGGCGGCCCCGGTGGTGCTCTCGCTGGCCATCTGAGGACCCCGCGCACCCCGGTTCCCGGTGGTCATCAGCACCCCGGGGGACCAGGTAGTATTTTCTCTGTCAGCAGGCGCCGCTAGCTCAGTTGGTTAGAGCAGCTGACTCTTAATCAGCGGGTCCGGGGTTCGAGTCCCTGGCGGCGCACCATGCGATTAGGTTGCTGACCTGGGCGTTCTCGGTTTTCCGAGAACGCCCATTCGCGTTTTCCGAGCGCAGCCGACAGGGCCTGCGGCCGGCACGCGGAGCGCGAACCTGGCACTGGCAGGACTACCCCCGGCGGGGCTGTCCACAGCTGGGATCTGGCTGAGCCGTTCCGGTCCGGCGAGCCTTGCCGCATGACCACGATCACCGCCTCGCCCCCGCAACAGTCGACGAGGATGACCAGCCGTCAGGTCGCCGTTCTTCTGGTGCTCCTCGCCTCGCAGTTCATGATGGCCGCCGATTTCTCCGTCCTCAACGTCGCCCTCCCCCGGGTCGGCGCCGACCTGGGGTTCACGGCGGGGAACCTCCAGTGGATCACCACCGTGTTCGCGCTCTGCGCGGCCGGCTGCACCCTGGTGTTCGGCCGGGTCGGTGACCTTCTTGGCCGGCGGCGCATCTTCATCGCCGGCATGGCCGTGCTCGCCGTCGCCTCGGTGCTGGGCGGCATCGCCACCGCTCCCCCGGTGCTTCTGGTGGCCCGCGCCCTTCAGGGCCTGGCCACGGCGGCGGTCACCCCGGCCGCGCTGGCGATGCTCACCACCGCGTTCACCGAGCCGGGCCTGCGCACCAGGGCCCTGGGCCTCAACGGCGTCATGATGAGCTCGGGATTCACCGTCGGGTCGATTCTCGGCGGTGTCCTCACGGACGCGTTCTCCTGGCGCTGGGCGTTCTTCATCAACGTGCCGGTCGCCGTCGCGGCCGTCGTCGTCGTGCCGCTCGTCGTCGCCGACAGCAGGGCGGAACGCAGGAGCAGGCTCGACGCCCCCGGCGCGCTGCTCATCACCTCCGGCCTCTTCACGCTGATCCACGGCATCACCCGCGCCGCCGAATCCGGCCTCGACACCCTCGCCTGCGCCTCGCTGATCGCCGCCGCCGTCCTGCTGGCCGCGTTCTGGACGGTGGAGCGCCGCACCACCGACGCCCTGGTGCCGGTCCGTATGCTGCGCAAGCCCGACATCGCCTTCGCCAACGCGGCCGCACTCCTCATCTTCGGCGGCGAGACCGCCCTCATCTTCTTCACCGGCCTGTACGTCCAGAACGTGCTCGGCCACTCCTCGCTCGTGGCCGGACTCGTTCTGCTCGGTATCGGGGCCGGCCAGATCCTCGGCGGAACGATCGGCCCACGGATCCTCGAAAGGGTGTCGCCCCGTACGCTCCTCGGCATCGCGCTCATCGGCCAGGGCGCCTTCATGCTGCCCGGCATCCGGATGTCGGCGGCGTCCCACTGGCTGATCCCGCTGATCGCCGCCCAGTTCGTGAACGCGGTCTTCTCCATGCTGGCGATGCTGGCCTTCATGGTGCTCTCCACGTCGGCCGCGGACAGCGGCCGGCAGGGCATGGCGACCGGCATGGCGACGCAGAGCCAGCAGGTCGGTATGGCGATCGGCATCCCGCTGCTCAGCGCGGTGTTCACCACGTCCGTCGGCGACAAGAACTCCGGCGCCGGTGTCGCCGGGCAGTTGTCCGGCATCCATGCCGCACTCGCCGTGGACTCCCTCTCCCTGATCGTCGGCGGCGTACTGCTGTGGCTGGTACTGCGACGCAAGGAGCGGCACTGAAAGTGAATGCGGCGCCGGGACCGCGAGCCCCCTCCCCGGCCCGCCGACGCGGCTCAACTGGGCTGCCGACGAAGGAAATCCATGATGCCGGAGCCAGCTCCCGGGAGCCAGAGGCCTCAGTGATACTGAAGGGGTGGACGAATACGTGAACACGGATCTCGGAAGCTATCTGCGGCAGATGCGGGAGCGTATCCGGCCCGAACAGATCGGCTTGGTGAGCCGGGGTTCCCGGCGCGTGCCGGGGCTGCGGCGCGAGGAAGTCGCCGCGCTGGCCGGCGTGAGCCAGACGTATTACACCCGCCTGGAACAGGCCCAGACCGCACACGCCTCCCCCTCGATCCTGCTCTCCATCGCGCGGGCCCTCGAACTGAGCCCGGACGAGGAGGAGTACCTGCTCAAGATCGGCACGCCGAAACCGGACCGGCCCGCACCGGCCCCCGCTCTCGACCGCATCAGCCCCCACACCCGCATGCTGGTCGAGTCGCTGGGAAACGTGGCGGCTGCGGTGCTCAACTACCGGTGCGACATTCTCGCGTGGAACCCGCTGTACCACCGCCTCTTCGCGCCGCATCTGGACTTCTCCGCACCCGAGTCCGAGGAATTCCGGCCGAACATCATCACGCTCAATTTCCTCGACGCCGAGGTACGCGGCCTGTATGCGGACTGGCCCACCGAATCGCTCGCCAACGTCACCTATCTGCGCTTCATCGCGGCCAATCACCGCCATGATCCGCGACTTGCGGAGCTGATCGGTGAACTCACGATCCAGAGCGAGGAGTTCGCCGCGATCTGGGCGCGCCAGCGAGTCGCCAACTGCACGGAGGGAACGAAGGCGTTCGACCATCCCGCGGTCGGCGAGCTGGAATTGATGTACCAGTCCGCGGAACTCCAGGACGGCAACATCCTGAAGTTCTACCACGCCGAAAAAGGCTCCCCGCACGAGGATTCCCTGAATTTGCTGATGGTGGACGTGGACTCCGTCCCCACCCGCTGACCCGTTCCCCTTTTCCACCCCGCCGCCCATTCCGACCCCCATACGACCCTGCCCCTGCCCGCCCTGCCCGACGCCGGGCGGGCACGTGCGCATGCCCCGCGCCGGGAGGGTCGGGACGGAGCGGAGCGGCCACCCCCCACCCCCACCCCCACCGTCGAACCATCGGACGCCCCTGAGCGCGCTCCACCCCGATCCATACGTACGTCTTAAACGTAAGTACTAGACACGCGTTTAAGACGCTCGTACATTACTGCCATGCCCAACTCGACGAGCACCACAGCAAGCACCATCGGCGGGGCCGGCCCGCGCGCCGGTCGCAGGGAGTGGACGGCGTTCATCGTTCTTCTGCTGCCCCTCCTCCTCGTCTCGATGGACGTCTCCGTCCTGTACTTCGCGCTCCCCTCCATCAGCCGCGAGCTCGACCCCTCCGCCACCCAGCAGCTGTGGATCATCGATGTGTACGCCTTCGCCCTCGCCGGGCTGCTGATCACGATGGGCTCGCTCGGCGACCGCATCGGGCGGCGCAAGCTGCTCCTGTTCGGCGCCGCCGCCTTCGGCATCGCATCGGTGACCGCCGCGTACGCCACCAGCGCCGACATGCTCATCGCCGCACGGGCGCTGCTCGGCATCGGCGGGGCAACCCTGATGCCCTCGACGATGGGTCTGGTCCGCACGATGTTCCGCGACGACAAGCAGCGGGGCCGGGCCATCGGCATCTGGTCCGCCGCCATGGCGGGCGGGATCGCGCTCGGGTCGGTGCTGAGCGGGATCATGCTGGAGCACCTGTGGTGGGGATCCGTCTTCCTGATCAATGTGCCGGCGATGGTGCTGCTCCTGGTCCTGACACCGGTGCTGGTCCCCGAGTCCAAGGACCCGGAGCCCGGCAGGTTCGACTTCCTGAGCGTGCCGCTCTCGATGGGCGCGGTGCTGCCGGTGGTGTACGGGCTCAAGGAGTTCGCGGCCGACGGTTTCTCGACGACGAACGCGGTCTGTGTCGCGGTGGGCCTGGTCCTCGGCACGGTCTTCGTACGCCGTCAGCTCACCCGGCGCGACGCGCTGATCAGCCGCGAACTGTTCCGCCCCGGACGCGGGTTCGGCGCCGCGATCTCGTGCAACACGATCGCCGCGTTCGCGATGATGGGCTCGGCGTACTTCACGACCCAGTACCTCCAGTCGGTGCTGGACATGAGCACGATGCGGGCCGCGCTGTGGAGCGTCGCCCCCTCGGTCGCCGTCGGCGCCGCCGCCCCCACCGCCACCGCCGTGGCGCAGAAGGTGAACCGGGCCTACGTCATCGCCGCGGGCTTCGCCGTCGCCGCCGTCGGATACGCCCTGCTCACCCTCGCAGGGACGGACTCCCTCGCGTTGGTGCTGGGGGGCGCGGCGGTCATCGGGAGCGGCATCGTCACGGTGATGGCGCTGGTCTCCGACATGGCGCTGGCCTCGGCCCCCGCCGAGAAGGCGGGCTCGGCGGCCTCGCTCCTGGAGACGGGGCAGGAGTTCGGCGGGGCGCTCGGCATGGCGGTGCTCGGCTCGATCGGCACCGCGGTCTACCGCGCCGACATGCCGGCCTCGGCGCCGGCCGCCGCACGCCAGACCCTGGGCGCGGCCGTCGCCGGCGCCGACCACACCCTGGCGGCCCTGGCGCGGGACGCCTTCGTACACGGCATGCAGTACGCGGCGGCCGGCGGCACGGTGATCCTGGCGGTCGCCGCGGTACTGGCGGCGGGAATGCTGCGGGGCCCCGCGGCGGCGGCCGAAGCGGCTGCGGATGGGCGGGAGTTGGGGGCCGCCGGAGGCGCCGAGGCCGGTGCGGGTGGCAGCACGGGTGCGGGTGCCGGTGCTCCGGGCGACGTCGAAACGACAGCCCCGGGCCGGCTCGCGGAACCGGCGGTGTGAACCCGTACGCACGGCACCGCATGGTGCAGCCGAAGGGCCGGCCATCGCGAAGATGGCCGGCCTCACGCCGTTGCGATGTCAGATCCCTGGGGCGGTCGCGAGAGCGAGCATGTGGGAGGAGGCGGCCAGGAGTTCCGGGTAGGGCTCGGCAAGTCGGGCGGCGCGCAGGGCCGACCGGAACATGGGGGTGCCCGTCACCGATTCCCCGCTGTGCTGCTCGGTTCCCTTGAGGACGGCCCAGGCGGGCCCTTCGATGCCCCGCACGGTGACATCGGCCAGGCCTGCGGCGGTCATTTCCTCGGCGAGGGATTCGGCGGTGTGGAAATACGCGGCCGTGAATCCCTTCCGGCCCGGCTCGTGGATCCCGGTGGCAAGGATGTCGACGATGGCATCGTGCACGCGGTCGACATCGAGCATGGTCGTGGCGACGTGCTCGAACAGGGACGCATAGCGGCCGATCGCGGCCGCGGCGACCAGGCCGCCGGGTTTGACGACACGTACCGCTTCGGCGAGCGCCTGGTCGCGTTCGGCGCGCTCCAAGAGGTGGTAGAGCGGCCCGAGTACGAGCACGGCGTCATAGGAGTGGTCGTCAGCGGTGAGCTTGCGTGCGTCGCCCAGCTCGGCCGTGGCGCCGGCGGTCGCCGCCTGCTCGATGTGACGGGGAACGGGGTCGACCACGTGCACCGTATAGCCGTCCTCGACGAGCCACCGGGCGTGGATGCCGGGGCCGCCTCCGACGTCCAGGATCCGAGCCGGCGCGGGCGGCAGGAGGGGGCGCAGAATCTCCTGGGTGCGGACCAGTTCCAGCGCACCGTCCGCGCTCGTGGTCAGCCGCTCGGATTCGTCGCTCGTCTCGGAGTAGAAAGTCAGGACTTCCGGCGCGACTTGCGGGTCTGGTGTCATAGCGGGGATGGTCCACCTTGACCGGTCCACCTGTCCAGAGGAGCAAGGGGCTCGCACACATGGCCGTTCTCAAGTACGAGCTGATCGCCGACTCCCTGCGTCAACGCATCGCGGATGGGGAGTTCACCCCGGAGGACCTGCTGCCCTCGCAGCGTGATCTGTGTGCGCAGTGGGACGTCTCGCGCGCGACCGTGATCAAGGCGTACGACCTTCTGGTTCAGGACGGCTTGGTGGTGGCAAGGCAGGGGCAGGGGTTCCGTGTCGCGCCCGCGCCGCTCGCGCGCCCGGCAGGCGGCCGCAAGACCGGCACCACCCGGGCGGGCACCGGCCGGGCCTTCCGGATCCTCGGCACCCCTGTGCGCGAGGCCCCACCGGGGCGCATCGCCGCCGCGCTCGGCGTGCCGGACGGGCAGGTGGCGCTGCGCCGTGACCGGCTCATGCAACTGGCCGACGGCTCGCCCCTCACGGTGGTGCAGGCATGGTTCCCGCTGGACATCGCCGACCAGTGCCCACGCCTGGAGAGCACACGGCAGATCGTCGAGGGCACCACCCGCTACATCCTGCGCATGACGGGGCGCAGCCCGGTGCGCGGCACCGACATCAAGGCGGTTCGGCTGGGCACCGCCGAAGAAGCCACGCTTTTGGAGCGGGAACCCCCGTTCGCCGTGCAGACGGTGCTGCACACCGCGGCGGACGTGGACGGGCGGACGCTGGTGGTGGAGTACGGCGTGACGCCCGGCGACCTGTGGGAAGAGACGGACAGCTACCCCATGAGCAGCGCTCGCTGACGACCCGTCACCCGGCGTGCGGGCATGGCAGGTTCACTGTCGCCACTTGACTGGACCGGTCCACCGGTCCAATCTATGAGGGTGTGGCCCACGCCACGCCCACACTGCGCGCCGCCAGAAGGATCCCGCAAGGGCGAGCCCTGACGCACCGTCGGCCAACTGACCCGGCCCCGGGGCTCCGACGTGCTCAACGACCCAGCGCGCTCAGCACAGTCGCCGTCTGGTGGTTGGCGCCCAGGTGGTTGGGGTGGAATGGCACGGCCAGGCCCGGTGGGTCGGTGGACAGCGGGGCCAGGCCCTCCACCCAGCGGCTGCCGGCCGGCTCGCACACGTCGTGGCCGCGGCTGGCCCGGTACGTGTCGACGAAGGACGCCCCGCTCTCGACGGCGGCGGAGGCGAGCATCCCGTTGAGCTCCTTGAGGCGGGCTCCGAACCACGTCAGGTCCTGGTCGTGGATCGGCACCAGGGGGTAGCAGCCGCGGTCGGTGGAGATTCCCGCCAGGTAGTCGACGACCAGCACCGTGGCGTGCGGCGAGCGGTCCCTGATGCCCGTGAGGACGCTGGTGATACGGGACTTGGTGTCGGCGATCCGCCGGGACATCACGTCCGTGCCGTCCGCGCGTGTGAACCGGGTGCGGCACGCTGCGGTCAGCGGGGCGGGCAGCGGATTGATGCAGCCGATGACCGCGTCCGCGAGCCCGATGTCGTTGCCGCCGATCCCGACGGTGACGAGGTCGGTGGTGGGCGTCAGCCGGTCGAACTGGGCCGGGTTCACGCCCTGTGCGAGCAGCGGTACGCGGCCCACGTTCTGCGGCGTGGTCATCTCACGGGTGGTGGCACCCCCGCACGTGGCGTCCCGGAACACGGCCACGCCCAGGCGGGCGGCGACCTGCTTGGGGTAGTTCCAGGTGCTCTGCGCACAGCCGATGGGGGCGTAGGTGGGGTCGATGCCGAGCACGGTGACATCGGCGGACCAGGAGTCGCCGAGAGCCACGTACTCGTGGAAGCGGGGCTCGGTGCGGGCCGCGGGGCCGGCTCGGTCCTCGGCGGAGGTGACGGTCCGCGGCGACGGGGAGTGGGGCCGGGCGACGGTGGCGGCCGGGCCTGTGGCCGCGACCGACGTGGCGGGGGCGGTGAGCAGCGCGGAGGCGGCGGCGATGGCGGTGAGGAGGAGGCGGGGGTTCACATGACCATCCACCCATTGCGGGGCGGGCCGCCGGGGGACGACCGCCGCTAATTCACTCGCGCGCGCGACAACGCGACAACACGACAAGGGGAAGGGGTCGGCGGCACGGCGGCCCGGCGTCCGCACAGCGCTCACCAGGGTTGCGTTCCAGGGACGACGCCTGACGAATGCGCCGCCGACGCGCCGTGCGGCCCCGCCCGCGCGGCGTCGCCGCGCCCCCAACCTCCCGGCGCCGGACGGCATGAGCGTCTTCAGCCCGTCATGGGGCACCTGGTCCTTCAAGCCTCGGGGGTGATCGGTGAGGCGGGGGCAGGGCCCCGGGGATGTCGTCCGGGGTCAGGCGGCGGTACGTCCGGGCCCCGGGTGGGCGCCACCACACCGGGCCGCCCGACCAGAACCCCTCCCGCCGCAGCCCACCCCGCCGCACCTTGTTCGTCGCCGTCACGGGAAGTCCCCGTACCAGCCGCACGAAACGCGGAGCCATCTTCGTGCCCAGGTCCGGCTGGGCGGCGAGGAACGCGGCGAACCGCGCGGGGTCGAACGAGGCCGGGTCCGCCAGGGCGAGCGTGGCCATCACCTGGTCGCCCGTCACCGGGTCGGGCACCGCGTACACCGCCACCCCCCGCACCGGCTCCCACCGCGCGAGGATGTTCTCGATCATCGAGGCGGCCAGGTTCTCGCTGTCCACCCGCAGGCGGTCGTCGGCGCGCGCCGCGAAGTAGAGGTAGCCGTCCGCGTCGCGGAAGAACAGATCGCCCGTCCAGTACCAGCCACCCCGACGGCGTTCCGCGTCCGCGGCCGGGTTGCGCCAGTAGCCCTCGAAGGGGTTCGGCGCCCGGTTCACCAACTCCCCTATCGCGGCGCCCCCGTTGAGCAGGCGGCCCGCCTCGTCGAAGCGCGCGGGTTCGCAGTCCCGGCCCGTCTGCGGGTCGACCACCGCGAGGTCGCCGCCCGGCGCGGCCCTGCCGATGGCGCCCGGTGGTGTGCCCGGGGCGCGCTGGATCGCCGCGCCGCCCTCGGAGGACCCGTACCCCTCGACGAGCCGCACGCCGAAGCGCTCGGCGAACCGGTCCGCGTCGACCGCCCCCGCCTCGGTCCCGAATCCGGTCCGCAGGGTGTGCTCACGGTCGTCCGGCCGGGCCGGGGTGGCCAGCAGGTACTGGATGGCCCGGCCGACGTACGTGAAGTACGTGGCGCCGTACGCCCGTACGTCCGCCAGGAACCCCGACGCCGAGAAGCGGTCCCGGAGCGCCACGGTCGCGCCCGTCGTGAGCGCCGGGGCCCAGTTGGCGATCACCGCGTTGCCGTGGAACATCGGCATGCAGATGTAGTGGACGTCGTCGCGGCCGAGCCCGAAGTGGGAGGCCAGCGCCCCGCCCGCCGCGGCGAGCCGGCCCTGGGTGCAGATCGCGGCCTTGGGGGCGCCGGTCGAGCCGGAGGTGAAGTACAGCAGGAGCCGGCTCTTCGGGCCGACCGGGCCCACCGTCGACTCGCCCGGCTTCGCGCCCTCGTACGGGGCGAGCAGGCGCCCGTACGCCTCCGTGTCCGTCACCAGGACGCGTACGCCCGGCAGTTCGAGTCCGTCGAGCAGGGGCAGGTGGGCGCGTGCGGTGACCAGGACCCGGCACTCGGTGTGCAGGATGTCGCGGGCCAGCTCGGGCCCGCGCCGGGTGGGGTTGATGCCCGCGACGGCGGCTCCGGCGAGGGCCGCCGCGCTGAGCCAGAGGGGGAATTCGGGGGTGTTGTCGAGCAGCACCCCGAGGTGCGGCTCGGCACCCCGGGGCAGCAGCTCGGCGAGGAGCGCGGCACGGGCGGCGGCGCCCGCGGCGACCTGGTGGTGGGTGAGCTCCAGGCCGCCGCAGCGCAGCGCGGTCCGCCCCTCGCCCCATTGGCGCTGTACGTACGCCGCGACGGTCGGCTCGGCCGACGCGGTCGGCGCCCTCTTCGTCATGGCGCCGCACGGTAGTTGATGGTGCGTCAGAACTGAACGTCCGAGCAGGCGTAGAAGGCGTTGCCGGTGTCCGCGATCGTCCATACGGCGACGATGAGGTGGTGTCCGGTCCTGCCGGTGGGGATGGTCCCCTGGTGCGAGACGGTGGACGGTGGCTGCTTCCCGCCGTAGGGCACGGTCAGGAACGGCTGGGTGTCGAGGGCGGCGCGGGTGAGCGGCCGGCTCGGGTCCCAGCCCTGTTTGGTGAGGTAGTAGCGGAAGTCGGTCGTGGCGTGGCGCGCGGTGAACTGCCAGCGGAACGTGTAGGTCTGACTGGCCGTCAGCTTGGTGGCCGGCCAGCCGGTGCCGCCGCGCGGATCATCGAGCTCGGCGAACCTGCTGTTGCCGCCCGCACAGATGGTGCCGTCGGACGGACCGCCCGCCGGGAATCCCTTGGGGCCCTCGACGGACTGCGGCTCCCACTGGATGTCACCGCAGTTCTTGACCGTGCCGTTGGCGCAGAGTTTCTGCCTGCTGATCGGCTGGTCGGTGTAGCCGTGGCTGCTCGCACTGCCGGTGGCGAGCAGGGACGCGCCGGCGACGGCGAGCCCCACCACGACGGCACCGAGCCGCTGCTTCTTTCGCATGCTGACACTCCTGGAGAACGTGGGGAGTTCCTTCGGATGGAGCTGCACGCGTGCGGTATTTCATGTTCCGGTCTAGACCAACTACCAGACTATGGAGGGGAGTTGGGCGTGTCCAGGCCAATCCCCCAACAGATTTCCGGCACCCCCGGACAACGCCGCCCAGCACCGACGGGCCCCCTCGCACCCGTCGAATGCCTCGCACTCGTCGTACGTCTCGCACGCACCCGTCGAATGCCTCGCACTCGTCGTACGTCGCACCCGTCGTACGTCTGGACCCGTCGGACGTTTGGAACGCCTCGGACGTCTCACACCCCTCGGCACCCTCGAACGGCGCGGACCCTCACGGACGCTCACGGACGCCTCAGACGCCCTCAGACGTCTCAGACGCCTCAGACGCCCTCTCCCGAGCCGCGCCCCGTGTAGAAGGCGACCGTCAGGTCCTTCACCAGGGCCTTGCGCTCGTAGGCGTCCAGTTCCACCAGGCCCCGCGAGGTCAGCCGGTGCACGGTGTCGTCCACCGCGTCCACCACCGAGGTCAGCACCGAGTCGCGGTGCTGGGCGTCGATGGCGGCGACCCGCTGCCTGCGCATCGCCGCCGCCACCTCGGGCGCGTACTCGATCCGGGTGGGCTGCGCCGAGTACAGCTCGATGCCGACCGGCTCCGTCTCCGCTTTCAGCATGCAGGTCAGCGCGTCACCGACGGCCTCCGCGTTCCTGAGCGTGGGAGCGTCCTCGTGGAACGCGTCGGCCGGGAGCTGCGAGAGCACCCGGGCCATCGCCGCCTCCACCTGCTCGCGCAGATACGTCTCGTGGTCGGCGACGGCGAGCGTGGCCCGCGCCGTGTCCTTGACCCGCCACACCACCAGGACCACCACCTGGAGGGCGGTGCCGCGGGCGTCGACGGCGCCCATCGGCTCGCTGCGCCAGTGCCTCAGGCGCAGATCGACCCGGCGCCGGAGCATCAGCGGGCTCATCCACACCAGGCCGGTGCGCCGCACGCTGCCCCGGTAGTCACCGAAGAGCGAGAGCACCCAGGCGTAGCCGACATGGCCGCGGTCGAGCCCGCCGAAGGCGAGCACCGCCACGCTCACCCCGAGCGCGAGCAGCCCCCACTCTTCGAGCCGGATGCCGTTGTACGGGTAGGCGGGCAGCCGCAGCAGCGCGGTGAGGGAGCGCGGCAGGACTCCCGTCCACCAGGTCACCACCGCGCACCCGGCGAGCGCGAGGATCCCCGCGGCCACGGCTGTTCCGCCCGGCACGACCGGGCCCGGCCGTTCCGAGATCCGCGGGTCGACCGGCGTGGCGGGCCTGGCCGGGGCGGCGACCGGGGTCCGTGCGCCCGCCTGCTTGGGCGGCCGGGCGACGGTACGCGGCGCCGGGTCCGCCACCGCGGGGACGACGGGGCTGGGCCCCGTGTCGTCGCGGAACAGCAGGTGGACCGGGATCTCGGCAGTGCTCTCACTGCGAATCACGGCCACCCTGCGCCCGGTGTCCGAGGCGGTGGGCACGGGGGCGGGCGACCGCCCGCTGTCGGAGGCGGTGGGCACGGGGGCGGGCGACCGCCCGCTGTCGGAGGCGGTGGGCACGGGGACGGGCGACCGCCCGCTGTCCGGAACGTCCGCAACAGGGACGGGAGTTGAGCCGGGGACAGGGGCGGGGGTGAGGCCGGGGGCGGAGCTCAGGGTGGGGCCGGGGGTGGGAGTGGGGGTCTGCATGCTCGTGTGTCCCTCCATCATGCGAAGAGCCGCCGCCAGGTCTCGGGGCCGGGGTAGCCGTCGGCCTCGGCGCCGCGCCAGCCCTGTGCGCGCTGGAACGCCTCGACATTGCGCCGGTCCGCCTCGCTCCAGCGCGGGCCGGGACCCGAGGTGTAGTACGTGCCGAAGCCCTTCTTCACGAGCTGCCGGCCGAGCTGGGTGATGTACGGGCTGCTCTGCCCGATGCGGAAGAGGCTCGGGCCGGGAAAGGCGGGCCGCGTCACCTGCGCGGCGCCCGTGCTCACGGCGACACCCGCGTGCACGCTCGCGGCACCCGTGCTCGCGGCGGCGGGCACCTTACTCGGGGTGCCCGTGCTCGCCGGGGCCGTAGTCGGGGTGGCAGCGCCCGTGCTCGGGGTGGCCGGGACCGTACTCGGCGCAGCTGGGACCGTGCTCGGCGCGGCGGGGGCCGTACTCGGGGTGGCAGGAGCCGTGCTCGGCGCGGCGGGGGCCGTACTCGGGGTGGCAGGAGCCGTGCTCGGCGCGGCGGGGGCCGTACTCGGGGTGGCGGCGCCCGTACTCGGGGTGGCCGGGGCCGTACTCGGGGTGGCGGCGCCCGTGCTCGGCACGGCAGGGACCGTACTCGGCGCGGCAGGGGCCGTGCTCGGCGCGGCGACGACGCCCTTGTACCGGTAGGGCAGGTATTTCGCGGAGTTCTTCCAGTACGCGTACGGCGTGGTTTGCGTGCGGGTGCCGGGCGGGGTCTGCTCGTAGGCCGTGTAGGAGGCGTGCGTGTGGTCGGTCCAGCCGCCGAAGATCACGACGTGTGAACCCTTGTTGGGGTCGTCCGGGTTGTGGAACAGCAGGATGTCGCCGGGCTGGAGCTCGTCGCGCGTCACCCGCACCGCGAACTTGGCCAGGCTCCCCGTCCACTCGTTGGTGCCGAGGTCCCACGCCATCGAGACGTAGCCGGAGCAGTCCTGCCGGTACCCGTCCTTCCAGAACGCCTCCATGTCGTACGGCACGGCCGCGGCCACCCACGTCTTGGCCCGGTTGATGATCTCGGCCCGGGTGGTGGGCCGCGGCGTCGCCGGCGGGAGGGGCAAGGACGCTCCGGGCGCGCCGTGCAGTCCGGTCCTGCCGCCCTGCTCGGTGGGCGGGTCGGGATCGGCGGCCCTGTTCATACGGGGCCCCTCGGGCGCGGGGAGGGGGGCGGCCGCGGCGGCCGCGGCGGTGCCCAGCACCATCGACGCCGCGGTGGCCGCCACCAGTGCACGGCGGGCGCCGCCCTGTGCCGCGGGGTGGCCGCCGTCGCGTACCGGGAGCAGCCGCATCACCCGCCGCCGGTCCGCGCAGCCCGCGCAGCCGCAGTCCCGCGTGGGCTCGTAGTCCTCGAACACCGGCCCGGGTGTACTGGCTTCCATCCGCTGCCCTTCCCCTTCGTCCCGCCCTCGGAGACTTCGGCGATCGTTTCCGTACTGCCTGTTATTGCCGTACTGCCGTGCTGCCTGTTACTGCCGTACTGCCGTGGTGGTCGCCGCGCTTGCGCGACGGAGCGCAGGGGCCGTTCTGTCCCGACTCGTCATATTTTTACCGATGAGTACTGATAAAACGAACATCTGACAGCGTGGCGCTGGTCAAAACCACCCTCAGGAGTCGGGTAAAGTTTTCCGAGTCAGCAGGCGCCGCTAGCTCAGTTGGTTAGAGCAGCTGACTCTTAATCAGCGGGTCCGGGGTTCGAGTCCCTGGCGGCGCACGCACCACCGAGGCCCCCTCGCCCAGCGCGAGGGGGCCTCGGTCGTTCCCGGAACCGGAGTGCGGCACGCCCGTGAGGCGCGCCCCCTGCCGGGGCGCTGCCCGACAGGGCGTTCAGCGGTTCATCGCGAATTGCCCGCAAGGGACAGGGCGTATTCCGGCCACCAGGCGCCCGCCGCGGGCCCGCCCCTACAGGGGCCGTCGGATTCCCCGGGGCGTTTCGCCCACACATAGGCGTCGACCGGGCCACCCCCCGTGTCCGTCGTCGGGCGCTCGCCGAGCGCCCGGCCGGGCGGATTGCACCACCGCTCCCCCGGGTCGCCCTGCGTGTAGGGGCCATTGCCGTTGCGGCTCGTGTCGATCACGAAGTGCTTGCCGCCCACCTTCGCGGAAAGCCGCTCCCCGAACTCCCGGCTCGCCCGCGTGGTCTGGAAATTGGACACGTTGACCGCGAAGCCGTCGGCCCCCGTGATGCCCGCCCGCCGCAACGGCTCGTCCAGCGCGTCGGGAGAGCGCCACCCGGCGTTCCCCGCGTCCACGTACACCTTCGCCGCGGGCTGCCGCTTCAGCCGCTCGACGGCGCCCTTCAACAGCGCGTACCGCGCCTCGCGGAACTCCTGCGGGGTGCAGCCGTCGACGACGTGCAGCAGCGCGTCCGGCTCCAGGACGATCGTCGCGCGGCGCTCGCCGATGCCCCTGGCCACCTGGTCGACCCAGCCGCGATAGGCGTCGTCGTCGGGGGCGCCGCCCCGGGAGAACTGGCCGCAGTCGCGGTGCGGGATGTTGTAGAGGACCAGGAGCGCCGTCCTGCCGGCCTCGACCGCGGACTCGGTGTAGCCGCGCACCCTCCCCCCGGGGTTGTCCCCGGCGATCCACTCGCCCATCGGCTGCTCGGCGATCTTCCTGATGAGCGCCGCCTTCTCGCTGTCGCCGGCCCGGGTGTACGCGACGAGCTGGCGCGCCGCGTGGGTGTCGGGGTTCACCCAGAACGGACTGGCGGGGGACGGCAGTTGGGAAAGTACGGAGCGGGCAGGGCTCGGCCCCGCGTCCGCATCCCCGCTCCCGCACCCCGCGGCGAGGAGCGCCAACGCGACGGCCGGCACTCCGATCCGGGACGGCGACCGCCACCGCCACGGCGACCGCCACGGCCAACTGCGGTGCATAGCGCGGGACTTGATGGGGATGACGGCCGGCCCACAAGGCGACTTGGCGGTATATCGGCCTAGGCCCGCGGGCCAGGCCGGTTTTAGAGTGGTGGGGCCGGACCCCGCATCGGACGCCTCACGGCCTCGTGGCCCCACTGAACCTCCCGCGGCAGTGCCGGGCTTCTCCCGCAGTCCGTGCGCCGGCGGTCGAGGGCCTGCCCGGTCGGCGGCTTCGGGGGGAGCGGGTCGTCGGCCGGGCCAGGTGCGCGGCGCCCCTGACGGAGCGGCGCCGGGCCGGCCGTGCCGGGCGGTCAGGGCTTCGACGGCTTTGAAGGGGCCGGGTCCCTCGCGTCGGTCAGGTAGGCCGAGACGACCACGTTCGCGGTGTACGCCTTGGTTCTGTGGTCGTACGTACCGCCGCAGGTGATCAGGCGCAGCTCGGCCCGGCCCTGCCGGCGGGGCCCGTACACCTTCGCCGCGTCGAAGTGCTTGCGCGGGAAGACCTGGATGTCGTCGATGGTGAACTCGGCGACCGAGCCGTCCACTGCGGTCACCGTGATCCGCTCGCCGGACCGGGCCGCGCTCAGGCCGTAGAACACGGCCGGTCTGCTCTGGGTGTCCACGTGCCCGACGAGCAGCGCGGCTCCCGCCTCGCCCGGCCGGGCCCCGCTGTCGAACCAGCCGACCGTGCCGGCCTGGGCGTACGGCGGCGGGTCGACCGCGCCGTCGGCGTCCAGACCACGCGGCACGACCGGCGCGGCTATGCCCAGGGAGGGGATCTCCACGCGCCGCGGCGCCACCCCCTTGAGCGGGTCGTGGGCGGGCGGCAGCGGCACGCCGAGCGGACGGCCCACCGCGGCTATGTCGCCGGTGGTGGGCGCCGACGTACTGCCGGAACCGCCGGACACGTCCCGGCCCCACAGCCACAGACCGAGCAGCAGCACCGCCCAGGCGATGCCGGTGACGAACCGTCCGCCGCCCCGCGCCGCGGACATGTCAGCCTCCGCCGCGACGACGGCGTACGCTGCGCGACGCCACGGCCACCGCCGCGACCGCCGCGAGCGCGAGGCCGATCACCGCGTGCCGGGTGCCGGGGCCCTGCTCCTTGGCCTCGTCGGCGGCGAGCGTTGCCGCACCGCCGCCGCCCGCGTGCACGGGCTGGTACGGAGTCGGGCGGGAGTGGTCGTGGTCGTGGTCGTGATGGTCGCCGCGGATCACGGTGACCTTGCCGCTCGCCTTGCCCGAGCTGTCCTTGCAGTTGACCCAGATGTCGTAGTCGCGGTCCTGCGCGTCCGATCGGATGCGGGCCCGGGCGGAGAGACCACCGTCCGAGGCGGGCGTGAAGCGGGCCTCCGAGACGAAGGCGTCCGAGCTGCCGACCGCCTCGCGGCCGCTGCACACGCTCACCCTCAGGTCCACCTCCCCGCCGGCGGCCGTGGTGCCAGGGGTCACCCGCACCGATCCGTGCGGCTCGGACTCGGCCACCGCGGGGGACGCGGGCAGCACGGTCAGGGCGGCGGCCGCCACGGCCGCACAGAGTGTCATGGGACGGATGCGCATCGTGAACCTCCTGCAACCGAGATTCACGCGCCGGGCCGCATTCCGCATCCCGAGGGCGTGGCGGCTGGGCCGTACGGGCCAAGCCGCCGCCCCTGTTACGGCCCGGATCAGCCGGTCAGATCAGCTTCACCAGGTCGGCGATCGAGTCGACGATCTTCGACGGGCGGAACGGGTAGGACTCCACGTCCGCGGGCCGGGTCAGCCCCGTCAGGACCAGGAACGTCTGCATGCCCGCCTCAAGCCCGGCGAGTACGTCCGTGTCCATCCGGTCGCCGATCATGGCGCTGGTCTCGGAGTGCGCGCCGATCGCGTTGAGGCCGGTGCGCATCATGAGCGGGTTGGGCTTGCCCGCGAAGTAGGGCTTCTTGCCGGTCGCCTTGGTGATCAGCGCGGCCACCGCGCCGGTGGCGGGCAGCGGGCCCTCCTGGCTCGGCCCGGTCTCGTCCGGGTTGGTGCAGATGAAGCGGGCCCCGCCGTTGATCAGCCGGATCGCCTTGGTGAGCGCTTCAAAACTGTACGTACGCGTTTCGCCGAGCACGACGTAATCCGGCTCGTGGTCGGTCAGGACGTACCCGATGTCGTGCAGCGCGGTGGTCAGGCCGGCCTCGCCGATGACGTACGCGGTGCCGCCGGGCCGCTGATCGTCGAGGAACTTCGCGGTGGCGAGCGCGGAGGTCCAGATGTTCTCGACCGGCACGTCGAGACCCATCCGCATCAGGCGGGCGTGCAGGTCGCGCGGGGTGTAGATCGAGTTGTTGGTCAGGACGAGGAACGGGCGGCCCGACTCCTTGAGCGTCTTGAGGAAAGCGTCCGCACCGGGGATGGGGGTGCCCTCGTGGATGAGGACACCGTCCATGTCGGTGAGCCAGGATTCGATCGGCTTGCGCTCTGCCATGGGTGCGGACTCCTGCGTTCTGCGCGGTCTTCTCGCGCTGATGACGATCAGCTGGGACGCCGGCGCACCGCACTGTGCGTTGCCGACGTCCTTAGCCTAGTCACGTACCGGCGGATCCCGACCCGGCCGATCACGCTTCGGTCTTCGGCTCAGCTTCCGGTGGCGCTCTTCCACGCGTCGATGTACTTCGGCAGGTTCTTCGCCACGTCCATCCAGTCCGGCTGGAAGACGTCGACGCCCTGCATCAGTTGTGCGAGCGCGACGGCGTCGGGGTCGGTGGCCCTGATGTCGGTACGGGCAGCGAAGCCGCCGCCGATGGCGCTGACCTGGCGCTGCGCCTGCTCGCTCAGCATGAAGTCGAGGAGCTTCTTGCCGTTGGTGCTGTGCGGGGCGCCGTTGACCAGTCCGGCCGCGTACGGCAGCCCGAACGAGGACGGCCTGGTGCCGCTCGCGGTGCCGGGGAACCAGATGCCGAGGTTCGGCATGGACTTGGACTGGGCGTAGTTCATCTGGACGTCGCCGTTCGCGGCCAGCAGCTCGCCCTTGTCGACCTTCGGCGCCAGCTTGCCGGTGGAGGCGGACGGGCCGACGTTGTTCGCCTGGAGCTTGCGCAAGTAGGCCATCGCGGCCTCCTTGCCGCCGAAGTCGTGCATGGCCTTGACCAGGAGGGCGGTGCCGTCGCCCGCGACGCCGGGCGTGGAGTACTGGATCCTGTTCTTGTACCGGGCGTCGAGCAGGTCCTCCCAGTTCTTGGGGGCCTCCTTCAGTTCCTTCTTGTTGTAGACGAACCCGACGTAGTTGTTGACGACCGCCGTCCACGTGCCGTCGGGCGACTTGGCTCCGCCGTCGACCTTGTCGGCGCCGGCCGGCGCGTACTTCGCCAGCAGGCCCTTGTCCTCGGCCTGCTGGATGAACGGCGGCAGGGTGACCAGCACGTCCGCCTGGGTGTTGGACTTCTCGCGTACGGCCCGCTGCACCATCTCGCCGGAGCCGCCCTCGACGTACTTGACCTTGATGCCGGTCTTCGCCTCGAAGTCCTTGAAGACCGTGTCGTACCAGCCGTCGCCCTTCTCGCCCTTGAGGCCGTCGGCGCTGTAGACGGTGACGGTCTTCGCGTTCGCGTCGGCGGACGAGCCGGCGCCGCACGCGCAGAGCCCGGCGGCCAGTACGAGGCCGGCGGCGCCGGCGGCGACCTGCTTGAGCGTGGTGGAGGTGTTCGTGTGCATGGCGTTGTCCGTGTGCATGGCGTTGTCCGTGTGCATGGCGTTCGGGACTCCTGAGGCTTTCGGATCGGCGGGTTCTCGGGTCGGCGACTTCTGGGGCGGCGCGGTCTGCGTCAGCGGTCCGCGCGGCCCACTGCCCGCGTCAGCGCCTGCGCCTGCGCCTGCGCTTACGTCAGCGGTACGACGCCTTGGTGCGGATGCGGGACACGGCGAGCAGGACGAGCAGCGTCGTTCCCATGAGCACCACCGCGACGGCCGCGCCCGTGAAGAGGGAGCCGCGGTCGGTGGCGGCGAAGATCTGCACCGGCAGCGGCGTCCAGTCGGGCGGGTAGAGCATCATCGTGGCGCTCAACTCGCCCATGGACAGGGCGAAGCAGAGCCCGGCCGCCGCGGTCAGGGACGGCAGGAGCAGCGGCAGTCTCACCCGCCACAGCACCAGCGCGGGCCGGGCGCCGAGGCTCGCGGCGGCCTGTTCGTACATGGGGTCCAGGCGCAGGACGGCGGCCGAGACCGACTGGTAGGCGAACGCCATGACCAGGACGGTGTGCGCGAGGATCACGATCCAGCGCGCCCCGTTGAGCAGCACGGGCGGTTTGGAGTACGCCACGAGGACCGCGAGGCCGACGACCACCGACGGCACGGCGACCGGCAGCACGAACAGCGCGTCCATGAACCGGCGTCCGCCTTTCTTCTGGGCGGCCGCCGCGAGCGCGGCCCAGGAACCGACGGTGAGCGCGAGGACGCTCGCCGCGAGCGCGGTCACCAGGCTGGTGGTGAGCGCCTGGAGGGAGTCGCCGGTGGTGGCCGCGCCGTAGTGGGATGCGGTGAACCCGGAGGGGAAGGCGCCGGACCAGTTCGTGGCGAACGACGCGGCCACGACGACGAGCAGCGGCAGCGCGAAGACCGGCAGGAACAGGACGAAGAAGACGGCCCAGGCGGCGCGACGGCCCGCCCGGCTATGCACCAGCACGACGGCTCACCACCCGGTAGAGGCCGTAGAGACCCACGGAGATCGCGATGTTGACGACGGCGACGACGCAGGCGGCCGGGTAGTCCGACTCCAGGATCGCCTCGCTGTAGACGAGCATCGGCAGCGTGGTGACACCCTTGGCGCCGGTGAACAGCACGATCCCGAACTCGTTGAGGCACATCACCAGGACCAGCGCGCCACCGGCCGCGAGCGCGGGCAGCGCCTCGGGGAGGATCACCTGCCGCACGATCCTGGCCGGCCGGGCGCCGAGCGAGGACGCCACTTCCAGCTGGGCGGTGTCCAGTTGCGAGAACGCGGCGAGCAGCGGTCGCATCACGAACGGCGTGAAGTACGTGATCTCGGCGAGGAGCACGCCCCAGGGCGTGGTCAGGAACTGGAAGGGTCCGCCGTGTGCGCCGGTGACGTCGCTCCACAGCCCGTTGGCCATGCCGACGGTGCCGTAGACGAACAGCAGGGCGAGCGTGATCAGGAAGGACGGGAAGGAGAGGAAGACGTCGATGAACTTCGCGACGGCCTTCGCGCCGGGGAACGGCACGAACGCGATGACGAGCGCGAGCACGAATCCCAGCACGAGACACCCGGCGGTCGCCCCGGCCGCCAGCCACACGGTCGTCCCGAGCGCGTCCTGGAAGGCGGCGGACCCGAACACCTGCGTGTAGGGGGCGAGGGAGGTGCCGCCGGCGTCGGGGGTGACGGACTGCCGTACGACGAGGGCCAGCGGGTAGAGGAACACGGCCGCCAGTACGGCGACGGGCGGCAACGCCCAGATCCGGCCGCCCAGTTGACGTCGCACGGCCGGGCCGCCGACGGTGTTCCGGCCGGGCGCACCGGCTGCCCCGCCTCGGCGTCGGAGGCCTCCCGGCCATGCGTGCCCACCGCCCGGCCGGCCGCTAGCCACCCGACACCCCCGCGCCGAGCAGCACCGCGTCCTCGCGGGCGAAGTGCAGGGTGACCTCGTCGCCGAGGCCCGGGGTGGCCCGGAGCTCACGGACGTCGGCCTTCACGCGGTGGCCCGCGACATCGACGTACAGCCGGTGCGTGGCCCCCCGCCACTGCACCTCCGTGACCTTGCCGCGCAGCGCGTTGGGGCCCGGCCCGAGCCCGACCAGGTGCGGCCGCACGCACAACGTGGCCGACGCCCCCCGGGCGGCCCGGCCGGTGGCCACCGAGAGCTCAGCGCCGGCGAACCGGACCGAGCCCGAACCCACCTGCACGGGAAGGAGGTTGGCGTTGCCGACGAACGAGGCCGTGAACTCCGTACGCGGCCTGCGGTACAGGTCCTGCGGGGTTCCGCAGTCCTGGAGGCGGGCGCGGTCCATGACGGCGATGCGGTCGGAGAGGGTGAGCGCTTCGATCTGGTCGTGGGTGACGTACAGGATGGTGACGTCCGGCAACTCCCGGTGCAGCCGCGCGAGTTCGGCCAGCATTCCGGAGCGCAGCTGGGCGTCGAGCGCGGAAAGCGGCTCGTCGAGGAGGAGGACGCCGGGGCGGATGGCGAGCGCGCGGGCGATGGCGACGCGCTGCTGCTGGCCGCCGGAGAGCTCGCGCGGGTAGCGCCTGGCGTAGGTGTCCATGCCGGTCATGGCGAGCGCTTCGGTGACCCGGCCGGGGATCTGCGCCCGTGGGACCTTCTGCGCCCGCAGCCCGAACGCGACGTTGTCCTCGACGCGCAGGTGCGGGAAGAGCGCGTACTGCTGGACGACCATGCCGATGCCGCGCCGGTGCGGCGGCAGTGCGGTCACGTCGCGGTCGCCGATGAACACCCGCCCCCCGGCCGGCTGGACGAACCCGGCGACGGCCCGCAGCGCGGTGGTCTTGCCCGACCCCGAGGGGCCCAGCAGGGCCATCACCTCACCGGGTTCGACGGTCAGGTCGAGCGCGTCGAGGACGACGTTGCCGTGATAGGCGACGGTGACGCCGTCGAAGCGGATGCCGCCGCGCGAGGCCTCCTGTCGGGCCCGGCCGGTCACCGCCGCTTCTCCAACTCGGCGAGGGTGTCGGGAAGTTCGGCGACGGAGCCGAGGACGTGGGTGGCGCCCGCCCCGGCGAGTGCTTCCCTGGCGTGGGCTCCGGTCAGCACACCGGCGACGATGCCCGCCCCGGAGCGTACGCCGCTGAGCATGTCGTACGAGGTGTCGCCCGCCACCGCGATGTCACGCACCGATTCGACGGCGCGGGTCCGCAGGAACGCGCTGAGCACCAGGTCGGGGTGGGGGCGGCCGCGGCCTCCCGCGTCGGCCGGGCACAACGTGAGCGGGACGAGGTCCTGCCAGCCGAGCGCCGTGAGGATCGCGTCCTGGGTCACCCGGGCGAAGCCGGTGGACAGGACCACGGTCCGCCCCTCCGACAAGAGCCGTTCGATGGCGTCGCGGGCGCCCGGGACGGGGGCGACGAGCCCGCCGTCGACGAGCGTGCCGTACGCCTCCTCGAAGGCGGCGTTGGCGGCCCGCGCCCTGGATTCGTCGCCGAAGAGATGGCGGAAGACGGAGATCTTGGACTCGCCCATGGTGGCGCGGACGTGGTCGAGCATGGCGGCGTGCTCGGCGGATCCCGGGTCGACGCCCAAGAGTTTGGCGGCGCTCGCGAAGGCCCGCTCGACGAGCCCGCCGTCGGCGACGGTGGTGCCCGCCATGTCGAGCACGACCAGGTTGTAGGTGCGCACTGCGGTCAACTTCCTCACCAGTTCAGCTCGTTCGCGGTCTGCTCGGCGATGGCGGGCGCGCAGGTCATGCCGCGCCCGCCGGGCCCGGTCACCAGCCACACCCCGTCCCGCACCTGCTGGCGGTGCACGACGCGCGAGGTGTCGGCACACTGGGCGTAGACCCCGGCCCAGCGGCGCTGGATCCTGGGCAGCGGGCGCCCGATGAAGGACTCGACGACCCGGGTGAGGTGGTCGTAGGGCTCCTCCACGACGTCGAAGTCGAAGGGGTGCTCGTAGGCGTGGGTGTCGCCGATGGTCAGGCCGCCGTCCGCGCGCTGCACCATGAGCAGCTGCATCTTGTGTGCGGCGGCGGTCGGGTGCTGCGGCTGCCCGGCGTCGAACGCGTCAAGCGCCTCACCCGCGTAGGCCGGGTAGTAGCGGAAGCTGTCGGCGTCCGCGACGGAGGTGGGGAACGGTTCGCCGAGCGGGGCGGTCTGCATCATCTGAAGGCGTACGCGGCGCACCGGCAGGCCGGGTGCGAGCTCGCGGACGAGCCCGCCGAGCCACGCCCCCGTACACAGCAGCACGACGTCACCGGCGTGCACGTCGCCGTGGTCGTCGCGGACCGCGCTGTGGCCCGCGCCTTCGCTCACCTCGCGGACCTCCCTGCCCCCCAGGAAGGTGTACCGGCCGGACGCCAACAGGGCTTCCTGCAAAGCGAGTTGCGCCGTTCGGGGCTCGACGGCGGCGTCCCGCTCACACCACAGGGCGGCCGTGAGGTCGCCGCGCAGAGCGGGGTTGAGGGCGCGGGCACGGTCGGCGGTGACGAGCCGGTAGCCGCGGTCCGCGGCGTCCTCCCGCGCCACCGCGGCCTCGGCGACGGCCAGTTCGAGGCCGGTGCGCAGCGGGGTCAGCGAGCCGTTGGCGCGGAACCCGAGCCCGGGCACGCGCTTCCCGATGCCCTCCCACAGGTCGCAGGCGCGCAGCGCGGTGGCCAGCTCCTCACCGCCCGCACGGCCGCTCACCCATATCTGCCCGAAGTTGCGGAGCGAGGCCCCGCGCGCCTGGCTCTCGCGCTCGATGTGTACGACCTCGTGGCCGCGTTCCACTGCGTGCCAGGCGTGCATGGTTCCCACCACGCCGGCTCCAACGACGATGACTCTCACGACGGCAACGCTCCTCGGAACGGGTGTCCCGCACCGGTCCCGCCGACGACGGGACGGTGAACGGGCGCCCAAGGTTGGACTAGACCCGTTATGTTTACGTGACCAAAGCGTCCCCGTGAGGGGTGGGTTGGGCCGTCCGACCGCGGGGTGGGGTGCTGCGGGGAGGGAGGTTGCGGTGTGTGGGGGCGGGAGGTTGCGGTGCTGCGGGGATGGGAGGTTGCGGTGCTGCGGGCCTGCGGGCTGCGGGCTGCGGGCTGCGGGCTGCGGGCTGCGGGCTAGTGACGCAGATGGGTCGTGAAGGAGAAGCGGTCGCCGCGGTAGAGGGTGCGGACCCGCTCGACGGGGCGGCCGTCGGCGTCGCGTGACACGCGGTGGATGAGCAGCATGGGCAGTGCGGGTGGCGTGCCGATGAGCAGGGCTTCGCGCGGGGTGGCCAGGACGGTCTCGATGCGTTCGTCCACGTCGCCGAGGGTGATGCCGCGCCGGTCGCGCAGGTAGGCGTAGAAGGAGGAGTCCGGGGTGAAGTCGGTTGCCAGATCCGGCATGCGGCTCACCGGCGCGTACGTGCTCTCCAGGCCCATGCGCTCGTCGTCGGCGAGCAGGACGCGCTCCATGTGCCAGACCGGCTCGTCCCGCCGGAGCCCGGTCTCGGCGGCGAGAGCGGGCGGGCAGGGGAACCGTTCGAGGGTGATGAGGTGGCGGCCGGGCGTGCGGCCCTGACGGCGTACGCCTTCGGTGTAACTGGCCAGGGAAAGCGGCTGCTCCAGTTTGGGGCCGGCCACCACGGTGCCCCGGCCCTGGCGGCGCAGCCGCCCTTCGAGGAGGAGTTCGCGCAACGCCTGGCGCACCGTCTCCCGCGCGACCGCGTAGCGCAACGCGAGGTCGCGCTCGGTCGGCAGCAGCCCGCCCTCGCCCAACTCGTCGATGAGCAGGGCGACTTGGGCCTTGACGGCGTAGTACTTGGGAATGCGCCCGTGGTCGGGAATGCCGGAGCGGATGGGGGCGCCGGGCGCCTGGCCCTCGGGGTAGCCGACGGGGGAGCCGTTCACGGGGAGGGTTGGGTCGGTGGGGGCGGCCGGTTCGACGGACAGGTTGACCGGGCTCGCGGGGCTTGCGGGGAGCGCCGGGTCGGAAAGGCCCGGCCCAAGCCCGGTGGGCATGCTGACCGGGCTCGCGGGAAGCGCCGGGTCGGTGGGGGCGGCCGGGCTCGTGGAGCGGGTCGGCGTGTCGTTCGGGTGTGCCACGGAGCCGATGCTCGCACGGGCAGGTGAACGACGGGGGTCGGCCGGGGGCGGCTGCCCACCTTCCGCCCCCGGTGTCGTCCAGGGTCGGCCGGGGCGGCCGCGCGCCTTGCCGCCCGGGGTTGTCCGGGGTGGCCGGGGTCGTCCGGGGTGGCCGTTCACCTTCAGCCCGCGGGGCCGTCCGGAGTGGCCGCCCACCCTTTGGCCCCGGGGTCGGCCGGGGCCGCGCTCGACGCCCGGGCGCGTACCTCGGGCTCTCAGCCCCGCCGCGCGCGCAGCCGCCGCGCCCCGGCCAGCAGCGTCCCGCCCGCGACGAGGAGTGCGGCGGCGGTGAGTCCGAGGCCGGTGAGCGCGCTGCCCCGGCCCGTCGCGGCGAGTTCCGTGTCGAGCGCGTCCAGCAGATCGTCCTCGGCCACGACGTCGAAGCGGTACTCGCCGGACTCCCCCACCCACTGGCCGTCGCTGCCCCGACGCTGCACGATCGCCGCGTTCGCGGTGACCGGACCCGGCACGGTGTCGTCGCTGAAGCCGAGCCGCACCCGCACCGTGAGCGTCCTGCCCGCGCCGATGACGAACCCGGGGAAGCCGTCGTCGAAGACGCCGATGTGCTCGTCCTGATCGGTCCTGACGAAGGTCACCGGGTGCGTCCGTCCAGTGGCCGGATCGTCGAACTCCAGCCGGATCTGGGCGTCCTTCAGAGTGCGGTCCCGGTCGACGAGCACGAGGACCGGGTGGATGCTGTCGCAGGACTCGCCCGATGCGTTGGTGAGGTCGAGGGACCACTCCCGTACGCCCCCGCCGGGAGCGTACTCGGCCGGCCCGCCGTGGATCTTCGTGTCCAGCGGGAAGGCGGAGCCGGTCCTCAGCGCGCAGGGGGGCGCCTTCTCGGCGGGCGGCCGGGCGACGGGTTCCGTGGCGACGACCGGCTTGCGTGGCGCCACGTCGTGGCGCTCGGGCGGCAGCCCTCCACCGTCGGCGGCGGCGACCCCCGCAAGCGGGAGGATCGTGGCGGCGGCCACCGCGGTGACGAGGGCAGTACGCAGTCGCATGCGGGACCTTTGCTGCTCGCGGCGTTCGGGGCTCGGGGCTCGGGGACCGGGGCCTGCCCGGGGGCGGCGCCCTCCGGCCGGCCCGGCCCTGGTCCGCGAGCCTGCCACGCGCCCGGGCGCCGCCCCGTGCGCCACGTCCCGGCACGCCAGGAGGCGCCCGTGAAGACCGCCCTATCAGCCCAACATCAGCCCGTCATACGGACGGGGAGGACGGCCCCGGCGGCTGGGGATAGGCCACGCTCGCGCGGCCGAAGACCGGGACGAGGACGAGTTGGGCGGCGCCCTCGGCCACGGCGTGCGGTCCGCCCGCGGCCGGGCCGACCGGGATCGCGGGGGCGCCCCCGCGCCGGGCACGCTCCTCGACGACCGCGCCCACACCCCGTACGAAGGTGTCCTGGTCGGCGGTGACGGTGCGGCCGCCGAGCAGGATCTCGTCGATGTCCAGCAGCCCGACCAGGTTGGCCGCCCCCACCCCGAGGAAGCGGGCCGCGGCCGCGATGTCCCCCCGGGCGACCGCGGCCAGGCACAGCGCCTCGATGCAGCCGCGCCCGCCGCAGCCGCACACCGGGCCGCCGAGCAGGATCGTCTGGTGGCCGAACTCTCCCGCGCCGGTACGCGCACCACGGTGCAGGGAGCCGCCGAGCACGAGGCCGGCGCCGAGCCCGCTGCCGAGGTGGAGGTACGCGAAGGAGCCGTTCTGGACGCCGCCGCGCAGGGCGAGCCCGAGGGCGGCGGCATTGGTGTCCTTGTCGAGGACGACCTTCTGGCCCAGCCGTTCGGCGAGGGCGTCGCGCAGCGGGAAGCCGTTCCAGTGCGGGAAGCCGGTGACGCGGTGCAGCACTCCGCTGTCGTGATCGAGCGGGCCCGGCATGGCCACGCCGACGCCGAGCACACGCCGCCCGCCGGTCAGCGCCTCGGCCTCGGCGGCCGCAGTCTCCACCACGCACGAGGGCCGCGCGCCGAGGTCGAGCGGTACGGTCCTGGCGCCGACCAGGGTGCCCGCGAGGTCGACGAGGACCGCGGTGAGCTCGTCGCGGTCCAGGTGCAGGCCGATGGCGTGCGCGGCGGAGGGGACCAGCTTGAGCACGGTGCGCGGCTTGCCCCCGGTGGAGGCACGGCGGCCCGCGTCGGTGGCCGTGCCCTCGTCCCGCAGCCGTCCGGTGATCTTGCTGACGGCCTGCGGCGTGAGCCCGGTGCGCTCGGCGAGTTCCAGCCTGCTGATGCCCGTCTCGCCCGCCGCCCGCAGCAGGTCGAGGACGAGCGCGGCGTTGTGGTTGCGCAGCGCAGGCAGGTTCACACCCTTGTGGGCACCCGTACGGCCACCGGCATGGCCGCCCGTATGTCCGCCTGTGCGTCCGCCCGCGCCCGTATGTCCACCCGTGTTGCTCCTGTTCACCGACCCATTGTCCCTCTTGCTTGCACTTTGGCAACAGCGTTGCTTAAGTGGATGTCATGAAGGACGCCCCCAAGAACGCCATGGACGCCGTGGATCCCGTTGATCCCCTGGATCCCGTGGATGCGGACAACCCCCTGGATACGGTCGCCCCGGCGAATACGGTCGCCCCCGTGGATACGGTCGCCCCCGCGAATCCGGTCGATTCCGTGGATACGGTCCGCCTCGTGGAGCCCGCGACCGTCCACCCGACCGCCGGCCTCCGCGTGGGACTCGTGGGCTACGGCCTGGCCGGCTCCGTCTTCCACGCTCCGCTGATCGCCGCGACCGAGGGCCTGGTCCTCGACACGATCGTCACCTCGAACCCCGAGCGCCGGGCGCAGGCCCGCGCCGAGCACGGCGACGAGCTGCGTTTCGCGGACTCCCCCGAGGAGTTGTACGACGCGGGGCTCGACCTGATCGTGATCGCCTCGCCGAACAAAACGCACGTCCCGATCGCGACCGGCGCCCTCAAGGCGGGCCTGCCGGTCGTCGTGGACAAGCCGCTGGCCGGCACGGCCGCCGAGGCGCGCGAGCTCGCCGCCCTCGCCGAGGAGCGCGGTCTGCTGCTCTCGGTCTTCCAGAACCGCCGCTGGGACAACGACTTCCTGACCCTCAAGGGACTGCTCGCGGACGGCGCGCTCGGCGAGGTCCAGCGCTTCGAGTCGCGCTTCGAGCGGTGGCGTCCGCAGCCCAAGGGAGGCTGGCGCGAGTCGGGCGACCCGGAGGAGATCGGCGGGCTCCTGTACGACCTGGGCAGCCATGTCGTCGACCAGGCGCTCGTCCTGTTCGGTCCGGCGCTGCGCGTCTACGCGGAAGCCGACGTACGCCGCCCCGGCGCCCAGGCGGACGACGACACCTTCATCGCGATCACGCACGCCGGTGGCGTCCGCTCCCACCTGTACGTCAGCGCGACCACAGCCCAAGTGGGGCCGCGCTTCCGGGTGTTGGGGTCGGCCGCGGGTTATGTGAAGTACGGCCTTGACCCCCAGGAGGCGGCCTTGCGCGAGGGCGCGCGGCCTTCGCCCGGCGAGCCCTGGGGTGTGGAGCCGGAGGCGCTGTGGGGCCGGGTCGGCGAGGGTGATTCGCCTCTGACCGGCGGCGGTCGCCCGGTGCGGACGACACCGGGCGACTATCCGGCGTACTACGCGGCGATCGCGAAGGCCCTGCGCGAGGGCGGCGAGCCGCCGGTCACCGCGCACGAGGCCGCGGCCGCCCTCGATGTCCTGGAGGCGGCTCGGCGCTCGGCCCGCGAGGGCGTGACGGTGGAGCTGGCGCTGTGAGGGCGCGGGACACGGCGGCGCGGCATGACGCGACGGGAGGCAGCCCGGTTACGGGAGGCAGCCCGGCCACGGGAGCGGGCCCGGCGACGGTTGAGAACCCGTCGCCGGGAGCGAACCCGGCGACGGTTGGGAACCCGACATCAGGAGGGGACCCGTCCCTGGACACGGTGGCCGCGCTCGAAGCGGAGCAACACCGCCTACTCCTGAACCGGTTCACGTACGAGGACGCCTGGGAACTCGGGGTGTCGCTCCGCACTCTGGCCATCGAGCGCGGGGCGCCGGTCGTCATCGACGTACGGCACGGCGCCCGCACCGTGTTCCGCTGCGCGCTGCCCGGGTCCACCGCCGACAACGACGCCTGGATCGACCGCAAGCGCCGGGTCGCCGAACGCTATGCGGCACCGTCGTTCCTGGTCGGCGCGCTCCCCCAAGCTCTTGAGGAGCAGGGGGGACCCCCACCGGGCCAAGGGCACCACGTTCGAGGAGGCGTCACGCCTCGACCCCGACTCCTTTGCCGCACACGGGGGTTCGTACCCGGTGGTGGTCGAGGGGGTCGGGGTCGTGGGAACGGCGACCGTGTCAGGCCTGCCGCAGGCGGAGGACCACGCCCTGGTGGCCGAGGCATTGAGCGGGCTCGCCGCCCGCCTCGGCCGGCCCGGACGATGAGGACCGGGGCCCCGCGAGCCCGGCCTGACCGGCCTGACCGGCCTGACCGGACGGACCGGACGGACCGGCCTGACCGGACGGACCGGCAGGCCCGAGGGCCTACCCCAGGCCCTTGGGCTTGCGGGTCACCACGAAGGTGATGCCGCCCGCCACGACGAGGACCACCGCGAGTCCACCGGCCAGGACCATCGTGTCGGAGGGCGCGCCGGTGTCGGGCAACTCGCCGCCGCCGTCGCTCCCGCCGCCACTGTCGTCCCCGTACCCGCCGGTGTCACCACCGCCGGAGTCACCGCCCGTGTTCCCTCCCGTGGTCGTGCCTTCGGAATCCGTGGGGCTGGGCGTCGGGGGCTCGGGGGTCGGGGGCTCGGGGGTCGGCGTGGGCGGCTCGGGCGTGGGGGTCGGAGGTTCGGGCGTGGGAGTGGGCGGCTCAGGCGTCGGGGTGGGCGGCTCGGGCGTGGGGGTCGGAGGTTCGGGCGTCGGGGTCGGAGGTTCGGGCGTCGGGGTCGGAGGCTCGGGCGTCGGGGTGGGCGGGGTCGGCGAGGGGGACGGCTCCTCACCCCGGCAGTTGGGCAGGTCTCCGTTGAAGGGATAGGCGTGGATCTCCTGCCCGCCGCCGCCCCCCACCACGGAGGTGTGGACGAGTGAACCGGCCGTGAAGAAGCGCCCGTTGACGCCGGGCAGGGTGACGGTCGTCGTGCTGTCGGCATTGCCGACGAGAACGCTGCCGGAGAACTGCCCGCTGCCGCGCAGCCGGACCTCGTCGGCGTCGGGGAAGTTCCAGAGCACCCGGTCGCGGAGCCCGGCAGGGAGCATGCCCATGTAGGTGTTGATCTCGCGTACGTCGCCGGTGAGGTTGACCAGCACGGTGGCCCCCGCGGGGATCCCGGTGAACAGGAACCCCTGCGCCCCGCCGGTCCGCCCGGCGAGATCGAAGTCGACGTTGAACACCTGGAGGGCGGACGTGCCGTCCCCGGTGAACAGGGTCTCGTTGCCGTTGTTCCTGGCCGCGCCGGTGGCGGTCCTCGGCTTGCCGTCGACGTAGGCGTAGCAGTGGCTGGCGGCGGTCAGGTTCGGCCTGATCCGGGCGTACGGGGCGGCCGCGTCGGCGTCGTGGACGGTCCTGGGCCGGACGGTGCCGCTGAGCGTGCCGCCGTGGCGTACGACACCGAAGGTGGAGCCCTCTTCGGCGAGGAGGCGCTGCCCGGGGGCGACGGTGATGTCGTTGCCGGTGGTCAGGAAGTCGGTGCCGTTGTCGGGCGGCACGCGGGAGCCGACCCCGGCGACGCCCACGTTGTAGACCTGGGAGACGCCGGCCGCCTTGTGCTGGTCGAAGTTCCCGAGGACGACGATCTTGCCCTCCGCCTCGGCGGCGGCCTGCCGCACGAGGAAGTCCCCGCCGACGAACACGTTGATGTTGTTGTCCCGCCCGGCGAGCGGTCCGTTGTTGGCGTCCGGGTACAGCTCAGGGCAGTTGCTCCCCTTGCAGGGCCCGAGCCCGTCCGGCAGGGGATCGGCCACCCCGAGCGTGGCCACGCCCCCGACGACGACGGCCGCCCCCACGAGCACGGCGGACGCGGTGACCACCCGCTTAGCCCGCCCCGCCCCACGGGCACTGCCGCCTGCGGCGACTGTGGTGGCCCTGTTCCGCATTCCCGGCGTATTTCGCATATACGCAATATGCGAAGAGAGGACCGTGGAACCGCTGAGCCACGCGTGGGGTCGCCCCCATCCGGCGCAGAGGAACGCAGAGGAACAGCGACGACGACCGGCCCGCCGCAGGGGGAACACCCCCGACCGGGGGGCGGCCGCCGCAGGCGGGGCACCCGCACGGGGGGCCGGCCGCCGCAGGCGAGGCACCCGCACGGGGGGCCGGCCGCCGCAGGCGAGGCACCCGCCGGGAGCCCGGCCGCGGACGGCGAGGCACCCCCACCGGGGGACGGCCGCCCCCGAATGCCCCCCCCTCACGGGCCCCCGAAACCCTTCGAGCGGGCAGAACGGCCGGCCGGCCCCCGGGCAACAACCCGCCGCAGGCGGGGCACCCCCACGGAGGACGGCCGCCGCAGGCGGCGCACCCCCACCGGGGGACGGCCGCCACCGAACCCACCCCACAGGTCGCCCAGCCTCACGAGCGGGCAGAACGGGCGGGCGGGCGGGTAACAACCCGCCGCAGGCGGGGCACCCCCCAACGGGGGACGGCCGCCACCGAACCCGCCACCCCCACAGGTCGCCCAGCCTCACGAGCGGGCAGAACGGGCGGGCGGGTGGGAAACAACCCGCCGCAGGCGGGGCACCCCCCACCGGGGGACGGCCGCCACCGAACCCGCCACCCCCACAGGTCGCTCAACCTCACGAGCGGGCAGAACGGGCGGGCGGGTGGGCAAGGGCAAGGGCCGCAGGCCCAAGCCCCCCCAACCCCCCACCCCGCCGGAGGCACTACGCGTCCTTCAGCCCCTGCCGCTGCCGCCCCAGCCCCGACACCTCAAGCTCCACGACGTCCCCGGCCCGCAGGTACGGCTTGGGCTCGGGCTGCCCCATGGCCACGCCCGCCGGCGTACCCGTGTTGATGACGTCACCCGGGTACAGCGTCATGAACTGGCTGACGTACCGCACGACCTCCGCGACGGGGAAGATCTGCTGCGCGGTGGACCCGTCCTGCCTGAGCTCCCCGTTGACCCAGAGCTTCAGCGAGAGCGCCTGGGGATCGGGGACCTCGTCCCGGGTGACCAGCCAGGGCCCGAGCGGGTTGAACGTCTCGCAGTTCTTGCCCTTGTCCCATGTGCCGCCGCGCTCGATCTGGAACTCCCGCTCGGACACGTCGTGCGACACCGCGTACCCGGCGACGTACGCCAGCGGGTCCTCGTCGTCACCCACGTACCGCGCGGTACGCCCGATGACGATGGCAAGCTCGACCTCCCAGTCGGTCTTGACCGATGTGCGCGGCACGAGCACCGTGTCGTTGGGCCCGACCACGGTGTCCGCCGCCTTGAAGAAGATGACGGGCTCGGCGGGGATCGCGGCGCCGGTCTCGGCGGCGTGGTCGTGGTAGTTCAGCCCGATGCACACGACCTTGCCGATCCGCGCGACGGGCGGCCCGATACGAGCGCCCGAGTCGTCGAGCGCGGGCAGCACGCCGGCGCCTGCGGCGGCGCGTATCCGGTCCAGGGCGAACTCGTCGGCGAGCAGATCACCGTCGATGTCGGCCACCAGGCCGGACAGGTCCCGCAGGGTCCCGTCGGCGTCGAGCAGCGCCGGACGCTCTTCGCCCGCGTCACCTACGCGCAGCAGCTTCATGGTCAGTCTCCCTTTGGTCGAGCGGGGCCCGGCCGATGGGTAGCGGCCATCGGAGGATCGTCCGATCCTCCAAGGAAGCCATCCACTCCGCAAGACCCCGTTCACACACTGGACCGTAACCGGGACCCGAGGTGCTATACGGCAGGATGCGTCGGCGACTGATACCTGAGCCCGATGCACTGCATGCCGGACTCCGACGTACTACGCGGCAGTCGCCAGCGCGGCGGGCGCGGGCAGCATGTCCCGGTAGAGGAAGGCCCGCTCGACGGCGCTCCAGGTGGTACTGGTCACGACGTACAGCGCGGCGGCGAGCGGGACCACGGCCACGGTGAAGAGCGTGGCGAAGGAGAGCAGCGGCATGAACTTGTTCATCGCCGCCATGCCGGGCACCGCGTCCTGGCCGCCCGGCGCCACGAGCGGCGTGGCCGCCATCTGACGCTTCATCCGCCGGTAGTTGAAGGTCGCGACGGCCGCGACGACCACGAACAGCGCGACGTACACGAGACCTCGCGCCCCGAACACCCCGCCATGGGCGAGCGCGTCCGTCCAGTTCCCGCCGAGCGGTGCCTGGAAGAGGGCGTGGTCGAGCAGACCGTTCGCCTTGTCGCCGATCTTGGTGCTGGAGAACAGGTGGTAGAGCAGGAAGAAGGCGGGCATCTGAAGCAGTCCGGGCAGACAGCCGGACAGCGGCGACACCTTCTCGGCGGCATGCAGCTCCATGACCGCTTTCTGGAGCGCCTTGCTGTCCTTGCCGTGCTTCTCGCGCAACACCGCGATCTGCGGCTTCAACTTGGCCTGCGCCTTCTGACCCCGCGCTGCCTGCCGCGACAGGGGGTGCACCGCCAGACGTACAAGGGCTGTGAAAAGGACGATCGCGGCAGCCGTCGAAGCACCGTGGAAGACGGGTTCGAGTACGGCGGCAAGGTGGTCGGCGAGGTTCGCGAAAGCACTGAAAAGGGGCGTGAGCATGGAGGCCCTCCGGGGCGTCTCGTCAGGAATGACACGTGGCGCACATGACGACGTGCGGATCGGTGTGGGGTGACGAGCCGGGAGGAGCGGTGCTGCGAGGTGCGGGGTGTGCCCGATGCCGGGCGTACCCGGTTCCAGGCGTACCCGGTTCCAGGCGTACCCGGTTCCAGGCGTGTACCCCGGTGCCCCTACGCGGCCGTCAGGACGAGACGGCCGGGGGCTCGGGGCCGGGGGCGCCCGGAGGCGTCGGGGTCGCGTTGCGGCAGGAAGGCGGTACGCCGTTCCCGGTCGCGGATCGCGGTACGCACCCGGGTGCGCGCCACGTGCGGCACCGCCCGGGACGCGAGCGTCGCGCAGACGGCCAGAGCGGAGCCCGCGGCGGCGGTCGCGGCGAGCGCGACGGCGGCGGAGAGCATGCTGCCCTCGACGAGGACGACCTGGGCGAGCAGGAAGAGAAGGACGCCGAGCAGCGGCCGGAGGAACCGTGCACATCGTGCGAGTACGCCGCCCATGCCGACCTCCCTCAGTCACTCGTTCGCCGCGGATTTCCTTCCAGCTGTTATACACGACACCCCGGCGACGCCCACCGCCAGAGCAACGGCAGCACTCCCGGCCCCCCGACGCCAGCCGCATGCGGCAACAGCGCGCCGGCCGCCACCCCGGAGCCATCCGCGCGCTCGTCCACCCCTAAGGACGCGCGGGGCCCGCCCCCTACGAACGCGCCGGGCTCGACTCGCCGCGGTCGCCGCGGCCGCCGTCACCGCCGTCACGGCCGTCACCGTAATCATCGTGGTCGCCGTGGTCGTCGTGGTCGTCGTAGTCGCCGTAGAGAGGATCGCGGGCCAGTACGTCCTCGCCCGCCGGATCCCCCTGGGGCCCGAGGTACGAAAGGGCGAGCGCCACCAGGAGGTTGAGGCCCAGGGCGATGATCCCGGCGTTCACCCCCCACACCGGGTCGTGGTCGGTGAACACGAACCCGCAGACCGTCCCGACCCCGACCGCGAGCCCCGCAAGCCCGCCCACCAGGGTCAGCTTCCGCCACAGGAGTCCCAGGAGCAGCATGGGCAGGAGCTGGGCCATCCCTTCGTAGGAGATGAGCGAGAGCCGGACGAGGGTGTTGGGCACGGTGTACGTCATGAGCAGGGCCAGCGCCCCCGCGACGACCACCACGACCTGCGACGCCGCCTTCTGCCGCTCGCGCAGCCGGGGCACGAGCGAGAGCACACTGCGGCCCCACATCGTGCCGATGACCAGCATGAACACGGCCATCGGCACGATGGACGACAGCGCCGCGGCGACGCCGATGAGCCCGACCGTCCAGGCGGGCAGCGAGTCGACGACCAGCTTGAACAGCGCGAGATTGGAGTCGGCGCCTGCCAGCCCCGGCACGACGAAGATCGCCGCCATGCCGAGCAGCATCGGCACGAAGAGCAGCACGTTGTAGGCGGGCAGCAGCATGGCGTTGCGCCGCAGGGCGTCGGCGCTGCGGGCGCCGAGGTATCCGGCCACGGTGGTCGGGAAGATCACCACCGTGAGGGAGTTGAGGACGGACGTGGTGGCGAACCACGCCTCCCCGAGACCCCCGCCGTGGCCGGGCAGCGTGAGCCAGTCGCTCTTCTCGCTCACGACCCGGTCGAAGAAGTCCCCGTAACCGTCGAAGTAGTGCAGCGGCACATAGATCGCGAGGAAGGCGAGGGTGGCGATGACGAGCACGTCCTTGAGCACGGACACCCAGGCGCTGCCGCGCAGCCCGCTGACGACCACGAATCCGGTGGTGACGGCGAAGGCGATGAAGTAGGCCCAGTTCAGCGAGACGGCGCCGTAGGAGATGGTGGAGACGACCACACCCATGCCGGTGATCTGGAGCTGGATGTACGGCAGTAGGAAGACGGTGGCGAGCAGCGCGACCAGCGCCCCCACCCAGGGTCGCCCGTACCGATGGGCCACCATGTCGGTGATGCCCACCAGGCCGTGCTTCTTCGCGTACGCCCACAACATGGGCCCGACCACGTATCCCACGGCGTAGCCGCACGACATGTAGGCGACCACATACAGCACGGGAGCGCCGTAGTTGTAGCCCCAGCCCGCGGCACCCAGGTAACTGAAACTGGTGTAGCTCTCGCCCGCCATCAGCACCCAGATGAACACCGTGCCCAGGCTCCGGCCGCCGACGGACCACTCGGCGAGCCCGCCGCTCCCGCCTCCGCGCCCCCGTACGGCGAAGAGGCCGAGCGCGACGGCGCCCACCATGAAGACACCGAAGATGGTGGTGGCCATGACCGCACTGCTCATCGCCCGCCCCCTGCCGCGCGCCCCGCGTCCCCCGCGTTCCCCGCCGGCCCCGACGACCCCGCCCGGCCCGCCCGGCTTCGCCGGTCGCCCCGCCAGGTGAACCAGATGGCGAGCGGCGTGAGCAGGGTCGCGGCCAGCAGCCAGAAGAAGAGGAACGGCAGCCCGAACACCACGGGCCGCACCTTGTTCACAAAAGGCAGCGCCCCGACGTACAGCACATAGGGCACCCCCAGCCAGAGCACATGAGATCGACGACGGCGCATGCCCGAACGCTAGCGCGGACGGCTCGCACGCAACTTGCCCCACACAACAAGCCGGTAGGTGGAGGTGAACTCGGGCGTGCACGTGGTGAGCGTGAGGTAGTGCCCGGGCTCGCTGTACCCGTACGAGGGCTTGACGTCGCTCCGGGGAACGGGAGCTATGGTCCCGCCGTCGCGCGAGGAGGTCTGCGGCAGCACGGAGTCCACCACGTACGTATAGACCGTGTCCCGGGTCTCCACCACGACCTCGTCCCCCACCCTCAGCCTGTTGATGTAGCGGAACGGTTCCCCGTGGGTGTTGCGGTGGCCGGCCAGCGCGAAGTTGCCCGCCTGCCCGGGCTGGGCGCTCTGCACGTAGTGCCCGACGTACCCCTTGTCGAGGACCCCCGCCTTGCTGATCCCCTGCGCGATGGGCGCGGTGACCCCGATCCGCGGCATGCGGATGACGGCGTACGCCTGGTCCCCCCGCGGCGTGCCCTCCCCCGCGCCCTCCCCCGTGGGCGCCCCCTTGCCGCCGGCCCCCGCCCGACCGCCGGAAGCGACGCCAGGAGCGGGATCACTCCCCACGGCGGCATCCCGCTCGCCGGGCGCGGCTTGGGAGGGCGCCGGATCGGCGCCCTGCCCGGAGGCGCCCCACTTTTCCCCCAGGGAGTGGACGGTGCGGCCGGCCTCGGCACGGGCCTCCCGGTTGGTCCACCACAGCTGGTGCGCGACGAGCAGCAGGACGACCAGCCCGCACGTCACGGCGAGCTCGGCCCCGGCCCACAGCCCGCGGGCCGCCCAGACCCACCGCCCGCGCCCGCGCCGCCCGCCCCGCACCACCACCGGTATCCCTCTGCGCACGGGCGCAGGGTAGGCGCCGGGCCCACAACTCACCAGGCCCGCGACGTGCCGGCCCCGAACGTGACGGACTCGACCCATCAGCCTCCGAAGCGCCCTCCGCCGAGCCCCCGTACGGCAGTACGGTGTCCCTCATGCGCCCCGACACGCCTGCCGATCACACTGCCGAAGCCGAGCGTCTGCTGCGCACCGCGGCGCAGTACCCGGAGGACCACGAACCTCTGCTCCTGCGGGCCGCGGCCCACCTGGAACTCTCCGGCGACCGCCCCAGGGCCACCGCCCTCTACGACAGCCTGCTGTCCTCGTCCGCGAAGGTGGACCACCCGCACCTGGTGAAGGCGTTCAAGGCGGCGAACCTGTGGGAGTACGGCCACGAGCCCGAGGCGCGCGCCATCATCGACGGCATCCGGGCCGCGGCCCCGCTGGACCCTGCGGCGTGGGAGATCGTCGCGGAGACGCTGGAGGCCCATGACGAACTGGACCTGGCCCATGCGTCGCTGACCACCGCGCTGACCCTGCTGGGCGTCGCGGAGGCGACCGTCGACCCCACGGGCGTCCCGTACAGCACGCAGTCCCTGCTGACCACCCGCCACCGGGTACGCCGTCTGCTGGCCCTGCCGCACGACACCTGGGACACCCTGGCGGACGAGCTGCACACCGCGCCGATCTCCCTGGACGAACTCCACGACCCGAAGCGCCTGTGGTCCCTCGGCTCGGAGGACCCGGCCGAACTCCGCGCCGAACTGGCCCGCCTGCGCGCCGAGTTGGGCAACTACCGGCTTGCTCTGTCCCGCCCGTTCCCGGTGGCGGTCCTGCACTGGCCGGAGCCCGAACTGGACGAACTCCTCACCGCGTACCCGGAGCTCCAGTCCGAATACCCCACCCACGCCGCCCACTTGCTCGACATCGAGGCGTCCCTGCGCGAACTGGCGGCAGCCGGCACCCCGAACCTGGGCATCGTGACGGCGACGGTCCCCTCCTACGAAGCCTTCGCCGCCTCAGAATCCTCCTCCCCCGCCAACGCCGACCTCCTCCCCCAATACACCACCACCCTGGCCGCCCGAGGCCGAGCGACCTCCTGGCCCCCGGGCCGCGGCGCGGACTGCTGGTGCGGCTCGGGGGTGGCTTACGGGGACTGTCACGGCGTGGCTTGATTCGGTCAAACCCCTGAATTGTCAGCGGCCCCTGCTTCACTAGGGGTGACATTCAGGGGAGGGACGCAGGGTGACCAACACCGACGACTCGGGGCAGCCCGTAACGGGGCTTTATGAGCAGCTCATTACGTTACGTCTGACAGATCAGCTCAAGGCGCTCGATGCTGAAGGCTGGCGAACCGTTGATGTAGAAGTGGGTTCCGAGTCAACTCCCCACGTCCTCGCACGCCACATTGCCAACACCGTGCGGCACGTACTGCACCGACTGCCAGCCACAGAGCGCGTCCATGCCGCCAATCACATCCTTGAGTCCGTGAGCACGCTGGACGGGGCGCGCGAGTGGGTGGATCTGGTAGCTGATGGCCCACGTCAGTTGCTGGCTGTGGCCGAGCCCGAGGCTCCGGGCGTCTATGCGATCCGCCCGGCCACCCCCCTCTCCGATACGGCTCTGATCACCAACGCTCCTGACGACCCGAACCTGGGTTTCGAACTTCGTGCCGAGCTCGCCACCGCTGACCGCGTTGACCTGTTGTGTGCCTTTGTGAAGTGGCATGGTTTGAGGGTGCTGGAGCAGCCCCTCAAGGCCGCCCACGGTCGAGGGGTGCCGATTCGGGTCATCACTACGACCTATATAGGAGCAACGGAGCGACGAGCACTCGACCGTCTGGTCGAGGAGTTCAACGCCGAGGTGCGCGTGAGCTACGAACTTCGCTCCACCCGGCTCCACGCCAAAGCATGGCTCTTCCGCCGCAACAGCGGATACGACACGGCGTATGTCGGGAGCTCTAACCTTTCCAAGGCAGCCCTCTTGGACGGCTTGGAATGGAACGTCCGGTTGTCATCCATCGCCACTCCCGATGTCCTCAGGAAGTTTGAGGCAACCTTCGACTCGTACTGGAACGATCAGTCCTTCGAGCCGTACGACCCCGCCCGTGATGGCGGACGACTCGATGAAGCTCTGAGTCGAGCCTCTGGGCGCCTGAGCAGTGCCGGGCGCCCATCGCTCCAACTCTCCGGCCTGGAAGTACGTCCTTACCCGCACCAGCGAGACATGTTGGAACGGCTTGCAGTCGAACGAACCGTTCATGACCGGCACCGCAATCTCCTGGTCGCGGCGACTGGGACGGGTAAAACGGTGATGGCTGCCTTGGACTACAAGCAGTTGCGCCAGAGCCTGGGGCGCGACGCGCGACTATTGTTCGTCGCCCACCGCAAGGAAATCCTGCAACAGTCGTTGCGCACCTATCAAGACGTCCTTGTGGACGCCGATTTCGGTGAGCTACTTTTCGATGGCCAGACGCCGGTACGCAAGACGCACCTTTTCGCAAGCGTCCAGTCGCTGAACGCCCGCACTCTTGAGCAGTTCGCCCCCGACCATTTTGACATCATTGTCATTGATGAGTTTCATCATGGCGTCTCGCCGACGTATCGGAAGATCCTTGACCACTTCCGACCTCTAGAACTCATCGGCCTGACCGCGACGCCAGAGCGCATGGACGGTAAGAATATTCAGGATGAGTTCTTCGACGGTCGCATCGCAGCTGAGATGCGACTGTGGGAAGCCCTTGAGAACGACCTTCTCAGTCCATTCCACTACTTCGGAATCAGCGACAACACTGATCTGAGCACGGTCGAGTGGAAGCGCGGTGCCTACGACGCGGCGGCGTTGAACAATGTCCTCACGGGCAACGATGCCCGAGCTCGGTTGGTCGTCAAGGCAGTTCAAGACAAGGTGCCTGACCCTGCCAGCATGCGGGCCCTCGGGTTCTGTGTCTCCGTGGCTCATGCGCACTTCATGGCGGAACGCTTTCGCCGTGCCGGCTTGCGTGCCACCGCGCTATCGGGTGAGACTCCGGGGCTCGAACGCAAGCAGGCCCTAGCCGACCTGAAATCTGGAGCTCTCCAGGTGATCTTCTCGGTCGACCTCTTCAACGAGGGGCTGGATGTCCCCGACGTCGACACGCTCCTGCTCCTGCGCCCCACGGCCAGCGCGACCGTCTTCCTCCAGCAGTTGGGGCGCGGCTTGCGGCGGAGCGAAGGCAAGGCCGTCCTGACCGTACTGGACTTCATCGGTCAACATCGCAAAGAGTTCCGCTTCGAAAACCAATTCCGGGCCCTCACCAACCTGAGCAGGAAGCGGCTCCTGAACCATATTGCGCATGATTTCCCTCAGCTTCCTTCAGGCTGCCAGATCATTTTGGAACCTAAGGCAAAACGGGTCATCATCGACAACATCAGGGCTCAACTTGGGGTCAATGTCACGGCGCTGGCTCGCGAAGTTGCTGCATATGGCGAGCGTCGCTTGGATACGTATCTGGACGAGAGTAACCGTGAACTCAAGGAAATCTACCGTGGCGGGAACTCGTGGACCGTCTTGCTTCGCCGCGCCAACCTTCTAACGTTTCCCCCGCCCGAGGGCGAGGCGACGCTGCTCAAGCGGGTCCCTTCCTTCCTGCACGTCGACGATCCTCAGCGGGTCGCTTCCTACACTCGGTTGCTGTCTGACACGCCCCCCGCCTATGTCGACCTGAGCGAGCAGGAGCAGGGCTATGCCCGGATGCTTTTCTTCTCCCTGTGGCCGCTCGGAAGCACTTTCACGAGTTACGACGCTGCCTTTGCCTCCTTGGCGAATCAGACCGCCCTGCGTGACGAACTCAAGCAGGTCCTGGCCTACAACCTCGCCCGCACCGAGCACGTCCCTGTGCCACTCACCGGGGACCAGGCTGGTCTACCGCTCACCGTGCATGCGTCATATACCCGCGAGGAAATCCTGCCGGCCCTAGGCCAGTCCGACATCGGCGGATCCATGCCGGGCCATTTCCGTGAAGGCGTGAGGTGGTGCGAGTCCACGAAGACCGACGCTCTTCTCATTACTCGCGAAAAAGATGAAAAGGATTTCTCCCCGCAAACGCGGTACCACGACTACGCCCTCAGCGGGAAACTCTTCCACTGGGAGTCACAGAACCAAACCTCGGATACATCGCCCACTGGCAAGCGCTACCAAAACCACGTAGCCGAAGGTAGCCATGTCCTGCTTTTCCTCCGGCGTTACAAGAACACGGACATCGGCGGCGCCCAACCATGGATGCTGCTCGGCCCGGTTAGGTACGTCGAACACGAGGGCAGCAAGCCGATGGCCATCACATGGGAGCTCACGCACGAGCTACCGGCCGAGGTGTTGACGTACGCCGTGATCGCCGCGGGATAGCCCCGGCCGGCGCCGGCCCGGGCGAATCGCTACGGAAGCTAACCCCACGCCCACATCATTCAACTCGCAAAAGTCACGCCCCAGGGGGAGACACACAGTGAACATGGCTGCCGTTGGCATGAAAATCACCCGCCAAGCCATCCACGACCAGTACGGCGGTAACAGACAAAAGGGAATCAGTCGCCCCAAAGGCCAGCCGTATCTCTTCCTGTTCTCCAACCCGCAGCAGGGGCGACAACACGGTTACTACGACGGGTGGGGCAAAGATGGCTGCTACCACTACTGCGGCGAGGGCCGGTACGGCGACCAGGAGATGGTCGGCGGCAACCTAGACATTGCCGAGCATGCCCAGCAGAAACGTTCGCTCCAACTTTTCAAGTCCACGTCGAAGGGAGTCGTGGCCAATCTCGGGCAGTTCGAACTGGACGAGAAGGAGCCCTGGTTCACTACGGACGCACCAGACGCGGACGGCGAAATCCGCACCGTCATCATGTTTAAGCTACGTCCCGCGAAGAAAGCCCCACCGGCCGATGGCCTCGTAGCCAGCCCCAGCCCTGCGCCTTCAACGGTGGTCCAGGACGTGGAGGTCGAACAACACAACGTCGAGCAGATGATCGTGAATCCCAGCGGCGAACCGCGCAGGGCCGACCGTCGCGAGGCTATGCTTGTGAAAAAGTATCGCGAGTACCTGGAATCTCAAGGCCATACGGTCACTCGACAGAAAATCGTGCCCGCGGGTGAGGTGAAGCCACTTTACACTGACCTCTACGACGCCACCGACAAACTTCTCATTGAAGCGAAAGCGAACGCAACACGGGAAGCGATACGCATGGCCATAGGGCAACTCTTCGACTATCGCCGCCTCTTGACACCGCGTCCCGATATCGCGTTGCTCCTCCCGTCCAAACCTCGCCCCGATCTCCTCAAACTTTGTCACGCAGCAGAGGTCGCCGCACAGGTCATTTGGCCCGAAGGCAACGAGTACAAAAAGAGCATTCCCTAGCCCTCCGCTTCGTCATCCGACTCCGCTCATGGACGTATCGGATCCCCGCCAGCGGGTTCCATAACGCGTCGGCACCTCAAGCGTCACGTAGTGAAAGCGGCCTGCACCTGCGCGGACAGCCGTGCGCAATGCTCAACGCCCAGACGCAGTCCTGCAAGGAAAGCGCCCTGCCACCACCCAGGGCGCTTCGAGGCGTCACAGATCCCCGCGCTAGCCTCAAGGAAACCCCACCTCAGGAGGCAGAACATGGCGAAGGTTCCCGCAACTGTGATCGCGGCCGGCGGGCTCATTGGGGGGTACGGGGTTGCCCGGTGGACCAAGAAGCGGCCGCTCGGTGGGGTGGCGCTTGCCGCGGCCGGGGTTTTGGCGGCCCGGCAGTGGCAGCAGGCGGCCGGGACCAAGGCGGCCGTCGGGCTGACCGGGGCGTACGTGGCCGCGTTCGCCGGGTCGCATCCGCTGGCCAAGAAGGTCGGCGCCTGGCCCTCCGTGTTCGGTGTGGCCGGGGTCGTCGCCGCGGCCTCCTGGGCCGTCACCCGCAACTCCGCCGAGTAGCACCGCACTGGATGACGGAACTCCCCCCGGGAGATTTCCCGGGCCGTTGAACAGAGCCTGCCCCGCGTCCGTACCCAAGGGCAACTCCCCCCAGTGGTCGGGCGCATGGCCGTACGGCTGGACAGGCAGGTCGGTCATGCGCCCGGCGGGGTGGGGCGGGGGCGAGGCGGTCGAGCGGGATGGGAGCGGGGCGCTGGGCGCGGGCGGGCCGGCCGGCATTCCCGGGGGCGGCATCGCACCCCGCACGCAGGAAATCCGCTCAGCCGCCCAGCGCATGCGACACCGTATAGATCAGCAGGCCCGCCAACGCGCCCACCACCGTGCCATTGATGCGGATGAACTGCAGGTCACGGCCAATGTTCGCCTCGATCTTGCGCGATGTGTCGTTCGCGTCCCACGACGCCACCGTGTCCGTGATCAGCGACGTGATCTCGGCGCGGTACGTCGACACCACGTATGCCGCCGCGTCCTCCAACCAGCCGTCCACCTTGGACTGGAGGCGGGGGTCCGTCGTCAGACGGGTGCCGAGGGACAGCAGCGACGCCCGGGCGCGCAGGCGCAGTTCGCTGTGGTCGTCCTCCGCCGCCGCGATGATCATCGAGCGTACGGAGGACCACGCCGAGGCGATCACGTCCTGGACCTCGGCACGCGCCAGGATCTCCGACTTGAACCGCTCCACCCTCGTCCTGGTCTCCGTGTCCGACTGGAGGTCGGCCGCGAAATCCGCCAGGAAGCGGTCCAGGGCGCCGCGCGCCGGATGCGCCGGCATGTCGCGCATCTCCGTCACGAAGCGCAGCAGCTCCTTGTAGACGCGCTCGCCCACCTTGCGGTCCACGAAACGCGGGGTCCAGCCGGGGGCGCCGCCCTGCACCGCGTCCATCACCGAGTCCCCATGCAGCACGAGCCAGTCGTGGGCCCGCACACACACCAGGTCCACCGCCCTGCGGTGGCTGCCGTCGGCGACGATCCGCTCCAGCGCCTTGCCCAGGCCCGGCCCGATCTCCGCCGCGTCCGCCCGGCGTGTGATGGCCTCACCCACCACCGCCTGCACATCAGCGTCCCTGAGCACCGTCAACGCCCCGCGCAGCGCCGTGGCCAGCTCCGATGTGACCCGGTCCGCATGCTCGGGCTCCGCAAGCCAGGTGCCGAGACGGCGGCCGATGCCGAGGGCCTGGAGGCGGGTGCGTACCACCGCCGCCGACAGGAAGTTCTCACCGACGAACGTACCCAGCGACGCGCCGAACTGGTCCTTCTTGTTCTGGATGATCGCCGTGTGCGGGATCGGCAGGCCAAGGGGGCGGCGGAACAGAGCCGTCACCGCGAACCAGTCGGCCAGCGCGCCCACCATGCCCGCCTCGGCCGCCGCCGCGACATAACCCGCCCAGGCGCCGGCGCCCGAACGGTCCGCCCACGTGGCAAGGCCGAAGACCACCGCGACCAGGAGCAGCAGGCCCGTGGCCGTGGCCTTCATCCGGCGCACGCCCCGGCGTTTCTCCTCGTCCGCCGCCGTGTACGCGAACGGGGAGGCTCGGGGCGCGGGCGTGCCCGTCCCGGCCGCCGCGCCGGCCCCGCCCGCCTCGCCGGCCCTCACCGGCGTCTCGGGGCCGGGCCCCGTTCCCCTACGTTCCATACGCTCCACCGTTCTTGCCCACCGCCGACGGCCTTCTCCTGGGCGGCCCGCCCGGCGTGCTCTACATGAAGTACTGACGGGGTGCGTGTTCAGTTCCCGTACGTTCGAGCGTCCACTCGTTCGGGTTCGCCTGTCCGCCTGTCCGCCTGTCCGCCTGTCCGCCGATCCGCTGGTCTGCCGGTCCGCTGGTCTGCCGGTCCGCCGGTCCGCCGGTCCGCCGGTCCTCTTCTGCGTGCCGGGGGCCCCGGGGGGCCGCGCCTGCGGCGGGCGTCCTCCCCGCCCCGCCCCTTCCCGAAACCCTCCGGGGGTACGCGTCAGCAGGCCGTCTTCAACGCGGTGGGTCGGCGCGGCGGGCCGACATGGCGAGCCGGCGCCGGTGGGCACAGCCCAGTTCCCTCCGACCGCCACGAGCGGGCCGCCCCCAACGCGGCGGCCCAACACGCCGAGCCGACGTCAGCGGGCTCACCCCAGCCCCTACCACCCGCCACGAGCGGCCCACCCAACGCGCCGGGCCAACGCGCCGAGCCCACGCGCCGGGCAAACCGCGCCGAACCAATGCCGCCGGCGGGCCAGCGCCAAGCAGGCTGGCTGGCTGGCTGGCTGGCTGGCTGACTGTCCCCAACACCCCAGCCCCACCCACCGAACCGGCGTCGACACCGACGCCGCCGCCACTCAGCGCAGTTCCTTCCGACCGCCGCCGCCCCCGCGCCCCTCCTCCCCCCGCTTCTCCAACCGCAGCCGCTCCTTGTGCGCCTTCCTCAGTTTGCGGTCCACTCCGATTCCGCCCATCAGGGCGAACGCCACGATCGTCACCCTCGGGGAGCCCGGCGTGCCCTCGCCGTTGGCCTTGCTGCCGCCCACCCCGCCCATGAGGCCGAAGCCCTTGACCTGAACGTTCAGTTCCGGCGGTACGGTCACGCCGATGCCGGCCATGATCGTGAAGAGGCGCAGGACCGTCTCGCGGTCCTCGAAGCGGGCCTCCCGCAGGTCGATGTCGCCGCCGCCCCACATCGTGAACGCCGTGAACTTCTTCGCCACCGTCCAGTTGCCCTTGCGGGCGAAGCCGCCCCAGAAGGCGAAGCCTCCTTTGGAGGTGGGCGCGTGCCCGATCCGCGACGGCCAGTGGACCTCGGCGTCCTCCTGCGTGGCGCGCGGCATCGCGACGGCGGGGCCGGGGGCACCCGGCGCGGGCAGGTCGCGGACCAGCGGCTCCAACTCCCCATGCGTACGCGCCGTGTACGCCACCTCCAGGCGCTGCTCGAACTCCTCCATGTCGAGCCGCCCCTCAGCCACCGCCTCCCGCAGCCGTTCCGCGACGCGCTCGCGTTCCGCGTCCGAAGCCCGCATCTCCGGCAGTCCACCCGCTGCTTCACTCGTCATGGGCGAAGCCTAGTGAAGCCACCGGCCCAGGTCCCTCACGTTCGAACACTCGCCCCCTTCGTCGACAGCATGCGCGCGATCACCGCCTCGATGTCCGGTTCACGGATCGACAGGTCCACCAGCGGATACGCCTGCGCGATGCGCGCCACCAGCGGCGCCGCCGACGCCGACGCGGGGAAGGACAGCCACTGACGCGGGCCCTCCACCTTCACCACCCGCGCGCCTTCCACCCGCACCGGCGGGTGTTCGCGCTCCAGGTCGATCACCAGGGTCCGCTCGCTCTCGCCCGCCTCGTGCAGTCCCGCGAGCGCCCCGTCGTACATCAGACGCCCGTGGTCGATGACCATCACCCGGCTGCACAGCTGCTCGATGTCGGTCAGGTCGTGCGTCGTCAGCAGGATCGTCGTGGCGCGTTCGGCGTTCAGATCGCGCAGGAACTGCCGGACCTTCGCCTTGCTGATGACGTCGAGGCCGATCGTCGGCTCGTCCAGGTACAGCACGTCCGGATCGTGCAGGAGTGCCGCCGCGATGTCGCCGCGCATCCGCTGGCCGAGGGACAACTGCCGCACGGGAACGTCCAACAGGCTTGCCAGATCGAGGAGTTCTACGCAACGGTCCAAATTCTCGCGGAAGCGGCGGTCCGGGATCCGGTACATCCGGTGGGCGAGCCGGTAGGAGTCGTACAGCGGCAGGTCCCACCAGAGCGTCGTCCGTTGGCCGAACACCACGCCGATCCGCTGTGCCAGCGCGGTGCGTTCGCGGGACGGGTCGAGGCCTGCCACGCGCAGCCTTCCCGCGCTCGGGGTCAGGATGCCCGTCAGCATTTTGATGGTGGTGGACTTTCCGGCGCCGTTCGGGCCGATATAGCCCACCATCTCCCCGCGCGGCACCCGGAAGCTGATCCCGTCGACCGCCCTGACCTGCCGCTTCTCGCGGCGGAACCGGCCGGTCTTACGCCGTACGTCGAAGACCTTCTCCACGTCGTCGAGTTCGATGAGGTCCACGGGTCAACCCCCTTTGAGGTGCGGTGAGAAGTGTGAGGCGAGAGGAGGGGAGGCGAGGGGAGGGGGGCGGGGCGGGTCCTGGGGGCCGGGGCCGGGCGGGGTTCGGCACGGCTCCATCGCTCAGCTCCCCGTGCTGCGATACGCCCGCACGCCCACCCGCCACGCCAGGCCGGCCGCCACGAGGCAGCCGGTCGCGGCCAACGGCGGCGCGAAGGCCAGCCGGCCCGGCAGGTCCAGCGGATACGGGCGGCCCAGGACGTACAGGCCGGGCAGCCAGTTCACGAAGGCGAGCGGCAGGACGAAGGTGACGCCCCGCACCATGTCCTTGGCGAACACCGTCGGCGGGTACTGAAGCAGGGTCTGGCCGCCGTAGGTGAACGCGCTCTGCACCTCCGCCGCGTCCTGCGCCCAGAACTGGAACGCCGCACCCGCCACGAACACCGCGCAGAAGATCGCCGTGCCGCTGAGCAGCATCATCGGCAGCACGAGCACCTTCAGTACCGTCCAGTGCACGTGCAGGGACGCGAGCGAAAGGGCCAGGACCAGGACACCCTGGAGCAGCCGGCCCAGACGCTGGAGCCCGAAGTGGTCGGCGGCGACCTGCGCGAGCACCGGCACCGGGCGCACGAGCAGCGTGTCGAGCGTGCCGTCCCGGATGCGCGCCCCGAGCTTGTCGATCGAGCCGACGACGACATTGGCCAGCCCGAACGCCGTCGTCGACGTCCCGTACAGGAACGCCACTTCGGCGAACGAGTAACCCCCGAGCGAGCGGACCTGCGAGAACATCAGGGCGATCACGACGAAGTCGAAACCGGTCGCCAGGAAGTTCCCGGTCAGCATCATCAAGAAGGACGCCCGGTAGGCCAGCGAGGAGCGGATCCACATCCCGGCGATCATGCGGTACGCAGCCCACGCACCCGGCGCGGGCCGCCGCCCCTCCACCACCGGGCCGGCCACGTCGTGCGCGTCAGCCACCCTGCACCACCACCCTTCGTACCGCCACGGACTGAAGCAGCCGGCCGGCGCCCAGCAACACCGCCGCCCAGCCGAGCTGGAAGCCGTACGCGCCCAGCAGCCCCCAGCCGCGGTGGCGGCCCATCAGGATGTCCGCCGGGATCTGAAGCAGCGAGGACCAGGGAAGCGCCCTCGCCACCTCGCCGAGCAGCCCGGGGAAGGCGTTGAGCGGCAGCAGCATGCCGGAGAAGAACAGTCCCGCGATGGAGACCAGCGAGGCCACGCCCGCTCCGTCGAGCAGCCAGAACGCCGTGAGCGCCACCAGGAATCGGAGCGCGAAGCTCACCACCACGCCGAACAGGACCGCGAGGAGGAAGGCGAGCCAGGTGCCCGGGTCCGTGGGCAGTGAGAGGTCGAAGACCAGCGCGCCGAAGGCCAGGGGAATCGCCCCGCGCCCCAGAAAGTGGAACAGCGCCCGGCCCAGATCGGCCGCCAGCCACCACAGTTGGAGGTCGGCCGGACGGTAGAGGTCGATCGCGATGTCACCCGTACGGATGCGTTCCACCAGCTCGTCCGCGAAGCCGCCGCCGAACAGGTTGACCGTCATCAGCAGGGCCTGGCTGACCCACACATAGGTGAGCGCCTGCGACTGGTCGTACCCGCCGAGGTGGGGGCGCTGCTCCCACAGGGCCATATAGGTGTAGGCCACGATGACGCCGAAAACAGTGTTGGTGAACACCCCTGCCGCCGTGGCGACCCGGTACGTCGTGTAGCGCCGGAAGCCGCCCGCGGCCACGACCCCGTACAGCCGCACGACCGCCCCCTCGCCTCCGTCGACACCAAAGCGCAGGAGCCTAGCCCAGCGCCGCGTCCGTTCGCGACGGAATTTCCGCGGCCCCGCAGGCACGATGCCGGCACGGCACAATCCGGGTGATACGGGCCATCAGGGTGATCCATGCGCCCTTCGCCATGCGGTCGAATCCCCCGACTCGTGCACATCGCGTAAATCGTGTGAATCTGGACGAAAAAGGTCAGAGTACGAGCCGCACCACATCGCAACCGCACCGCACCGCACCCCGCCGCAGCCGGACCCGCACCCCACCGCACCCGCACCCGCACCCGCATTCCACCGCACACGATCCAGACGCATCGGCCGGAGAGACATGAGCGACGACGAGCAGCCGGAGCCACCGCACCCCGGACCCCAGCCGCCGCGCACCTGGGCACCCCGGGACCCCGATACCGTCGGCCCCGGGCCGGAGCCCCCCGGCGCCCCGGCGGGCGGCCACCACGGGCACGACGACGCGGCCCCGCCCCCGAGCGGCACCACCGGCCGGCCCAAGCGCACCGGATGGCGCCGCTTCGTACCCCGCTGGCGCCTGCTGCTCGGCCTCTTCCTGGTCTGCGCCCTGCTGCTCATCGGCGCCTTCATCGCCGGCTACACCCTCGTGTCGATCCCGCCCGCCAACGCCGTGGCCACCGCCCAGTCCAACGTCTTCCTGTACGCCGACGGCACCCAGCTCGCCTCGGACGGCGAGATCAACCGCGAGAACGTACAGCTCTCGCAGATCCCCCTCACCGTGCAGCACACCGTCCTGGCGGCCGAGGACCGGGACTTCTACTCCGAGCGCGCCGTCGACCCCAAGGCCATGGTCCGCGCCGCCTGGAACACCCTCACCGGCAAGGGCACCCAGGGCGGCTCCACCATCACCCAGCAGTACGTCAAGAACTACTACCTGGGCCAGGAACAGACGGTCACCCGCAAGGTCAAGGAGTTCTTCATCGCGATCAAACTCAACCGCGAGGAGACCAAGGAGGACATCCTCACCGGCTACCTGAACACCAGCTACTTCGGCCGCAACGCCTACGGCATCCAGGCCGCGTCACAGGCGTACTACAGCAAGAACGTCGAACAGCTCACCACCGCCGAGGGCGCCTACCTCGCCTCGCTGCTCAACTCCCCCAGCGCCTACGACGTCATCTCCCACCCCGAGAACAAACCGAGGGCGCTCGCCCGCTGGAACTACGTGCTCGACGGCATGGTCAAGAAGAAGTGGCTCAGCGCATCCGAACGGGCCGCGACCACCTTCCCCGTACCCGGAAAGGTCAAGCCACGGGCCGGACTCGCCGGCCAGCGCGGCTACCTCGTCGAGGCGGTCAAGGACTATCTCACCACCAACAAGATCATCGACGAGAACACCCTCGCCACCGGCGGCTACCGCATCACCACCACCATCCACAAGGACAAGCAGGACGCCTTCGTCAAAGCCGTCGACGACAAGGTCAACTCCCAACTCACCAGCGTCCGCAAAGCCGATCGCAACGTGCGCGTCGGCGGCGCCTCCATCGACCCCGCGACCGGCAAGGTCGTCGCGATGTACGGCGGCATCGACTACACCAAGCAGTACGTCAACAACGCCACCCGGCGCGACTTCCAAGTGGGCTCCACCTTCAAGCCGTTCGTCTTCACCTCCGCCGTGGCCAACGGCTCCACCACCCAGGACGGACGCGTCATCACCCCGAACACCGTCTACGACGGCACCAACAAACGTCCCGTACAAGGCTGGAAGGGCGGCCTGTACAACCCCTCCAACGAGGACGACGCCACCTACGGCATGATCACCGTGCGCACCGCCACCGACAAGTCCGTCAACGCCGTGTACGCGCAGATGGCCGTCGACGTGGGCCCGGCCAAGGTCAAGCAGACCGCCATCGACCTGGGCATCCCGGCCGACACCCCCGACCTGGTCGCCTCCCCCTCGATCGCGCTCGGCCCCTCTACAGCGAGCGTGCTCGACATGACACAGGCGTACGCGACGCTCGCCGGCCACGGCCGACACGGCACCTACACGATGGTCGAATCGGTCACCAAGGACGGCGAGCAGACCGACCTGCCCTCCCAGGACACCGAGCAGGCCGTCAGCCGCGAGGCCGCCGACACCACGACGTCGATGCTGCAAAGCGTCGTCGACGGCGGCACGGGCACGGCCGCACAGGCCTCCGGACGCCCCGCTGCCGGCAAGACCGGCACCGCCGAACAGGACAAGGCCGCCTGGTTCGCGGGCTACACCCCCGACCTGGCCACCGTCGTCGCCGTCATGGGCGCCGACCCCGACACGGCGGCCCAGCAACCGCTGTACGGCGCGCTCGGCCTGCCCCGGGTGAACGGCGGCGGGCCCCCCGCGCAGATCTGGGCGCAGTACACCAAGGACGCCCTCCAGGGCAGCGACGTCAAGGACTTCGACCTGGAACTCCAGGACGGCGCCAACGCACCCGTCGAACCGCCCACCCCGAACCCGTTCCAGTCAGGGACGCCCGGCCGCAACCAAGGCCAGGACCAAGGGCAGACACAGGGCCAGGACCAAGGGCAGAACCAGGGCAGGACGGGCGGCCGCAACCAGGGCCAGACCCAAGGACAGACCCAAGGACAGAACCAAGGCCGGACGCAGGGCCAGACCCAAGGACAGAACCAAGGCCGGACGCAGGGCCAGACCCAAGGACAGAACCAGGGCCAGAACCAAGGGGCACAGGGCGGCGCCGACAACGAAGGCGCCGTCAACGCGGGCGCGAACCAAGGCCAGACACAAGGCCAGAACCAGGGACAGAACCAAGGGCAGAACCAGGGGCAGACCCAAGGCGGCGCCACCAACGGCGGGGCCACCAACGCAGGCACCGACAACGGCGGCGCCACCGACGGCGGGACGACCGAAGGCCTGGGCGGCACCACAGCAGGCGTCGCCGAACCGCCGCACGCCCCACGCACCCCATGGAGCCCCACCCGCCCGTGACCCCGGCGCGAGCGGAGACCCGACGACTACCGCAGATGCGAACAGAGCTGTTCGGCACCCGTCGCCGCCGGAATGCGCATCCGACGCAGCGCATCACGCCGCCCCGGCGCGTCCTCGAAAGCACTGCGCCACACCACGCCCGGGTGGCGGGCACGCAGATGGGACAACGCCCGCGTATCCAGGCCCGCGTCGAGGAACCGCTCCTCGATCTCCACCCCCGTGATGACACCTTCGGCACACCGCCCGCAGATCCGGTGGCGGACCTGACCGACGACCTTGCGGGTGTGCACGAGGAGCAGACTGTCCTCGTCGGTGCCCTGATCCCCCGGCAGGCGGGGCGATACGAACTCGACCTGCCGGTAGGCCAGAAGGCGGCGCCGCAGATGGCCACTGGGCCGCGAACGGGAGTGCCGGGGGCCGCCGGGCGCTGGTGTCCCTTCCTTGGAGACGGAGCCGAACAGAGTGCTCGTAGGACGCGCATGTTGTCCGTGCATGACGTCTCGTCTACCCCGAAACCGAAAGTAATGCCCCTTTCGACCGAGGCTGTTCCCCGCCCCGGCGACCCGCGCGACAGCCGACAGCCGCTCAGCAACGGCCCCCCCGCGACCCGCGCGGCCGCCGCGGCCCCCGCGACAGCCACCCGGCAACGCCCCCCGTCGACGGACGCCAACCTCAATGACCGCTCGTCGCCTTCAGACCGACCACCGCCACGAGCAACAGACAGACGAAGAAGATCCGGGCGGCCGTGACCGGCTCACCCAGCACCACCATGCCCAGCACCGCCGCACCGGCCGCGCCGATCCCCACCCACACGCCGTACGCGGTACCGATCGGCAACGTCTTCGCCGCCTGCGACAGCAACACCATCGACGCGACGATCCCGGCACACGTGAACACACTGGGGACCAGACGGGTGAAACCGTCGGTGTACTTCATCCCGATCGACCAGCCCACCTCAAGCAGACCGGCCACAACAAGCAGGACCCATGCCATGACGGCACCTCCGAAAGACGCGCACACATACGGGGTGCGTCGTCTTGTCCTGACCCGGTACGACGCGTCTCGTCGGGGTCCCACCACCGTAACAAAAGGGCATGCGCAAGGGCATAGGTAAGGGCATGCGTAAGGGCCGGTGACGACAGTCACCGGCCCCTGCGCACACGTCGCCCCGGGCGTTACCGCCCCAGATCAGACGCTACAAATACAGCCCGGTGGCATCCACCGACACCCGCTCGGACGCCACGGCATGCAGATCGCGCTCACGCATCAGCACATACCCCACGCCCCGCACCTCCACCTCGGCCCGGTCCTCGGGGTCGTACAGGACCCGGTCCCCCGGCTCCACCGTGCGCACGTTCTGGCCGACCGCGACCACCTCGGCCCAGGCGAGCCGCTTGCCGACGGCGGCGGTCGCCGGAATGAGGATGCCGCCGCCCGAACGCCGTTCCCCCTCAGGTGTGTCGGACCGGACCAGCACACGGTCGTGCAACATCCGGATGGGCAGCTTGTCGTGGGTGTTCTCGCTCACGAGGTCGAACCTACCCGCCCGGATGCCACACGTACGCCGAAGGGTCAGCCACGCCGCTTCTTCGCCGACAGGGCGAGCAGCCCCACCAGGCCCACCGCGACGAGCGCGACCGGAACAATCCGCTCCACGCGCGGCGCCCCGTCCTCGGACACGAACTTCGCCTTCACGTCGCTCACCGTACGGTTCACCGCGACGTACGCCCGTCCCACGGTGTGGTCCACGGTCGAGGCGAGCCTCGCCTTGGCATCGCCGACGATCGTGGACGGGTGCAGCCGCACCCCGATCTCGTCGAGGGTCACCGCGAGCTGGTCCCGCCGGCTCCTGATGTCCGCCTCGATCTGCGCAGGGGTCCTGGCTTCCGACACTGCGCCGCCTCCGGTGGTCGTATGGGTGGGGTGGTGATCCGTCATCCACAGTCTGTCAGCTCCGCCGCCGATGCACTGTCACAGGCCCCCATTAGGCTCTGTCGGTGTACGCCCCACCCGCGGCCTTTCCGGAGGAAACCCCCATGAGCGAGCGACTTCAGCCCGGCGACACCGCACCCGCCTTCACCCTGCCCGACGCCGACGGCAACGAGGTCTCGCTCGCCGCCCACAAGGGCCGCAAGGTCATCGTGTACTTCTACCCCGCCGCCCTGACGCCCGGCTGCACCAAGCAGGCGTGCGACTTCACGGACAACCTGGAGCTGCTGGCGGGCGCCGGGTACGACGTCATCGGCGTCTCCCCCGACAAGCCGGAGAAGCTGGCGAAGTTCCGCGAGAAGGAGTCCCTGAAGGTCACGCTGGTCGGCGACCCCTCGAAGGAGGTCCTGGAGGCGTACGGGGCGTACGGCGAGAAGAAGCTGTACGGCAAGACGGTGACCGGGGTCATCCGCTCGACGGTGGTCGTGGACGAGGAGGGCAAGGTGGAGCGCGCGCTGTACAACGTGAAGGCGACGGGCCACGTAGCCAAAATCATCAAGGACCTCGGCGTCTAGCGGCGCGGGCCGTTCCGCATTCCGGTGGTGACCGTCCGCTATCCGGTTCGTTACTCCGTACGAGGTCGCGAACGCGTGGCCGGGACGGAGGGACCATGGGCACCAGCCCGTACACCCGGGAGAGGCTGGCCGAAGCGGCCGGCTCCTCCCGCACCCTGTCGGAGGCACTGGCCAAGCTGGGAGTCGACCCGAAGGGTGGATCACGGCGGTACATACGCGAGCGCATGCGAAAGCTGGGCATAGACACCGCGCACTTCGAACGCGAGGGGTCCCGCTGGACTCGGGAGGTTCTTGAGCCGGTGGTCGCGGTTTCGACGAACATGTGCGAGGTGCTGCGCCGGCTGAGCCTCGAAGTCGTGGGCGGCCATCACACGCACATCACCCGGCGCATCAAGGCATACAGCATCGACACCTCACACTTCAGACCTCCCTCGCGCGCCGGGGAGACCCGGCAGCGGCTGCCCGAAGCGCTGCTCGTCCAACAGGAACCGGGCACAGCGCGGCGGATTCCGAGCGATCGGCTCAAGCGCGCCATGGCGTCCCTGGGCCTCACCGAACGTTGCGCGATGTGCGGCACCGAACCGACTTGGCGGGGACGGCCGCTCCCCCTCGAAGTGGATCACATCGACGGTGACTGGCGGAACAACCGCATCGAGAACCTGCGGTTCCTCTGCCCCAACTGCCATTCCACAACGGACAGTTATCGCGGCCGAGGTAAGGCCGGGAACGCGGGTGCGAGGTGAACTCAACGCCGCGCTACACGCGTGAACGGCTCGTCGAGGCGGCCCAGGCCTGTGAGGACATCGACGAGGCCATCGTCTTCTTCGGCGTCTCGCCCGACGGGCCTCTGCGCCGCTATCTGTTCAAGCGCTTCGCGCACTACGGCATCGACATCGCGCACTTCCGGCGCCGCAGCCCCCGGGGGGCGGGCCCTCGCCCCCCTACAGCGGAGCTGCGCCGCGCGGTGACCGCATCCGTCTCGCTCGCCGATCTGCTCCGTCGCCTCGGCAGACCGGACAGTACGAGTCAGAGGACGGCCTTACGCAACTGGATGGCCGAGGACAAAATCTCGACGGAACATTTCCTCGGGCAAGCGCACCAGCGAGGCAAGTCGTCCCCCGCCCGGAGGAGGAGCGCCGAGGATGTGCTGACGAAGCACGATGGCGAACGCCGTACGAAAACCGTCCATCTGCGCCGAGCCCTGCACGAGATCGGCATCCCTGAGCGGTGCGACGAGTGCGGTACCGGACCACGGTGGCAGGGCAGGCCGATGACGTTGGAGGTCGACCACATCAACGGGGACTGGAGCGACGACCGGGCCGGGAACCTTCGGCTGTTGTGCCCCAACTGCCACGCAGTGACCACGACCTGGTGTCGAGGCGGCCGCCGCAGATCTCCGTAACCGACCCTGCCCGCCCGGCCACCGACAGCGGACTTCGCCCAGTACAGTGGAAGGGCGTGCGCGCCCGTACGCCAAGGGCGAGCGGCGATTTTTAGGTAATCGTGTTTGTCGGTTCGAATCCGACCGGGCGCACCGAATCGGCACGGCGTGGTTTCTCCTGGCTGCAGGGGAAACCACGCCGTTTCCGTATCACTCCAACAACTCCCGCAGCACCGGCACCAGCGCGCGGAACGCCTGCCCGCGATGGCTGATCGCGTTCTTCTCGTCGGCCGTCAGCTCCGCGCACGTGCGGGTTTCGCCGTGCGGCTGGAGGATCGGGTCGTAGCCGAAGCCGCCCGTGCCTGCGGGGGCGTGGCGCAGGGTGCCGAGGAGGCGGCCCTCCACGACGCGTTCCGTTCCGTCGGGCAGGGCGAGGGCGGCGGCGCACGCGAAGTGCGCGGCGCGGTGTTCGTCGGCGATGTCGGAGAGCTGGGCCAGGAGGAGGTCCAGGTTGGCCCGGTCGTCGCCGTGGGTGCCGGACCAGCGGGCGGAGAAGATGCCGGGGGCGCCGTTGAGGACGTCGACGCAGAGGCCGGAGTCGTCGGCGACGGCGGGGAGGCCGGTGGCCTGGGCGAGGGCGTGGGCCTTGAGGAGGGCGTTCTCGGCGAAGGTGACGCCGGTTTCCTTGACGTCGGGAATCTCGGGGTAGGCGTCGGCGCCCACGAGTTCGTGGGGCAGGCCTGCGGCGGCCAGGATGGCGTGGAGTTCGGTGATTTTGCCGGCGTTGCGGGTGGCGAGGATCAGGCGGGTCATGTCCACCAGTATCGGTGGCGGGTGGGGCGGGTGGGGCGGGTGGTTCAGGGCGTGTGCAGACCTTGCCGACTTCCTTGGCCGTGTTGGTGACGCCGCTGATGTCGGGGGTGTTGTCGCCGCTCGTGATGGCCGAACGGACGTTGCCGACGGCATAGCGGCTCTGGGGCTTCCGGGGGCTTGGCAGACCCGGGGGCCCAGCGGACCGGGGCGCGGCGGGCCGGGGCGCGGCGGGCCGGGGCCCCGGTGGCTGGGCGATCCCGGCTGGTCAGGCCGGTGCGGGCCCGTCGGTGGCGGCGTCGGACAGCGCGGCCAGGGCGCGCAGTTGGAGGGCTGCGAGGTCGGTGCAGCCGCCGGTGGCGAGGTCGAGCAGGGCGTTCAGTTCTTTGCGGTCGAAGGGTTCGGCTTCGGCGGTGCCCTGGACTTCGACGAAGCGGCCGTCGCCGGTGCAGACGACGTTCATGTCGGTCTCGGCGCGTACGTCTTCCTCGTAGCAGAGGTCGAGGAGGGGGGTGCCGTCGACGATGCCGACGGAGACGGCGGAGACGGTGTCGGTGAGGGGCTGGCGGCCGTGCTTGATGAGTTTCTTGCGCTGGGCCCAGGTGATGGCGTCGGCGAGGGCGACGTAGGCACCGGTGATGGCGGCGGTGCGGGTGCCGCCGTCGGCCTGGAGGACGTCGCAGTCCAGGACGATGGTGTTTTCGCCGAGGGCCTTGTAGTCGATGACTGCGCGCAGGGAGCGGCCGATGAGGCGGGAGATCTCGTGGGTGCGGCCGCCGATCTTGCCGCGGACGGATTCGCGGTCGCCGCGGGTGTTGGTGGAGCGGGGCAGCATCGAGTATTCGGCGGTGACCCAGCCTTCGCCGCTGCCTTTGCGCCAGCGGGGGACGCCTTCGCTGAAGGAGGCGGTGCAGAAGACTTTGGTGTCGCCGAAGGAGACGAGGACGGAGCCCTCGGCGTGCTTGCTCCATCCGCGTTCGATGGTGACGGGGCGGAGCTGTTCGGGGGTGCGGCCGTCGATTCGAGACATGGCCAAGAGCCTAGGCGATGCGGGTGGGGGCCGGTTCCGGTTCGCGGCGTGCGGAGGCGAGGCGCTGCGGGTGGGCGGTGCGGGTGGGCGGTGCGTGGCTGGTTGCGCCTGCCGTGGTGGGGGGGGAGCGCGCAATGCTCGGTGGCGTGGGCTTGGCCGGGTTGGGGTTCGGGTGCGCGAAAAGGCCGGCCTCCTGGTGGTGGGGCCGGCCTCGCGGTGTGAGGGAGTCAGCGACTCACATCATGTCTTCGATCTCCGCGGCGATGGGGTCCGCGTCGGTGCCGATGACGACCTGGATGGCGGTGCCCATCTTGACGACGCCGTGGGCGCCGGCGGCCTTGAGGGCTGCCTCGTCGACCTTGCTGGGGTCGATGACCTCGGTGCGCAGGCGGGTGATGCAGCCTTCGACCTCTTCGATGTTCTCGATACCGCCGAGGCCGGCGACGATCTTCTCAGCCTTGCTGGCCATGTGTCTCTCCTGGTTCTTGAAGAACGCTGTGTCGGCCCACGGTAGGTCCGCTTTGTCACGGTAGCCCACGTTTGGCCCAGCTATGCGCGCGGGCGCATTCTGCCTGGCCAAGGATGGCGATCACCGGAGCCATGCCCCGCGAGGGGTTCGCTCCGGACGATACCGCAACTGGTCTACACCAGTGCAAACGACCGCCCCGACCGGCTTGTTCCGCAGGCCTGGAGGTTGCCGATGAGCGCCAGCAGCGCGGCCGCCGTGCCGCAGCCCAAGTGGTGGAACGGCCTGTTCCAGGGGCTGCAGAAGATGGGTCGCAGTCTCCAGCTGCCCATCGCCGTGCTGCCTGCGGCGGGCATCCTCAACCGGCTGGGCCAGGACGACGTCTTCGGCAAGACCGGGCTCGGCTGGGACGATGTCGCCAAGGTGTTCAAGGGTGCGGGTGGCGCGCTGCTCGATGGTTCGCTGGGGTTGCCCCTGCTGTTCTGTGTGGGCGTCGCGATCGGCATGGCGAAGAAGTCGGACGGCTCGACCGCGCTGGCCGCGGTGGCGGGTTTCCTCGTGTATTACGGGGTGCTGCTTCAGTTCCCGAAGGACTGCGCCACGGGGGCGACCCTCACGGCCGGGGCCTGCGTGGCCAAGGACGGTTCGGCGGTGCTCGCCACCTACCAGAACCCGGGGGTGTTCGGCGGCATCGTGATGGGCCTTCTGACGGCGTACTTCTGGCAGCGTTTCCACCGCACGAAGCTGGTGGACTGGCTGGGGTTCTTCAATGGGCGCCGGCTCGTGCCGATCATCATGGCCGGGGTCGCGATCGTGTTCTCGGTGGCGTGCCTGTGGGTGTGGCCGCCGGTCGGTGACGGGCTGACCAGCTTCAGCAAGTGGCTGGTGGACCTGGGTGCGGGCGGTTCGGGCATTTTCGGTGTGGCCAACCGCGCGCTGCTCGTGATCGGCCTGCACCAGTTCCTGAACACCTTCATCTGGTTCCAGTTCGGCGACTTCACCAAGCCGGACGGCACGATCGTGCACGGCGACATCCCGCGGTTCCTGGCGGGCGACCCGACGGCCGGCCAGTTCCAGACGGGCTTCTTCCCGATCATGATGTTCGCGCTGCCCGCGGCGGCGCTCGCGATCGCGCACTGCGCCAAGCCGCACCGCCGCAAGGAGGTCGGCGGCATGATGCTCTCGGTCGGCCTGACCTCGTTCGTCACGGGCATCACCGAGCCGATCGAGTACTCCTTCGTCTTCATCGCGCCGCTCCTGTACGTGATCCACGCGGTGCTGACGGGTGTGTCGATGGCGGTGAGCTGGGGGCTCGGCATCAAGGACGGGTTCAGTTTCTCGGCCGGTCTCATCGACTACGTCATCAACTGGAGTCTGGCGACGAAACCCTGGCTGATCATTCCGGTGGGGCTCTGTTTCGCGGTCGTCTATTACGCGGTGTTCCGCTTCGCGATCACCAAGTTCAACCTGCCGACGCCGGGGCGGGAGCCGGACGAGGACGAGTTGGAGAAGGAGAACGTCAAGGCGTAGGCCTACGTAGGCCTGCGCAGCCCTGCGCCGCCCCCGCGCCGCCCCTGCCCGCCTCCACACAGCTCCGCGCAGCTCTGCACGCCTCCCCATACCTCCGCCACCTCCGCGCAGTTCTCCTTGCGGTGAACCGCCAGGCCCTCGGACTCTCCGGTCCGGGGGCCTTCGCCTGTCGTCGACGAGTCGTTCGCGGGGGTGCGACGGGGGCCTTGGCGGGGCGTTTCGCCGGGCCTTGTGGCCTGGCTTTCGCGGGTCGTTGCGGCCCTGCGCGGCTACGAAAAGGTCACGGCGGCAAGTCGGTGTTGTGTCGATTGCCCGGTATGGCTCAGGCCACAAAAAACGAAGGTTCCTTATCTAACCCTCACCGTGCTACAACTGGTCTACACCACTCATTGGTGTAGACCACGCGGGCTTGACCGCGTTCCCCTGAGACGCCGCCGTCCCCCCGTATTTTCTCATGCTCCCGGGCGGCGCCTTGCCCTACTGGAGGATGTTGATGAGTACGGCCACCGCTACGGCGGCGCCCGCGAAGAAGCGGGGCTCCGGCCTGTTCCAGGGTCTGCAGAAGGTCGGCCGCAGCTTGCAGCTGCCGATCGCCGTGCTGCCCGCCGCGGGCATCATGGTCCGCCTGGGTCAGCCCGACGTGTTCGGCAAGGACGGCCTCGGCTGGAACAAGGTCTCCGACGTCTTCGGCAACGCGGGCGGCGCCATCACGGGCGCTCTTCCCCTGTTGTTCTGCATCGGCGTGGCCATCGGCTTCGCCAAGAAGTCCGACGGCTCCACCGCGCTCGCCGCTCTGGTCGGCTTCCTCGTCTACAGCAAGGTGCTTCAGGCCTTCCCGATCGTGCAGCAGCACATAGCCGACGGCAAGATCGTGGACGCCAAGTACAACGACCCGGGTGTCCTCGGCGGCATCATCATGGGTCTGCTCGCGGCCGTGCTGTGGCAGAAGTTCCACCGCACCAGGCTCGTCGACTGGCTCGGCTTCTTCAACGGCCGCCGTCTCGTCCCGATCATCATGGCCTTCGTCGGCCTGGTCGTCGGTGTCTTCTTCGGCCTCGTGTGGGAGCCCATCGGCAACGGCATCGCCGACTTCGGGCAGTGGATGACCGGCCTCGGCGCCGGCGGCGCGGCCCTCTTCGGTGGCGTGAACCGCGCTCTGATCCCGGTCGGCATGCACCAGTTCGTCAACACCGTCGCCTGGTTCCAGATCGGTGACTACACGGACGCGGCCGGCCAGGTCGTCCACGGTGACATCCCGCGCTTCCTCGCCGGTGACCACACGGCCGGCATGTTCCAGTCGGGCTTCTTCCCCATCATGATGTTCGGCCTCCCGGCCGCCGCCCTCGCGATCGCCCACACCGCTCGCCCGGAGCGCCGCAAGGTCGTCCTCGGCATGATGGTCTCGCTGGCTCTGACCTCGTTCGTCACCGGTGTGACCGAGCCGATCGAGTTCTCGTTCATGTTCATCGCGCCGGTCCTGTACGTGATCCACGTGGTGCTCACCGCGATCTCGATGGCCGTCACCTGGGCCCTGGGCGTGCACGCGGGGTTCAACTTCTCGGCCGGCCTGATCGACTACGCGCTGAACTGGACCCATGCGACCAAGCCCTGGCTGATCATCCCGATCGGCCTGGTCTTCGGAGCGATCTACTACGCCCTGTTCCGCTTCGCGATCGTCAAGTTCAACATCCCCACCCCGGGCCGTGAGCCCGAGGAGGAGATCGAGGACCTGACGAAGGCGTAAGCCCTCGGCGCTCGGCACAAAGGCCCCCGGAACCGTACGGCCGTACGGTTCCGGGGGCCTTCCGCATGCCTGAGCCGCGCGCAGGGTCAGATGTCGTACACCGCGCCCGGCACGGCGAGTTCCGTCGGGCCCGGGTAGACCGCGCGGGCGTCCGCGAGGTTGGCCTGCGCGTCCGTCCACGGCGGGATGTGGGTGAGGACCAGGCGCCCGGCTCCGGCGCGTGCCGCGTGCTCGCCGGCCTCGCGGCCGTTGAGGTGCAGCGCCGGGATGTCCTCCTTGCCGTAGGTGAAGGACGCCTCGCACAGGAACAGGTCGGCGCCCTCGGCGAGTTCGTCGAGGGCGGGGCACGGGCCGGTGTCGCCGGAGTACGTGAGGGAGCGTCCGGCGTGTTCGACGCGGATGGCGTACGCCTCGACGGGGTGGCACACCCGCTCGGTGCGCACCGAGAAGGGGCCGATGTCGAAGGAGCCCGGCTTCAGGGTGTGGAAGTCGAAGACCTCGCTCATGGAGGACGGGGAGGGGGTGTCCGCGTAGGCGGTGGTGAGGCGCTGCTCGGCGCCCTCCGGTGCGTACACGGGCATCGGGGCGCAGCGGCCGCCCTCGTGGCGGTAGTAGCGGGCGACGAAGTAGCCGCACATGTCGATGCAGTGGTCGGCGTGCAGGTGGGAAAGGAAGATCGCGTCGAGGTCGTACAGGCCGATGTGGCGCTGTAGCTCACCGAGGGCCCCGTTGCCCATGTCGAGGAGCAGCCTGAAGCCGTCTGCCTCCAGGAGGTAACTGGAGCAGGCCGATTCCGCGGACGGGAACGACCCGGAGCAGCCGACGACGGTGAGCTTCATGGAGCGTGAACCTCCGGAACAGAGGGGCCAGGCGAAGCCTGTCGCTGCGGGGCGGGCGGGTCGGGGGGAGGCCGCGGGTAAGGGCTTGCGGTGCGTCGAGCGTAAGGCGCGTCAAGGCCGCTCGCTCCTTTGGGGCGGGCCGTTGTGGGGGAACTCACCTGCGCTGTCACCGGTTCGGATGGTGTTGGTGGGGAGCGCGCGCGGTGGGTGGTGCGCCGGTAACGTCTGCGGTATGGACACGTCGTGGTGGCTGGCGCTGGGAGCGGTGGTGGCGCTTGCCCTGGTGGCGGCTGTCGCGGACGGGCGGGGGCGCTTGCGGCGGGGGCGCTCGCGGCGTGGGCCCGGTGGCCGGGTGCGTCCGCCGGGGCGGCCGGGGGGTCAGGGCCTAGCGGGCGGGGCGGCGGGGCGGCGGTTGCCGCAGGCCGCGGAGATCTGGTGGGCGGAGGTGCCCTACGAGGATGTCCGGGGCGGCAAGGACCGTCCGTGTCTGGTGTTGCGGGTGCGCGGTGAAGCGGTGACCGTCGCGAAGATCACCAGCAAGTATCACGACGAGCGGGCCGGGGTCATTCCGCTGCCGCCGGGCACGGTGGCCGACGCGCACGGCCGGCCCAGTTTCCTGGAGACGGACGAGCTGCGTGAGGTCGGGGTGTGGGCGTTCCGGCGCCGGGTGGGGGTGGTGGACCCGACCCTGTGGGACCAGGTCCGCCACCTGGCGGGGTGACGGCGCCTCCGCGCCCGTCCGGCACGGGCCGTCAGGCCCAGAGCTGTCCGTGCAGGGTCTCGATCGCGGCCTCGGTCGTCGGCGCGGTGTAGACGCCGGTCGACAGGTACTTCCAGCCGCCGTCGGCGACGACGAAGACGATGTCGGCGGGGGTGCCCGCCTTGACAACCTTCTTGCCGACGCCGATCGCGGCGTGCAGGGCGGCGCCGGTGGAGACGCCCGCGAAGATGCCCTCCTGTTGCAGGAGCTCGCGGGTGCGGGTCACCGCGTCGGCGGAGCCCACCGAGAAGCGGGTGGTCAGGACGGAGGCGTCGTACAGCTCGGGGACGAAGCCCTCGTCGAGGTTGCGCAGGCCGTAGACCAGGTCGTCGTAGCGGGGTTCGGCGGCGACGATCTGGATGCCGGGGACGTTTTCGCGCAGGTAGCGGCCGACGCCCATCAGCGTGCCGGTGGTGCCGAGGCCTGCCACGAAGTGGGTGATGGAGGGCAGGTCGGTGAGGATTTCCGGGCCCGTGGTGGCGTAGTGGGCGCCCGCGTTGTCCGGGTTTCCGTACTGGTAGAGCATCACCCAGTCCGGGTTCTGCCCGGCCAGCTCCTTGGCGACCCGTACGGCCGTGTTGGAGCCGCCCGCCGCCGGCGACGACACGATCTCGGCGCCCCACATCGCGAGCAGGTCGCGGCGTTCCTGAGAGGTGTTCTCCGGCATCACGCACACGATGCGGTAGCCCTTGAGCTTCGCGGCCATCGCGAGGGAGATGCCGGTGTTGCCGCTGGTCGGTTCGAGGATGGTGCAGCCGGGTGTCAACCGGCCGTCCTTCTCGGCCTGTTCGACCATGTGGAGGGCGGGCCGGTCCTTGATGGAGCCGGTCGGGTTGCGGTCCTCCAGTTTGGCCCAGATCCGTACGTCGTCCGAGGGGGACAGGCGCGGCAGGCGGACCAGCGGGGTGTTGCCGACCGCGGCGAGCGGGGAGTCGTACCGCATGTCAGACGGACCCGGCCCGTCGCCCGGCCACCGCCCCGGCCGGACGCGGCTGCGCCGCGACAGATCCTCCGGCGACGGCGGGCAGGATGGTGACGTTGTCGCCGTCGGCCAGCTTGGTGTCGATGCCGTCGAGGAAGCGGACGTCCTCGTCGTTGAGGTACACGTTCACGAAGCGGCGCAGGTTTTCGCCGTCCACGATGCGCTCGCGGATGCCGGTGTGCCGGGCGTCGAGGTCGTTGAGGAGGTCGGCGAGGGTGGCACCGCTGCCTTCGACGGCCTTGGCGCCGTCGGTGTAGGTGCGGAGGATGGTCGGGATGCGGACCTCGATGGCCATGGCGTGGGCTCCTGATCGGAAGGAAGAGGCAGGTGGGCGCGGGCCGGGCCCGGTCTCGGGTTCGGGTCCGCGCGCCGCACGGAGCGTGCGGTGGTGCGGTGGCGCCTGGTGCGGTGGTGCGGTGCCGTGCAGGGTGTGAGCGGCGTCAGACGGCGGCGGCGCGGGGCGTACAGATCGCGCTGGCGAGGCGGCACAGGTCGACGTGCAGCCGCGCCACGAGCAGCAGGGCGGGGCCGCTGCTCGGCGTCTTGTCGCTCACGTCGTTCGAAACCATGGGGTCATCGTATAGATTCCCGGTCCGCTTCCTGGAATGTGATCTCGCATCCTGGATGGAAGCTGCTCAGGATGTGGGCGTGACCTTGGTCGGCGGCAGGTAGACGACGGTCGGTGCGCCGGTGGCGGGGTGGACGCTCACCTCGGCGTTCACCCCGTACACCTCCTTGAGGAGCCGCGCGGTCAGGACGTCGCCGGGGGGACCTGCCGCGACGACGGTGCCTTCCGCGAGGACGCAGACGCGGTCGCAGTAGTACGCGGCGAGGTTCAGGTCGTGCAGGGCGAGGAGATTGAGTGTGCCCAACTCCCTTACCAGGGACAGGATTTCGAGCTGGTAGCGGATGTCGAGGTGGTTGGTCGGCTCGTCGAGGACGACGACGTCCGGCTGTTGTACGAGGGCTCTGGCGACCAGGGCGCGCTGGCGTTCGCCGCCGGACAGGGACGGGAAGGGGCGGTTGGCGAGGGCGGCGATGCCGACGCGGGCGAGCGCGTCGCGTACGAGGGCGTCGTCGGCCGGGGTGTCCGTCTCCCAGAAGCGGTGGTGCGGGGAGCGGCCCATGGCGACGATCTCGCGGACGGTCAGTTCGATGCCGCCGGCGTCGGCGTCCTGGGGGACGGTGGCGATGCGGCGGGCGCGGGTCTTGACCGGCATCGCGTGCAGGTCGGCGTCGTCGAGCAGGACGCGGCCCGATGTGGGGCGCAGGGTGGCGTAGACGCAGCGGAGCAGGGTGGTCTTGCCGCTGCCGTTGGGGCCGACAAGGCCGACGGTTTCGCCGTGGGCGGCGTGCAGGGTGATGTCGTGGAGCAGGGTGCGGCCCTGGGGTGTGGTGTAGGAGAGCGCGTCGGTGCGCAGGGTCGTCATGCGGGGGCGCCTTCCGTGCCGGGTTTGCGGCCGCGCAGCATCCAGAGGAAGAACGGGCCGCCGGTGAGTGCGGTGAGCACGCCGACGGGGATGTCCTGCGGGGCGGCGACGGTACGGGCCGCGAGGTCGGCCAGGACGAGGAAGGTGGCGCCGCCGAGTGCCGCGACGGGGAGCAGGGTGCGGTGGGCGGCGCCGACGGCCAGGCGGGCGGCGTGCGGGACCATCAGGCCGACGAAGCCGATGGCCCCGCTGTAGGCGACGAGGATGCCGGTGAGCAGGGAGGCGAGCACGAAGGCGGCCGCGCGGAAGCGGCTGGTGTCGAGGCCGAGGACGGTGGCACCCTCCTCGCCGACGAGGAGCAGGTCGAGGGGGCGGGCCAGGGCGGTCAGGGCGAGGGTGCCGAGGGTGAGGGCGGTCGCGGGCAGGGCGAGCATGTCCCAGCGGGCGCCGCCGAGTCCGCCGAGCGTCCAGTGCAGGACTTCCTGTACGTGTTCGGCGTTCGCGGAGGTGACCAGGAGCAGGCTGGTGAGCGCGGACAGGACGTAGGAGACGGCGACTCCGGCGAGGACGAGGCGGCCGCCCGTCATGGAGCCGGCGCGTCGGGCGAGGGTGTAGACGAGGACGAGGGCGGCGAGTGCGCCCGCGAAGGCGGCGGCGGGCAGGGCGACGGTGGTGGCCACTCCGGCGCCGACGCCGAGGACGATCACGGCGACGGCTCCGGCGCAGGCGCCGCTGGAGACGCCGAGCAGGAAGGGGTCGGCGAGGGGGTTGCGTACGAGGGCCTGGAGCGTGGTTCCGATGACGGCGAGGCCGGCGCCGGTGACCGCACCGAGCACGACGCGGGGTGCCCTGACGTCGAGCACGATGGTTTGGTTGGGGCCGGGTTCGGCGGTGCCGGTGACGATGTCCAGCACGTCGCCCAGGGGTATGCGTACCGAGCCGAGTGCGAGACCGGCTCCGGTTGCGGCGATCAGCGCGAGGGCCAGCCCGCCGAGCAGGGCGGGGTGTCCCCGACGCGGGATCATGCCCGCACCCCGGTTCCGGTACGGCGCTGGGGGTGGCCCCAACTCCGCGCGCGGGGCGCGGCGTTGGGGCGGGCCCGCCTCGCCGGGTGGCCGCCGGCGGATCCGGCCTGCCCGTACGTGAGCCGCCCCCTCATCGGGTCGCCCCCGGCCTGCCCGTACGTGAGCCGCCCGCTCATCGGGTCGCCCCCGGCCGCAGTTGGGCCGCCAGTTCGGTGACCGCTGCCGGGGCTCGGACGCCTGTCACCATGTCGGAGAGGGGGAGGACGGCGAAGCTGTTGTTCTTGATGGCGGGGACGGATGCGAGCGCCGGGTCGTCGCGCAGGCGTTTCTTCTTGGCCTCCACGCTCGTGCCGCCGTAGTCCAGGATCAGGATGGTCTCGGGGGCGCGGGCCACGACGTTCTCCCAGCTCGCGTCGCCGAACGAGGTCGTCCTGAGGTCGTCGGCGAAGACGTTGCGCCCGCCCGCCCGGGTCACGATGTCGTTGCCGATGCCCTTGCCGCCCGCCGTGAACGCCGTCTTGTCGCCGCTGTCGTAGACGAAGACGGGCACCGGGGCGCTGCCCGCGCGGGCCGTGCGCGTGCGCTCGTTGGTCGCATCGGCCGTCCGTATCCAGGCCTCGGCGCGGTCCGCGACGCCGAAGGTCCGGCCGACCTCGCGGATCTCGTCGTACACGTCGTCCATCGTCGTCGCCGCGCCCTTGGGGCAGTTCTCCACGTTGAGGCGGGACGTGATGCCGCTCTTGGCCAGGCTCTCGCGCGCTCGGCCCTCGTTCGCGGCGAACGCCGAGGCGTAGCCGCCGTACACGTAGTCGGGGTTCGCGGACAGGAGCTTCTCGTACGAGGGGTACTGCGCCGCGAGGACCGGCACGGAGCGGTAGTCGGCCGCGTACTTCGGCAGGATCGCGTCGTCCAAGTAGGCCGTTCCTGCGAGGGACTTGGCGAGGCCCAGCTCCAGCATGACCTCCGTGGCGTGCTGGTTCATCGTCACCGCCCGTTTCGGGGGCGCGGTGAAGGTCGTCGTGACGCCGCAGTTGGTGAGCGTGTACGGGAAGCCGGGGGCGGGGCCGCCCGCGGCCTCGGGCTGCGCCCGTGTGGTGCACGCGGCGAGCGGGAACAGCAGGACGGCGGCGAGTGCCGCGCGGCGCCAGGGCATGGCTCAGCTCCTCCGAGGGGATTTCCACGTCCCCTGTCGATGGGAGAAGGCGGCAGGTCAGTTCCTGGCTTCCGGCCGCGCGGGATGGTGCGCGCGGCCGGTCACAGTGGCGGGACCGTGCCGGATTCGCACCGGCTTCCTGGGTCCTGCCGCCCGATGGTCGAGATTGCGTAGGGACAGTATGCGCGAAGATCCGCCGGCCTGCGTATCCGTCAGTACGCCGCTACGACCCTTACCTCTTCTTCGGTGATCACGCCGTCCACGATGCGGTACGAGCGGAACTGGAACTCGCCCGCGCCGTCCGTGTCCGCCGTCGAGACCAGGACGTAGTGGGCGCCGGGCTCGTTCGCGTACGTGACGTCGGTGCGGGAGGGGTAGGCCTCGGTCGCCGTGTGGGAGTGGTAGACGATCACCGGTTCCTCGTCGCGGTCGTCGAGGTCGCGGTAGAGCTTGAGGAGGTCCTGCGAGTCGAACTCGTAGAACGTGGGCGAGCGGGCGGCGTTCAGCATCGGGATGAAGCGCTCGGGGCGGCCGGTGCCCACCGGGCCCGCGACCATTCCGCACGCCTCGTCGGGGTGGTCGGCGCGGGCGTGCGCCACGAGCTGGTCGTACAGGGCCTGGGTGATGGTCAGCATGTCGGCAAGGATAAGCAGAGGGGCCGTCCCGTATCGAGGTGCGATACGGAACGGCCCGCATGGTGAGAACCTGCTGGTCACAGCCGCGTCAGCGGCTCAGCTGCGCTTGGCGAACGCCTTGTTCTCGGGGTTCTTGGCCTTGAGGACCAGGTAGGAGACGCCGAGGATCAGGGCCCACAGCGGCGCGCAGTACAGGGAGATGCGGGCGTCCTTGTCGATGCCCATCATCACGATGACCAGGAAGATGAAGAGCAGCGCGAACCAGCTGGTGTAAGGGGCGCCGGGGGCGCGGAAACTGGACCGCGGCAGCTCGCCGCGGTCGGACTTGGCGCGGTAGCGGATCTGGCAGACCAGGATCATGATCCAGGCCCACATGCCGGAGATGGTGGCGAAGGAGACCACGTAGGTGAAGGCCTTGCCGGGCGCCACGTAGTTGATCCAGACGCCGACCAGCATGAGCGCTGCGGAGACCGTGGTGCCGACCAGCGGCGTGCCGCTCCTGGTGAGCTTGGTGAGGACCTTCGGGCCCTGGCCGTTGAGCGCGAGGTCGCGCAGCATGCGGCCGGTGGAGTACATGCCCGAGTTGCAGGAGGAGAGCGCGGCGGTCAGCACGACGAAGTTGACGATCCCGGCGCCCATGCCGAGGCCCATCTTCTGGAAGGCGGCGACGAAGGGGCTCACGGACGGGGTGAACTCGTGCCACGGGACGACCGAGAGGATCATGATCAGGGCGCCGATGTAGAAGACGGCGATGCGCCACGGCACGGTGTTGATGGCCTTGGGCAGGGTCTTCTCGGGGTCCTTGGACTCGCCCGCGGTCACACCGACCAGCTCGACGGCGAGGAAGGCGAACATCACGATCTGGAGCGTCATCAGCGTGCCGCCGATGCCCTTGGGGAAGAACCCGCCGTCGTTCCACAGGTTGGCGACGGTGGCGGTGTCCGCGGCGTCCGAGAACCCGAGGGTCAGGATGCCGGCGCAGATCAGGATCATGCCGACGATGGCGGTGACCTTGACCATGGAGAACCAGAACTCCAGCTCACCGAAGAGCTTCACGGAGATGAGGTTCACGGCGTACAGGATGAGCGTGAAGATCAGGGCGTAGGCCCACTGCGGGATGCTGTCGTGGGTCCAGTAGGACATGTACTGGGCCGCCGCGGTGACTTCGACGATGCCGGTGACGACCCAGAAGAGCCAGTACGTCCAGCCGGTCACATAGCCCCAGAACGGGCCGACGAACTCGCGGGCGTACTCCGAGAAGGAGCCCGACACCGGGCGGTACATGAGCAGCTCGCCGAGGGCGCGCATGATGAAGAAGATGACCACGCCCGCGATGGCGTAGGCCAGGATGAGGCTGGGGCCGGCCTTCGAGATGCCCTTGCCCGCGCCGAGGAAGAGGCCGGTGCCGATGGCACCGCCGATCGCGATCATCTGGATCTGCCGGGCCCCGAGGCCCCGGTGGTATCCCTCGCCCGAGCCTTCGCCCGGAGCCTGGGCGGTCTCCGCGGCCTCATGGCCGGCAGGACGGTCTCCGTGCCGGTCGACCTGCGCTGAGGTCATGGTGGTGCGCCTTTCTCCATGCTGACCCGCCCGCCTCGGTCACGAAGCGTCGGATCAGGTCCTGATCCCCCCGGATGTGGATGGAGTGCCACCGGCGGTCTGCCGGTCGAAGCGCCCCCGGGAACATGGGTGGCGTCCCCGGGTGGTCGTGAAGATTTATCACGGCCTTATGAGTGATCCCCAGCGGGTGGTGTGGCGCAGACCACAGGAAGAAGCGGACAAAGTTCCGTCAATATGACAATGCAGGCCGATGGGGTGACAGGATCGTTATACGGATTTGAGTGTCCGCTGAGCGAACGGCCCTGCGGGGGCCCATCGGTCAGGGCAGGAGCGTTTCGATGAGTGTTTCCTGCAACACACCGAGCCACAGATAGGCCATCACCATCGGCTTGCGCGGGTCCTGGTCCGGCAGCCGGTACAGCTCGCCGCCCTCGTCCTCGTCGGTGATGTCGAGGCGGGTGGCGATGGTCAGGCGCAGGTCGTTGAGCGCGCCCAGCCAGTGCCGCGCGTCGTCGGCGGTCAGCTTCAGGACGGCCCCGCCGTCGCCCTTCGGGCTCAGCGCGTCCAGGCCGTGCACCACCGCGAGGGCGTCGGTGCGCTTGCGCGTGCGCAGGTCGTTCTCGGTGAAGCGCCTGAACTCCGCCGATTTGGCGCGCAGTTCGTCGCTCTCCTCGCTCGCGTACGCCTCGGGGAACAGGCGGGCGAGCGCCGGGTCGGCGGGCGGCTCGCTCGGGCCCTCGGCGAACAGGGCGGCCAGCGGGTCCTCGTCCTCGGCCGGCTCATCGCCGGGCCCGATGAGTTCGAGCAGCTGGACGGCGAGCGAGCGCAGGATGGCGATCTCGACCTCGTCGAGCGCGACGGCCGCGCCGCCGCCGGGCGTCCCCTCGAAGTGCCCGGCCATCAGCCGCGGTCCTGCGTCAGCGTCGCCCAGAGCCCGTAGCCGTGCATCGCCTGCACGTCGCGTTCCATCTCCTCGCGGCTGCCGCTGGAGACCACGGCCCGCCCCTTGTGGTGCACGTCGAGCATCAGCTTGTGGGCCTTGTCCTTGGAGTAGCCGAAGTAGGACTGGAAGACGTATTGCACGTAACTCATCAGGTTGACCGGGTCGTTGTGGACGAGCGTCACCCAGGGCACATCGGGCTCGGCGACGGGAAGGCTCGACTCCGCCGACTCGGGGCGTTCGATCTCTACGGGGGCAACGCTCACGACTCTGGGCGACCTTCGTCTCTTCTGCCGGGGGTCCGGGGGTCGGCCCCCGGGAAAAGCGGCCTGCCGGGGGTCCGGGGTCGGCCCCCAAAAATCACAGCCACGGCCTCCATGCTGCCACCCGCAGCGGGTCATCGCACAAACGGGCCCCTAGAAATCGTCAGAGTGACGAGTATTCGGGGTAGCATCCCGGCATGCCCCCTCACCGGGGGGCGATCCCCCGGAACCCCGGCCGGCGTGTGCCCGGCCCGGACGAAAGTGCGAGGTAGCTCGCTGTGAATGCTGCGGACCTCGGTCTGCCGGTGGACGTGCCGTCGACCGCGCTCTTCACCGACCAGTACGAGTTCACGATGCTCCAGGCCGCCCTGAAGGCCGGTACGGCCGAGCGGCGCTCGGTCTTCGAGGTCTTCACCCGCCGCCTGCCCGAGGGCCGCCGCTACGGCGTGGTCGGCGGCACCGGACGCGTGCTGGACGCCGTCGAGAACTTCCGGTTCGACCCGGGCGTCCTCGGCTTCCTGCACGAGAACGACATCGTGGACGAGCCCACCCTGCGCTGGCTCTCCTCCTACCGCTTCAGCGGCGACATCTGGGGCTACCCCGAGGGCGAGGTGTACTTCCCGGGCTCGCCGATCCTGCGCGTCGAGGGCTCCTTCGCCGAGTGCGTGCTCCTGGAGACCGTGATCCTCTCGATCCTCAACCACGACTCCGCGATCGCCGCCGCCGCCTCCCGGATGTCCGCCGCGGCCGGCGGGCGCCCGCTGATCGAGATGGGCGCCCGCCGCACCCACGAACTGTCCGCGGTCGCCTCCTCGCGCGCCGCCTACGTCGGCGGCTTCAGCTCCACATCGGACCTCGCGGCGGGCTTCCGCTACGGCATCCCCACCGTCGGCACCAGCGCGCACGCCTTCACGCTGCTCCACGACAGCGAGCGGGACGCCTTCCGGGCGCAGGTCGACTCGCTCGGCCGCGGCACGACCCTGCTCGTGGACACCTACGACGTCGCCGAGGCGGTCCGCACCGCCGTCGAGATCGCCGGGCCGGAGCTCGGCGCGGTCCGTATCGACTCCGGCGACCTGCTCCTGGTGGCCCACCGGGTGCGCCAGCAGCTCGACGACCTCGGCGCCACCACCACCAAGATCGTGGTCACCTCCGACCTCGACGAATACGCCATCGCCTCACTGGCGGCGGCCCCCGTCGACGCGTACGGCGTCGGCACGCAGCTGGTCACCGGCTCCGGGCACCCGACCTGCTCCATGGTCTACAAGCTGGTCGCGCGCGCCCAGTCGGCCGATGCGAAGGCGCCGCTGATCCCGGTCGCCAAGAAGTCGCTCGGCGCGAAGTCCTCGCTGGGCGGGCGCAAGTGGGCCGCGCGCCGCTCGGACGCGTACGGGATCGCCGAGGCCGAGGTCGTCGGCACCGGCGCGGTGCCGGCCGCGCTCATGGACCGCCAGCTCCTGGTCGAGCTGGTCAAGGGCGGCACCGTCGTGGCCCGCGAGCCGCTTGACACCGCCCGCGAGCGGCACATCGACGCACTGGCCGCGCTGCCGATGTCCGCGGGCCAGCTCTCGCGGGGCGAGCCGGTCATCCCCACCGAGTACGTCTGAGCCGTACGCCGCGCCGCCCAGCGGGTTTCCGCCCCCGTTTGCCCCCTGCCGCGCGGCCATCGAAGTCTCTACGCTCGAAGAACAGCCCCACCCCCACACGGGCCCGCAGACCGAAGGACAGCCGACATGCACCGCGCCTTGATCGTCGTGGACGTCCAGAACGACTTCTGTGAGGGCGGCTCCCTCGCGGTCGCGGGCGGATCCGACGTCGCCGCCGCCATCACCGACCTGGTGGGCCAGGCGGCGGGCTCCGCCTACCGCCACGTGGTGGCCACGCGCGACCACCACATCGACCCGGGCGCGCACTTCTCCGACACGCCGGACTTCGAGCACTCCTGGCCGGTGCACTGCGTCGCGGGCACCGAGGGCGTGGGCTTCCACCCCAACTTCGCTCCGGCGGTCGCCAGCGGGGCCATCGACGCGGTCTTCGACAAGGGTGCCTACGCCGCCGCGTACAGCGGCTTCGAGGGCCTGGACGAGAACGGGCTCTCGCTCGCGGACTGGCTGCGGGCGCGGCAGGTCGGCGAGGTCGACGTGGTCGGCATCGCCACGGACCACTGTGTGCGGGCCACCGCGCTCGACGCGGTGCGGGCCGGGTTCGCCACCCACGTCCTGCTCGACCTCACGGCCGGGGTCGCCCCGCACACCACGACGGCCGCGGTCGAGGAGATGCGGGCGGCGGGCGTCGACCTGTCGGGCAAGCCCGTCGTGTAGCGGGCCCGCGGCCCGGGCTCCGGCCCCTTCCCTGGCGCGGCGCTCCTACCTCAGCAGCGCCCGTATCGGATGCCAGAGCTCCTCGGTGGTCTCCGGGGCCGTGCGCCACAGCAAACCGTCGGGATGGTGCAGGACGGCCGTGATCTCGTCCAGGGTCGGCGGCGCGGTCTGGCCGCGCAGATAGACCGCCCGCAGACCGAGATTGCGGAGCCTGGTCAGGGCGCGCGCCCGGTTGACGGCGTGCACCAGGACGCGCACGTCGGTGCCCGGTGCCGCCGGGTTCGGCAGGGTCAGCGCGACGACCACGCTGCCTCCTGGCAACTTGCAATAACCTCCGCCGGGCATGCCGGACCACTCCCCCTGCGAGACGACGCATTGGACCCGCTGTCAATAAGGACTCGTAGGACGCACCTAAACACGATCGGCCGCCGCCCGCTAGAGGGCGACGGCCGATCATGGTTTGACCTGCGGTTTTGACAATTACTTGGTGGAGGTGCCGACCTTCACCGTGATCGTCTGGCCGTTGCGCGGCTGGTCGACGATCGAGATCCGCGTCTTGGTGTCAGGAACCTTGACGCTGCCGGTCGGGTTCTCGGCGTACCAGTACGTGCCGTGGTGGTCGTCGAAGACCGGCACGCCCGCCTGCGACTTGATCTTGGTCGCCACGTCCGCGTTGTGCAGCGTGAAGGCGTCCGTCCGGTACTGGCTGAACGGCGCGTCGAACGGCTGGATCTTGTTGCGGATCATCGTGCCGTCGGCCCACTTGAGCGGCTTGGCGTGCGCGTCGATCGGCAGGATCAGGCCCTGGCCGGGGTGGGCCGAGACGTTGTTGTCCTTCTGGGAGGTGTCCCAGAGCCAGATGAGCAGACCCTTCTGGTACGGGTAGTGCTCGACCCAGCTCGGACGGGTCTTGGAGAAGCCGAAGTTGTACGGGCCGACCTTGAGGGTCGTGTCGTACGAGACGTACTGGCGGTTCTCCGCGAGGTAGTACTGCGGGTAGTCGTTGGTGAAGGACTCCCCGATGCGGGTGAAGTTCTTCGCCGTCCAGCCGTTGTCGCCGCCCTCGGCTCCGTCGGTGACGACGGCGGCGCCGTCGGCGGTGACGGTGATCGCGTCGGCGGTGAAGCCCTTGCCGCCCGCGCCGCCGTCCGTCTGGTAGCGGAAGCGGAGCTGGATGTTCTTGCCGGCGAACTGGTCGAGCGGGTACGACAGCTTCTTGTACGCGCCCGACGCGTCGGTCAGGGCCGGCTTGTCGCTGGAGTCGCGCGTGATGGCCTTGCCGTCGGCGGTGCCGTCGATCGCGTTCCAGCTGGCGCCGTTGTCCGTGGAGACCTCGGTGTAGAGGAAGTCGTAGTCCTTCTCGATGTCCCACCAGCCCGAAAGGTCCAGGGACGCCTTGGACTTGCCGGTCAGGTCGACCGAACGCGTCAGGGTGTTGTTGAGGTTGTCACCCATCCCGCTCCACCACTGTTTCGAACCCTCGACGGGCTTGACGACGGTGGTGGTGACTTCCTTCTTGGGCAGCTCGACGACGAGCGCCTGGTTGTCCTTGGTGTTGTACTCCGAGACGCCCAGCTTGGCGGTGACCTTCGAACCCGCCTTCACCGAGGCGTAGTCGAGCCAGCCCAGCTGGAGCTTGTCCCACGCGGTCATGTCGCCGGGCAGGTCTCCGATGGAGTCCTTGCCGGTGCCGAGCCAGGAGCCGGCCGACATCAGGGACCAGAAACCGACCGAGTTCTCGGCGGTGTTGGTGGTGTCGTAGAGGTCCGGCAGACCGAGGTCGTGCCCGTACTCGTGCGCGAAGACACCGAGGCCGCCGTTCTCCGGCTGCATCGTGTAGTCGCCGACCCACATCCCGGTGTCACCGATCTGGGTGCCGCCGGCCTTGTTGTTCGCCGGGCCGGTCTTGCCCGCGTCGGTGCCGTAGGCGTACCAGCGGTGCGCCCACAGGGCGTTGGTGCCCTGGGCGCCGCCGCCCGCCGACTCGTCCTCGCCGGCGTGCACGATCTGGAAGTGATCGATGTAGCCGTCGGGCTCGTTGAAGTTGCCGTTGTTGTTGTAGTCGTTGCGGTCCCACTGGTCGTACTGACCGAGGACGGCCTTGATCTGCGCGTCCGTCTGGCCCTTGGCCTTCTGGTCGGCGACCCAGGCGTTGACGCCGTCACGGACGGTGTCCCACACGTTGGCGCAGTTGGTCTGGCCGCAGTAGTTGGAGCCGTAACGGGCCTCGTTGTACGGGATCTTGACCCAGTCGGTGACCTGGCCGTCGACCGAGTAACGGCCCGAGGACGTCTTCTCGTAGTACGTCTTGAGCGAGTTGACGTTCTTGCCGGTACCGAAGTACAGGTCCTGGTAGTGCTTCTGGTTGTAATCGGCCTGCCAGGCGGTCGAGTTGTCCTTCGACCGGTCCGGCTTGGCTATCTGGTTGTGCGCCGGGCCTGCGGTGCCGCCGTACTTGGGCTGCGGCGGCTTGGGGCCGTCGGGACCGTCCGGGTCGTACATGGTGGTGTTGTCGACCTGGTCGCCGAACTCCACCAGGATCGTGAAGATCTTGTCGGTCTTCTCGCGGCCGAGCTCGACGTACTTCTTGTCGCTGAGCTTGACGACGTCGGAGCCGCCGCGCTTCTCCACCTGCTTCTTGCCGGATATGACCTGTTCCAGCGCCGCTTGGCGCTGCTGCGCCTGCTGGTCGCTGAACGGGCCCTTCAGGTTGTGCTCCTGGCCGCTGGCCCTCGACGGGTCCTGGCGCTGAACGGCCACCGGAGCCTTCGAGTCCGCCTGGGCCGTGGCGAATGCCGAGCCCGTTGCGCCGACCGTGGCTATGGCCACGAGCACGGCGGCGGCTCTTGCCGCCCTCCTGCTGCTGGTCACTTGACGATTTCCTCCCCCGCGGGCCGGCAGGAACCGGGGGGTGAGGGGCTGGTTCCGGTGCTCGACGCGCGTCTCAAGTGACGACATTGGACCGGAGTTGCCAAAGAAAAGACAGATCTTGACTTGTTCGTGCCAAGTACATTATGCAGAAGGTCAGTTCCGTTATCCGGACGTGACCGGTGTGCTAACAGACCGGGACAACAGGTGCACACGTCTCGCCATCCGGACCGGGGCGCATCGGCAAATGACTCTGTGCGCCCCCTGTGCACCGGCACCGTGGGTTAGGTCACGCTTACCAACAGTTCCGCTCGGGCATGGACCGTCGTAGAGTCGCTTGGCAGTGCGATCCGGTGGCCCGGCCCACCGGTTGAGAACGGTCGAAAGGCTCACCCCCTATCCGAACCATGAGGACGGATAACGCCATGCCGCGTCCCACTGCCGCACAGCTCTCCTACGGTTCGGCCACCGTCGTCTTCTCGACCGTCGCCATGCTGCTGCTCTCGCGCACCGAGTCCGGCGTCGGAGTGGCGGTCATCGTGCTCGCCGCGCTCCTGCTCGGCCTGCTCGTCGCCGTGACGGTCCCCATGCCGCTGCCCCGCCGCTCGCGGGCGGACGCAAACGACCGCACGGCCCCGGCCGCTGGTGCGGCACCGGTCAACCGTGCGGCCGTCGTCGAGACTTCCGCTTCTGCGCGCGTGCCGTCCCCCCGCGCCCGGCGGGACGTCACACGCGAGCACTCACTGCGGGGTTGAGACCACCACCACCGTCTTGGCGGCCTTGTCGTGCCAGCCCTGCCGGTACGGCTTGTCCGCCAGGATCGTGATCCCCAGGACGATGTCCCACACGCAGTAGCAGCACAGCACGAAGGGCGCCCACAGCACGGCGGCCCGCGCGAGCGCCGCGTTGATGGTGGGCACCCGGCCGTCGTTGAGCATCGCGACCCGCAGCCCCAGCCACTTCTTGCCCAGGGTCTGCCCGGTCTTGGACACCATGAGGGTGTCGTAGCCGATGTAGGCGACGAGCGAGATCAGCAGCCACAGCAGCCCGCTGCCGGAGTACGCCTTGCTGATCACCTCGGAGCCGGAGTCGCCGTTGTCCGTCGAGACGACGACGAAACGGTTGCTGGTCGCCCATTCGATCAGGCCCAGCGGGATCGCGATGATGAGGTAGTCGATCACACGGGCCAGGAACCGCTTCCCGAAGTCGGCGAGCGGCGGCATGCCGGCCAACGGGTCGACGCCGCCGTACTGGCCGCCGTAGGGGTCGGAGGGCGGCGGCGCGCTGTCGTACGGCGAGCCGCCACCGGGAGGAGGCGGGCCGCCGTAGGGGCCACCCCCGCCGGGCGGCGGAGGCGGCGTGCCATAGGCGCCCCCGCCACCGGACGGGCCCGGACCGTGCGGCGGATCAGCGGGCGGCGGCTGCGCACCGCCGTAGGGAGAACCGCTCTGCCAAGGCTCTGACGGCTTCTTGCGGAACGGGTCGTCCTCGGGCGGCTGACCGGGCGGCGGCTGATCGGTACTCATGGCGGTAGTGCACCGCGCGCGCGAGGCGCCCGCGACCTGAGGGACGCCGTTCGGGGGCCGCCCGGCGAGAGGCCTCAGTCCTGCGCGACGAACGTACGGGCCGCCTTGTCGTGCCAGCACTGGCGCCACGGCCGGTCGAACAGGCACCAGGCCACGTTGACCACGCCCACCGCGAGCAGCCCGAGCACGCCGTACACCAGCCAGCGCCGTGCCGCCTGGCCGAACGTCGGCGGCTCGTACGACTCGATGCCGCGCACCTGGACGCCGCACAGCTTCTTGCCGAGCGTGCGGCCCCACTTGGCGGTGGGCAGCGCCTCGTACAGCAGGCCGAGGACGAGGAAGGCGCCCAGCACGATGCCGAGGAAGCCCGCGGTCGTGCCGTCGAGGAGATAGACGGTGACCGTACGGCCCGACAGTTTCGCCGCGTCGATCTTCTCCTGGATGTGGTCGCCGACCCGGGTGAGCAGCGGCACGGCGAGACCACCGACGACGGCGCCGAGCAGCACGGTGTCCACGAGCCGCGCGATCAGCCGCCTGCCGAGCCCGGCGGGCCGGGCCGAGGCCTGCGCCTGCGCGGCCTGGAGGAAGGGGTCGGCCACCGGTGGCTTCCACGGCACGACCGGCTCCTGCGGCCGCGCCTGTCCCTGCGGGTCGGGCTGGGCGAGTTGGTGCACCTGCTGCGCCCAGGACGCGGCGCCTCCCCCGGGCCCGGCCGTCATCGGCGACCCGGCCACGGAAGCGGCGTGGGCGGAAGCGGCGTCGACGGGAGCGGACTGCTGTGCATGACCGGGCTGAGCGGTGTGCGCCGGTGGCTGCTGCTGCGCGCGGCTCGGTTGTACGGGACTGGGTTGTACAGGGCTGGGCTGTACGGGACTCGGTGACGCGGGGTGGGGCATCGGCTGGGGCCCGGCGGGGGACGGCATCCGGGCCGGGGCCACGTACCCGCCGTCAGCGCGGCCGGGGGCCGCCGGGCGCACCGGGTCGGCCGCCGCGGGCAGTTGGGCGCGGGCGGGCGGCGGTTCGACGGCGGCGGGCGGCACGGAAGGAGCGAGCTGGGCGGGCTGCTGCTGGTGCGGCACCGGGCCCCCGGTCCACGCGGCGGCCGCCGACTGTGCGGGATGCGGCTGCTGTCCGGGGTCCGCCCGGTACGCGGAGTCCATGGGCCGGCCTGCGTCGGGGCGCCGGGGGTCGGGCAGCCTGGGGTCGGACGGGCGGGAATCGGACAGGCGAGGGTCGGAAAGGCGGGGGTCGGACTGTCGGGGGTCGGCCGCCGCTTCGGGCAGGCCGCGCGGGTCGACCGGGCGGCCCCAGGAGACCCGGCGGTCCTGGTCGCCGCCGAAGCCGGACTGGTGAGCGGCGTCCGCGTGCCAGACGGGCTGCGACCCGGCGCCCTGCCCCTGCCCCTGCCCCTGCGCGGCCAGGGCGGCCGAGCCCTCGGGCTCGTCGAGGAAGACCGGGCCCGTCTCCTCGGCGGGCGCGGCCTGCACCGGCGGCACCGCGGCGAGCGAAGGGGCCGGCGCGGGGGCGGCGCCGGGCGGCGGGGTGGGCGGCGCCTCACCCGCCACCGGGGCGGGGCGGCTCGTGCCGGGCACCCAGGAGACCCCGTTCCAGTACCGGACATATCCGGGAATGGAGGGGTCCGGGTAGTAACCCTCCCGGGCTGCGCTCCCGTCGCCGTCAGAAGGAACCGTCGCCATGTCCCCAACTCCGTTCCGATCCAGCACCGTTGATGTCCGCCGTGGCGCGCCGGCCGTACCGGGTGCCGACCGCGCGCTTCCGCTTGTCCCAGGAGGACCCTAACGAAGAACGTGCGCCCGGTTGGAGGAAGCCGGGCAGGAAGGCCGCGTACGGGCGATGCCGGGGCACCGTGCGGCACCCGGGTCCTGGACGCACGACGGGTGCGCGGCAGTGCGTAAAGTCGTGGCGCATCGAACGGATGCCCCCGGCGCCGCCGGTCAGGAAAGTGAGTGAGCATGCGCGTGGGGCCTGGTCGGACGGGTCATGACAGCCCGGTGGACAGACCCGGGGCGGCGCCTGCCGGGCTGCGCGGGGCCTGGTCGGCGGTCGCGGCCTTCGCGGCGGTCCGCGCGCTCGGTCTGCTGGTCCTGACGCTGTGGTCGCGCGCCAACGGCCGGGACGCCCACGCGCTGCTGTCCGCACGCTGGGACTCCCTCTGGTACGTGCGGGTCGCCGAGTCGGGTTACGACTTCACGCTGACCGCGCCGGACGGCCGGGTCCTGTCCGACCAGGCGTTCTTCCCGCTGCTGCCCTGGCTGGAGCGGGCCGTCGCCGCGGTGGGCCCGCTGGGCCTCGGCGACGCGGGGCTGCTGGTCAGCGCGGTGGCGGGCCCGGTGGCCGCCTGGGGCATGTATCTGATCGGGCATCATCTGCACGGCCATCGGGCGGGGCTCTTCCTGGTCACGCTGTGGGCGGCGGTACCGGTCGGGATCGTCCAGTCCATGGCGTACAGCGAAGCGCTGTTCGTGGCGCTCGCCGCCTGGTCGTTGTATGCGGTAGCCCGCCGGCACTGGGTCGGCGCGGGGCTGCTCGCGTCGCTCGCGGGGCTCACCCGGCCGGTGGGTCTCGCGGTCGCCGCCGCGGTGTGGGCGGGCGCCGCGGTCGAGGCGCGGCGCAGCCGGCACATCGGGGGCCGGATGCTCGCCGGGGTGGTGCTCGCCCCGCTCGGCGCGGCCGGTTACATCCTGTGGGTGGGCCTGCGCCGGGGCAGCCCGCTGGCCTATCTGGACGTGCAGGCGGAGTGGGGCAACGGCTTCGACGGAGGCCTCGCGTACGGGAAGTTCATCGTGGCCCACCTGGGCGGCTGGCCGGTCGTGCTCGCCGGGCTCGGCCTGATCGCGGGCACCGCGCTCGCGCTGTGGGCGTACGTGGCGTGCGTGCGCCGGCGCCAGCCGCTGCCGCTGCTCGTCTACACCGGCATCGTGGTGGCCCTCGCGCTGTGCTCATCGGGCTACTTCGGCTCCAAGCCGCGGTTGCTGCTGCCCGCCTTCCCGCTGCTGCTGCCGGTGGCGCTCGCGCTGTCCCGGATGCGCGCGACCCGCTCGGTGCCCGTGGTCACCGCCCTCGCGCTTGGCTCGGCGGTGTACGGAGCGAGCTGGCTCGGCGGCTCGGGGCCGCCCTGAGCGCAGGTGGCGGCGGGCTTAGGGGGTGCCTGGTGGATCCCGCGAAAAAGTTTCCCGTAGTCGCGTCATGACCGCGGGGGAACGCGCTCTCACCCGGTACGGCCCGCTCCCGGGCCGCGTACCGCGGGCACGGACACGGACGCCGGGCCCGTACCGGGAAGAGAAGAGGACCCCATGCGTCACACCGTCGTGGAACGCGAACTGGAGCTCACGCTGGTGCTGTCGCCCGAGCGCAGCATCGCCGTGCCGGCCCGGCTGACCTACCGCACGGACGATCCCTACGCCGTGCACATCACCTTCCACATCGGGTCCGACTCCCCCGTCGACTGGACGTTCGCGCGCGAGCTCCTGGTGGAGGGGGTGTTCCGGCCGTGCGGCCACGGCGATGTGCGGATCTGGCCGACGAAGGCCGAGGGCCGCAGCGTGGTGGTGATGGCGCTCAGTTCGCCGGACGGCGACGCGCTGCTCGAAGCGCCCGCCGTGCAGGTCTCGGCGTGGCTGGAGCGCACGCTGCGGGTGGTGCCGCCGGGCGCGGAGACGGAGCAGCTGGGCATCGACGACGGCCTCGCCGCGCTGCTCGCGCCCGCCACCGGCCGGGGCGGCGCCGACGAGCTGTGGCTGCGCGACCCCTGGCCCTGCGACGAGTCCCGCCCGGAGGAGCAGGCGTGAAAGGAGCCGGCCTGAAAGGCGCAGGCGCGCAAGGCGCAGGTGTGCAAGGCGCAGGTGTGCAAGGCCGAGGCGCGCAAGGCGCAGGCGCGCAAGGCCCAGGCGCGCAAGGCCCAGGCGCGCAAGGCGCAGGTGTGCGAGGCCGAGGCGCAGGCGCAGGCGTGCGAGGTCGCCGTCAGAACAGCTTGCCGGGGTTGAGCAGACCCAGCGGGTCGAAGGCGTGCTTGACCGCGCGCTGCATCTCGACGCCGACCGGTCCGAGTTCGCGGGCCAGCCACTCCTTCTTCAGGACCCCGACGCCGTGTTCGCCGGTGATGGTGCCGCCCAGTTTGAGGCCGAGCGCCATGATCTCGTCGAACGACTCGCGGGCGCGCCGTGACTCGTCCTCGTCGGCGGCGTCGAAGCAGACCACGGGGTGGGTGTTGCCGTCGCCGGCGTGCGCGCAGACGCCGATGGTCAGTCCGTACGTGGCGGCGATCGCCGAGGTGCCCTCCAGCATCGCGGCGAGCTTCGAGCGCGGCACGCACACGTCGTCAATCATCGTGGCCGACTTGATCGTTTCCAGGGCGGTCAGGGACAACCGCCGTGCCTGGAGCAGCAGTTCGGACTCGGCGACGCTGTCGGCGGGGACGACGTCGGTGGCGCCCGCGGCGGTGCACAACGCGCCGACGGCGGCGAGGTCGGCGGCCGGGTCGGGGGTGTCGAAGGCGGCGAGCAGCAGCGCCTCGGTGCTCTCGGGCAGTCCCATGTTCGCCATGCGGTTGACGGCCTGGATGGTGGTGCGGTCCATGAGTTCGAGCAGCGACGGCGTGTGGCCGCGCTCCATGATCGCGACGACGGCGTCGCAGGCGGCGGCCGCCGAGCCGAACTCGGCGGCGAGCACGAGCTGCGGCGGCGGCGCGGGCCGCAGCGCGAGGACCGCCTTGACAACGATGCCGAGGCTGCCCTCGGAGCCGACGAACAGCCGGGTCAGGTCGTACCCGGCGACGCCCTTGGCGGTGCGCCGCCCGGTGCTCATGAGCCGCCCGTCGGCGAGGACCACTTCGAGGCCGAGTACGTACTCGGCGGTCACGCCGTACTTCACGCAGCACAGGCCGCCGGACGCGGTGCCGATGTTCCCGCCGATGGTGCACATCTCCCAACTGGAGGGATCCGGCGGGTAGTAGAGCCCGTGCTCGTGGACGGCTCGTGACAGGACGGCGTTGACGACGCCGGGTTCGACGACCGCGACCCGGTCCACCGGGCTGATCTCCAGGATGCGGTCCATCTTGACCAGGGACAGGACGATGCAGCCGTCGCTCGCGTTGGCCGCTCCGGACAGTCCGGTGCGCGCGCCCTGCGGCACGACGGGCACGCGCAGCGCGGTGGCCGTACGCATCACGTGCTGGACCTCCTCGACGGTGCGGGGCAGCACCACGACGGCCGGGCTTCCGGCCGAGCAGAAGCTCGCCATGTCGTGGGCGTAGGAGGCGGTGATGTCGGGGTCGGTGATGACGGCGTCCGCCGGGAGGCCCTTACGCAGCCGTTCGAGAAGATCGTCCATGTCTTCAGCCTGGCACCCGGGGGCCATCGGTGTGAACCCTTTCCCCGGCCGGTCGGGGGGACCGGGTCAGCTCTTCCTATTGACGCACAGTGATCTCCATGGAGACCACGAAGACGGACCGGGACACGGACGCGGCGCGGCGGGCGGCCTGGCTCTCGGCCTCGGCCGCGGCCCAGCGCACCCCGCGGCGCCCGGGACCGTGGACCGCCCTGCGGCGGGCCGGTCTGGTGGCGCTCGCGGCGGGCACGCTGGTCGGGGGTGTCGTGCTGCTCATGCCCGAGGGCCCAGGGCCCAAGGCGGCGCCGCCCGCCCCGGCGCCCGCGGCCCGCGCCCTGACGGCGGTGGCCGCGGGGGCGCCCGCGTCGGTGGGCGATCTGACGGCCCTCATCACGGACCGGGCCGCCTGGGTGCGCACCCACCCCAAGGACGAGGCGTCCTGGGCGGTGCTGGGCTCGGCGTATGTGGAGCGCGGGGTGCGGGGCGCCGACCCCTCGTTCTATCCCCGGGCCGAAGGGGCGCTGCGGCGCTCGCTCCAGGTGCGGCCGAAGGACAATCAGGACGCCGAGATCGGGCTCGCGGCCCTCGCCAACGCCCGGCACGACTATGCGGCGGCACGCACCCTGGCCGAGGGGGTCAGGGCCCGCGCGGCGGACCGCTGGACGCTCTACCCGGCGCTGATCGAGGCGTACGACGGTCTCGGCGACCTCAAGGGCGCCGCGAAAGCGGTGGAGAAACTGCTCGAACTGCGGGAGGGGCCGGCCGCGTTGACGCGGGCGGCCGAGGTCTACCGGGCGCGCGGCTGGCGCGAGGACGCCACGGTGGCCCTCGACGAGGCGGTCGCGCACGCCACGTCGCCCGTGCAGAAGGCGGCCGCGCTGGCCGCGGCGGGCGACCTGGCGTGGGAGCGGGGCGAGCCGGAGGGCGCGCTCGCGCGGTACGAGGCCGCGCTGCACGCCGACCCGGGGGCGCACGCGGCGCTCGCGGGCCGGGCGAGGGCCGAGGTGGCGCTGGGCCGCAAGGCGGACGCCCGGCGCGACTACCTGGCGGCGGTCGCCCGGCTGCCGCGGCCCGAATACGTCATGGAGCTCGGCGAGTTGTACGAGTCCCAGGGCCTGGACGGCGATGCGCGCACCTGGTTCGACAAGCTGCGCGAGCTGGCCGCGCGGGACGGCGCCAACGGGGTGGACGACGCCTTGGTGCTCGGCCGGTTCGAGGCGGACCACGGGGCGGCGCGCGCCGCGGTGGACCGGCTCGACGCCGAGTGGCGGGCGCATCCCAGTGCGGCGGCGGAGGATGCGCTGGGCTGGGCGATGTACCGGGCGGGTGAGACGGAGCAGGCGCTGGCGCACGTGAAGAAGGCGACCGACTCCGGGGTGCGCGACGCCCTCTTCGCCTACCACCAGGGCGTCATCGAGCAGGAGTTGGGCCAGTCGGGCGCGGCCAGGCGTCACCTTCAGGACGCGTTGCGCACCAACCCGTACTTCTCGCCGACGCTCGCGCCGAAGGCGAAGGAAGCTCTCGCCGCGCTGGGTGAGCCGTCGGACGGCGGCCCGAAGGACATGTACGGGCACGTGGCGGCCGCGTCTTCTCAGGCGGGCTCGTCCGGCTCCGACTCCAGCTCCGGCGGCGGTTCCGGCGGCGCAGGCGGCGGCGGGGACGGGAGTTCCGCGTCGTCCGGCTCCGCGTCGAACCAGGGCGCCAGGCGCCCGGCAAGGCCCCGGCCCGCCAGACCCGCGAAGCCGTCACGGCGCGGCTGAGCACGGTGCAAGGCCACGGCCCCACGGGTCAGGTCCGTGGGGCCGGGGACTCATGACGGTAACTCAATTACCGTACGGCTGCGATCAGTTGCGGCTCAGAGGTTGCCGCGCCGCTCCTGCTCGCGCTCGATCGCCTCGAACAGGGCCTTGAAGTTGCCCTTGCCGAAGCCCATCGAACCGTGCCGCTCGATCATTTCGAAGAAGACGGTCGGGCGGTCCTGCACCGGCTTGGTGAAGATCTGGAGCAGGTAGCCGTCCTCGTCGCGGTCGACGAGGATCTTCAGCTCGCGCAGCGTCTCGACGGGCACCCGGGTCTCGCCGGCCCACTCGCCGAGGGTGTCGTAGTACGAGTCGGGGGTGTCGAGGAACTGGACACCGGCTGCGCGCATGGCCTTCACCGAGGCGACGATGTCGTTGGTGGCGAGCGCGATGTGCTGGACGCCGGGGCCGCCGTAGAACTCCAGGTACTCGTCGATCTGCGACTTCTTCTTGGCGATGGCCGGCTCGTTGAGCGGGAACTTCACCTTGAGGGTGCCGTCGGCGACGACCTTGGACATGAGCGCGGAGTACTCGGTGGCGATGTCGTCGCCCACGAACTCCTTCATGTTGGTGAAGCCCATGACGTTGTTGTAGAACGCCACCCACTCGTCCATCTTGCCGAGCTCGACATTGCCCACGCAGTGGTCGATGGCCTGGAAGAACCTCTTCTCCACGGGCTCGACCATCGGCGCGACGGCGACGAACCCGGGCAGGTAGGCGCCCTCGTAGCCGGAGCGCTCGACCAGGGTGTGCCGGGTCTTGCCGTACGTGGCGATCGCGGCGAGGACGACGGTGCCGTGCTCGTCCTTGACCTCGTGCGGCTCCTCAAGACCGGTGGCGCCGTGCTCGGTGGCGTACTGGTACGCGGCCCGCGCGTCGGGCACCTCGATGGCGAGGTCCACCACACCGTCACCGTGCTCGGCGACGTGCTCGGCGAGGAAGCGGCCGCGGTCGGTGGTGGGCTTGATGACGGAGGTGAACACGAAGCGGGCGGCGCCGCTGGTCAGCACGTAGCTGGCGGTCTCACGGCTGCCGTTCTCCGGTCCGGAGTACGCGACCAGCTTCATGCCGAAGGCCGTCGAGTAGTAGTGCGCGGCCTGCTTGGCGTTGCCCACGGCGAAGACCACCGCGTCCATGCCCTTCACCGGGAAGGGGTCGGCCTGCCGCGCGGTTCCGGGGGTCTGATCCAGGGTCTCAGTCATAGAGGGAGCGTCGCCCCGGAGGGCAAGCTGCGCAATAGTTCGCGTTTTCACTGGTCAATCTGTGCAGTCTCCGGCCACCATGAGGGGGCGTTCTGTACACGATGACCATCCGGAGGCGGCCATGGCGATCGATCATCTGGACGGGCGGCTGATCGTGCTGCTCGCGCGTGAGCCCCGCATCGGCGTCCTGGAGGCGTCCCGGCGGCTCGGGGTGGCCCGCGGCACGGTCCAGGCGCGGCTCGACCGGCTTCAGTCGAATGGAGTCATCCGGGGCTTCGGTCCCGACGTCGATCCGGCCGCGCTCGGCTACCCGGTCACCGCGTTCGCCACCCTGGAGATCAAACAGGGCCAGGGGGCCGATGTGCGGGCCCACTTGGCGTCCGTGCCCGAGGTCCTTGAGCTGCACACCACCACCGGCCAGGGCGACATGCTGTGCCGTCTGGTGGCGCGCTCCAACGCCGATCTCCAACGTGTGATCGACCGGGTTGTCGGTTTTGATGGCATCGTCCGGGCCGCGACGGCGATCGTCATGGAGAACCCGGTCCCGCTGCGGATCATCCCGCTGGTGGAGCAGGCGGGTCAGGACTCCGTGTCCGGCGGTGGCTGACCGGAGACCGACAGGGGTGAGCGCGTGGGCTTCTGGGACTACCTGTCCGGCAGACACCAACAGCTGCTCACCGACGCGCTCCAGCACGCGAGCGCGGTGTTCCAGTGCATGGTGATCGCCACCGTGCTCGGCGTCGTCATCGGCGTGGTGACCTACCGCAGCGGCTGGGCGGCGGGCCTCGCCATCACGTCCACCTCGACGATCCTCACGATCCCCTCGCTCGCCATGATCGGCCTGCTGATCCCGCTGGTGGGCCTGGGCGTGGCGCCCACGGTCGTCACCCTGACCCTGTACGGGCTCCTGCCGATCGTGCGGAACTCCATCGTCGGCCTGCGCGGCGTCGACCCGGCCCTCGTGGACGCCGCCAAGGGCATCGGGATGTCGCGCGCCGCCCGCCTGCTCCGGGTCGAACTCCCGCTGGCCTGGCCGCCCATCCTGACCGGCATCCGGGTCTCCACGCAGATGCTGATGGGCATCGCAGCGATCGCGGCGTACGCGTCGGGTCCGGGGCTCGGCAACGAGATCTTCCGCGGGATCGCGTCGCTGGGCAGCGCGAATGCCATCAACCAGGTGCTGGCGGGCACCCTCGGCATCGTGGTGCTCGCCCTGCTCTTCGACGCGGCGTACGTACTCATCGGCCGTCTCACCATTCCGAGGGGGATCCGTGTCTGAGCGATCCGAGCCCGAAGGTCCCGCACACGAGGGGCCGGGCCACGCGGCGACGTCCGGGGCCTCCATCCAGCTGGAAAACCTCACCAAGCGCTACCCGGGCAACGCCACCCCGTCCGTGGACAGCGTGACCATGGAGATCAAGGCGGGCGAGACCGTCGTGTTCGTGGGCCCCTCGGGCTGCGGCAAGTCGACGACCCTCAAGATGATCAACCGGTTGATCGAGCCGACGTCCGGTCGCATCCGGATCAACGACGAGGACGTCACGGACATCGACCCGGTGAAGCTGCGCCGCAAGGTCGGGTACGCGATCCAGTCGTCCGGGCTGTTCCCGCACATGACGGTCGCCGAGAACATCGCACTCGTGCCGAAGATGACCGGCTGGTCCAAGGCGAAGGTCAAGGACCGGGTCGAGGAAATGCTCGACCTGGTCGGCCTCGACCCGCGCGAGTTCCACGGCCGCTATCCGCGCCAGCTCTCCGGTGGTCAGCAGCAACGCGTGGGCGTGGCACGGGCGTTGGCGGCCGATCCGCCGGTGCTTTTGATGGACGAGCCGTTCGGCGCGGTCGACCCGATCACCCGCGACCACCTCCAGGACGAGCTGATCCGCCTCCAGCACGAGCTGCACAAGACGATCGTCTTCGTGACCCACGACTTCGACGAGGCGATCAAGCTGGGCGACCGGATCGCGGTGCTGCGCGAACACTCGCACATCGCCCAGTTCGACACCCCCGAGGCGATCCTCACCAACCCCGCCGACGACTTCGTGTCCGGGTTCGTGGGCGCGGGCGCGGCACTGAAGCGGCTCAACCTCACCCGCGTACGGGACGTGGAGATGGCCGACTTCCCCACCGTCACCGTCGACGACCCGCTCCAGTCGATCTTCAACAAGCTGCGCAGCGGCCCGCACAACGAACTGCTCATGCTGGACCGCAGGAACCGGCCCTACAAGTGGCTGCGGCGCGGCGACCTGATGCGCGCCAAGGGCTCGCTCGCGCGGGCCGGCCAACTGGTGCACGACACGGTGACCCGGGACGCGACGCTGCACGACGCCCTGGAGGCCGTGCTCACCGACTCCGGTGGCCGGGTCGCGGTGACCGGGCGGCGCGGCGAGTACATCGGCGTCGTCGACATGGAGACCCTGATGAACTCCGTGCACGAGCTCCTTGAGGCCGACCGGCTCGCCGCCATCGAGCACCAGCACGACCTCGAAGAGCTCCGCCACCACCAGAGAGAACAGGAGCTGGAGGGCGGTGCGGAGGAGTCATGACGCCGAGAAGCCCCGCTCCGGCCGAGCGCCCGCCGGGCGAGCACGAGGTGAAGGGCCACGCCTTCCGCGACGAGCTCCCCGATCCGCTCGCCGAGCCCGAGCCCGAGGACGCGGCGAGCCCGGTACCGGGCAGACCGGCCCGCAGGATCACCTGGCAGAAGCTGGTCTTCCTGCCGCTGGTCCTCGCGGTGGTCCTGGTGATCACGTACTTCTGGATCACCACCGTCCATCTGGACACGATCGCCAAGAACTCCCTGGACAACGGCAACGTCCAGCTGCGCCTGTGGCAGCACGTGAAGCTGACCGCGATCTCGACGTTCTGGGTGCTGATCATCGCGATCCCGCTCGGTATCGCGCTGACCCGGCGCGGGCTGAGCAGGGCTGCCCCGCCGGTCACCGCGCTCGCCAACATCGGCCAGGCCACCCCGGCCATCGGCCTGCTCGCGCTCCTGGTGATCTGGCTGGGCATCGGGCCGGGCACGGCGATCATCGGCATGGTGATCTACGCGGTCCTGCCGGTCCTGTCCAACACGGTGGCCGGCCTGAAGGCGATCGACCCCCAGCTCGTGGAGGCGGCCCGGGGCATCGGCATGTCGGCGCTCGGCACCCTGGGCCGGGTCGAACTGCCGCTGGCGGTGCCGCTGATCCTCGCGGGGGTGCGCACCGCGCTCGTCCTGAACGTCGGCACCGCCACACTCGCCACGTTCGGCGGCGGGGGCGGACTCGGCGACCTGATCACCTCCGGCATCCAGACCCAGCGCATGCCGGTCCTGGTCCTCGGCTCGATCCTGACGGTGGCTCTCGCGCTGCTCGTGGACTGGCTCGCGTCGCTTGCCGAGGTGGCGCTGACCCCGCGCGGACTGGAGGTGGAGTGATGCGGCACCGCCGTGTGCGGCACGTCCGTACGGCCCTGGCCGGCGCCGGCGGCGCTCTGGCGCTGCTCGCCGTGGTGTCGGGCTGCGGGCTGAAGTCCGGCTCCCCGCTGGTGGACGACGTACTGCCGGGCTCGCTCGGCAAGGGCCTGCCCCTCAAGGGGGCCTCCTTGACGGTCACGTCGAAGAACTTCAGCGAGAACATCATCCTGGGGCAGATGGTCGGCCTGGTCTTCAAGGCGGCCGGCGCCGAGGTCCTGGACCGGACGAACCTGCCGGGCTCGATCAGCGCCCGCGAGGCGATCGTGAAGGGCGACGCCGATGCGATGTACGACTACACGGGCACGGCGTGGATCACGTACCTGGGCAACAGCAAGCCGATCGTCGACCCGCAGGCGCAGTGGCGGGCGGTGCGCGACGCCGACCTGAAGAACGGCGTGACGTGGCTGCCCCAGTCGACCCTCGACAACACCTACTCGCTGGGCATCAGCCAGTCCAACAACGCCAAGTACCACCTCAAGACGCTCTCCGACGTGGCCGCGCTGTCCAAGAAGGACCCGTCGGCGGTGACGATCTGCGTGGAGAACGAGTTCGCCTCGCGCGAGGACGGGCTGCCCGGCATGGAGAAGGCGTACGGGATGTCGGTCCCCGCGTCCAACATCCAGAAGATGGACGCCGGGATCATCTACACCCAGGTGTCCAAGTCCAACTCCTGCCTGCTGGGCGAGGTGTTCACCACCGACGGACGCATCCAGGCGATGAACCTGGCGACCGTCGAGGACGACAAGCACTTCTTCCCCAACTACAACGCGGCGCCGATCCTGCACAGCAGGACGTACGCGAAGTACCCGGCGATGGCAGGCCTGTTGGACCCGGTCAGCGCGAAGCTGACCACGCAGGTCGCCCGTCAGCTGAACGCCCGGGTCGACGTGGACGGCCAGGACCCGCATGACGTGGCGCTGGAGTGGCTGGTGCGGGAGGGGTTCATCAAGAAGGGGTGAACCGGATCCGGGCCCGGCGGCGCATGCAAAGAACACGGTGCAAAGAAGTTGATGCAAAGAAAGCGTTGCAAGCCTCTCTTTGCATAGCTATCTTTGGACCATGCCCGAGAACAAGCGGCCCGGCGCCCAGCCGCCCGAGAACGAGTCCGGCGAGCGCATCCTCGACGCCCGCTCCCTGCGCGGTCTCGCCCACCCCCTGCGCATCCAGATCCTGAAGTCGCTGCGCCACGACGGACCGGCCACCGCCTCCCGACTGGCCGAGCGGCTCGGCGAGTCGAGCGGCGCGACCAGCTACCACCTGCGCCAGCTCGCCTCGCACGGATTCGTCGAGGACGACCCGGGGCGCGGCAAGGGGCGCGAGCGCTGGTGGAAGGCCGCCCACAGCGGCACCTCCTTCGCCAAGGGCCTGCACACCAGCGCCGACCCGGAGGTACGGGGCGCGGCCGATCTGTTCATGCACGAGGTCGCCACCATCCACACCCAGGAACTGGCGACCTGGCTCGGCACCCTGCGCGACTGGCCCGAACCATGGGCCTCCAGCGGCGACCTGAGCGACTTCACCCTGAACCTCACCGCCGCCCAGCTCCAGGAGCTCAACGACAAGCTGCACGCCGTCGTCGAGACGTACCGAGCCATCGCGCCGGAGTCCGACGCCGCCCAGGTCCGCGTCCACCTGCACTCCTTCCCGCGTTCCAACCAGCCCCGCTGAGCCCGGCCCACCGCATCCGGCCCGCCGAGGCCGGCCCCGCCGAAGGGACTCGCACCATGCACAGCGACACCCACCTCCTCCTGCACCACCTGCGCACCGCCGAACTGGCCGCCAAGGCCCGCACCCCACTCCCCAGCAAGCCGCCCCTGCGCGCCCAACTGGGCTGGATACTCGTCGAGTTGGGGCTACGCCTGACCCAGCAGCCGCCCCATCGGCGAGCCGGCCTCGCATGAGCGGGCCGGGGGGACACCGCGACACAAAGCCACTCACGGCGGTCCTGACCGCCAACGCCGTTTCGGCGACCGGCAGTTCACTGACCTTCATCGGTGTGCCGTGGTTCGTGCTGGAGACCACGGGCAGCGCGGGCCGGGCGGGAGTCGTCGCCTTCTGCGCGACGCTGCCGATCGTCATGGCGGCGCTCATCGGCGGTCCGGTCATCGACCGCGTGGGGCGCCGCCGGATCTCGGTGGGCTCCGACGTGGTGTGCGGGCTCGCCGTCGGCGCGATCCCGCTGCTGCACCACGCCGGACTCCTCGCGTTCTGGCTGCTGTGCGCCCTGATGGCGCTGGGCGGCCTCGCCCACACCCCGGGCGTAACGGCCCGCTACGTCCTGCTGCCGGACCTCGCGAACCGGTCGGGTACGACCCTGTCGCGTGCGGCCAGTGGATACGACGCCGTCGCGCGCGGCGCCCGGATGACCGGCGCGGCCCTGGCCGGCGTACTCATCGCCCTGACCGGCGCGGGCAACGTCCTGCTCATCGACGCCGCCACCTTCGCCGCATCGGCGGTGCTGGTCGCGGCCGGCCTGCGCGGCGTCCCCGAGGCCCGGCCCCGGCGCGACGCACCGCCCGTCTCACCCCGCACGTACAAGGCCGAACTGCGCGAGGGATACGCCCACTTGGCGCGCACCCGGCTCCTCCTCGCCATCGTCGTCACGGTCATGCTGATGAACGGCACCGACCAGGGCTGGAACGCCGTACTCCTGCCGATCCACGCCGCACGGAACCTGGGCGGAGCACCCCAACTCGGCCTGCTGTCCGCCCTGTTCGGGGCGGGCGGCCTCGCCGGCGCGCTCCTGTACGGCCTGCTCGGCCACCGCTTTCCGCGCCGTACGGTCTTCTCGGTGTGCGTGCTGCTCTGCGGGGCGCCCCGGTACGCCGTGGCCGCGCTGACCGGCACCACGCTGCCGCTGGCCGTCACGATGGCGGTGGCGGGGCTCGCGAGCGGCACGCTCAACCCCATCCTCACGACGGTGATCTACGAGCAGGTGCCGGACGCGCTGCGCAGCCGGGTCTCGGGGGTGCTCACGGCGGGCGGTGAACTGGCGATGCCGCTCGGAGGGCTCGCCGCCGGTTTCCTCGTCGAGAGCACGGGGCTTCGCGGAGCGCTGCTCCTGGTCGGCGGGGTGTACCTGCTGGCGACGCTGAGCCCGCTGGTCTTCCCGTCGTGGAAGGACATGAACGCGGCGGGCGGCTCCGAGAAGGCGGAGGTCGTAGGCCTCGCCGCCACCGCGGTCCCCGCCTCGGGCTCCGGCTCGGGCTCGGGCTCCGGCTCGGGCTCGGGCTCGGGCTCGGGGTCAGACTCCGGCTCCGGCTCCAGCACCAGCGCCGGCTCCGACACCAGGACCAGCGCGGGCACCGGCACCGGCATCGGCACCGGTCACGACACCAGCACCGACTCAATCAGCAGGACGGAACCGGCCGGCCCTTTTGCAGGGCCTGGAGCGCGGACACCGCGCCCTTCAGCGTAGTCACGGGGATCAGGCGCAGCCCCTTGGGCAGTCCGGACGCGGCGTCCGAACACTCGCCCTTCGGTACGAGGAACACGGTCGCCCCGTCCCGGGCGGCGGCCCGGGTCTTGAGCGCGACACCGCCGACCTCACCGACCGTTCCGTTCCCGGCGATCGTCCCGGTGCCTGCGATGGTGCGGCCGCCGGTGAGGTCGCCGCCGGAGCCGTCGCCGTTCAGTTTGTCGATGATGCCGAGCGTGAAGAGCAGGCCCGCGCTCGGGCCGCCGACGTCGGCGAGGTGCAGATCGACCTTGACCTTGGCGGGGCTCAGGCCGAGATAGCCGAGGGCCGCGACGGAGGCGGCGTCCTGGGACTGCTTCATCTCCGCCTGGTTGTGCTCGGAAATGTCCTTCTCGCTGCCGCCGCCCGGATAGACCGAGTCATGTGGCATGACGGCCCGGTCGGCGCGGAACCAGCCGTCGACGACGTCGGAGATTTTGACATCCGCGTCGGGCCCGGTGGCCAGGATGGTGGTCATGCGCAGCTGCCCGCTGGTGGGGCGGGTGGACGCGCCGGTGATGGTGATCACCGGCTTGCCCTCGTCGTTCCCCAGCACGTTCGCGGTCGGCCCCGGCTGGGCCACCGCGAACGGCAGCGGCGCGAAGCAGGCGACGGCGAGCAGCGCGACGACCGGTGCGGCGCCGACGGCGAGGTTGCGGAGGCGGGAGTGACGAGTGAGCACGGCCCCAATCTAGTCGTACGCTCCCTGCCGACGGCCGCACGCCCCTCGCCACCCGTGGCCCCGGGGGCCGGGGGCCGGTCGTCGCCGCTCAGCGCAGGGCGTCGGCGACTTCCTTCGCCGCGTCCACCACCCGGGGCCCGACCCGCTCGGGCACCGCATCGGCGAGCATCACCACACCCACGCTGCCCTCTATCCCGGTGACCCCGACCAGCGGGGCCGCGGCGCCGCTGGCCCCGGCCTCCAGCTCGCCGTGGGTGAGGGTGAAACCGGGCTCGCCCAGGCCGCCGCTCTGCCGGGCCGAGAGGATCGCCCGGCCCGCGGCGCCCTTGTCCAGGGGGTGACGGAACCCGGCGCGGTAGGCGACGTGGTAGTCCGTCCAGGTCGGCTCGACCACGGCCACGGCGAGCGCGTCGGAACCGTCGACCAGCGTGAGGTGGGCGGTGGCCCCTATGTCCTCGGCGAGCGAGCGCAGCGCGGGCAGCGCCGCCTCGCGGACCAGCGGATGCACCTGGCGGCCCAGGCGCAGCACCCCGAGCCCGACGCGGGCCCGGCCGCCCAGGTCACGGCGTACGAGGGTGTGCTGCTCCAGGGTGGCGAGCAGGCGGTAGACGACCGTGCGGTTGACGCCGAGTTTGTTGGACAACTCGGTGACCGTCAGACCGTGGTCGGTGTCGGCGAGCAGTTTGAGGACACGTAGTCCCCGGTCGAGCGTCTGGGAGGTCTCCGCGGTCACGACCCACTCCTTAGGTGGCGAGTCGCGGCGGCACTCTCACGTGGTTCGCGGCGCCGGTCCCATCGGCGTCGCGCGCAGAGCCCGCCGGCGAGGCCAAGGCACCGGCTGCGCTCCGCGGCGACGCTGCCACGGGGCGTTTTGCATGGCGGGGACAGTAGCGAGCGGACACCGCTCAGCGGAAGACCTCGTCCAGAATCCGGGCGCGAGCAGAATTCCGGGCCCTGCGGAATGGGCGGAACAGACCCAGTGGATGGACAAATAAACACCGGAAGCGATGAATTTGGTCCCCGTTCGATCACCTTCGGGATCTAAGTCCGTATCGCCGGGGAGCGAGGCCTGGCACCACAGATTTGCCGGGACATTACCCGACGACAGTCGTACGGCAGGACGCCCGCGGAAGCCGTCCGCCGGGGCGCGCCCCGACCCCACGGGAACCCGAACGGGGCCCGGCAGCAGCCCAGTTGGGAACGCAAGCGCAACCCGGCGCCAGCCTCGCCAACACCTTCGGGACCCGGCACCAGCCCCGCCGGAAACACGAACGGGACCCAGCACCAGCCCCGCCGGGAACACGAACGGGACCCGGCTCGGGACCCGGCTCGGGACCCGGCACCAGCCCCGCCGGAATACGTACGGGACCCGGCAGCAGACACCGGGCCCCGCTCGCGTGCTCCCCCGCCCCGCCGCCGGGGGGCTACTTCATACGGGTCGCCCACTCCTGGACCTTCTTGATCCGCTCGCGGAGCTGCCCGGCCGAGGCCTCGGCGCTCGGCGGACCGCCGCACACCCGGCGCAGCTCGGTGTGGATGACACCGTGCGGCTTGCCGCTCTGGTGGACGTACGCGCCGACCATCGTGTTCAACGACTTGCGCAGTTCGAGCAGTTCCTTGTGCGAGACGACCGGGCGCCGCTCGGCGGGCATTTCCAGCAGATCGGCCTGGTCGGCCGGCTTCTGGCGGCTGTGCGCGATCTGCCGGGCCTGCCGCTTCTGGAGCAGCATCTGCACCTGGTCGGGTTCGAGCAGCCCGGGAATGCCGAGATAGTCCTGCTCCTCCTCGCTTCCCGGGTGGGCCTGCATGCCGAATTCGGCGCCGTTGTACATGACGCGGTCGAAGACGGCATCGGATTCCAGGGCCTCGAAGGGCAGCATGTCCTGCTCCCCCGTGTCCTCGTCCTCCTGCTTGTTCGCGTCGTCCATTTCCTGCTCGGACTCGGCGTACGGGTCTTCCTCGCCGTCCTTCTTCGGCTTGTCGAGCACGTGGTCGCGCTCGACCTCCATCTCGTTGGCGAAGCCGAGCAGCATCGGAATGGTGGGCAGGAAAACGGAAGCGGTCTCACCGCGCCTGCGCGACCGTACGAAACGGCCGACGGCCTGGGCGAAGAAGAGGGGGGTCGAAATGGTGGTGGCGTACACGCCGACGGCGAGGCGCGGCACGTCGACGCCCTCCGACACCATGCGGACGGCGACCATCCACCGCTGGTCGCCCTCGGCGAACTCGTCGATCCGCTTGGAGGCGCCGGTGTCGTCGGACAGGACGACGGTCGCCTTCGTGCCGGTGATCTCGCGGATCAGTTTGGCGTAGGCGCGGGCGGAGTCCTGGTCGGAGGCGATGACGAGCGCGCCGGCGTCCGGGATGGCCTTCCTGACCTCGGTGAGGCGCTGGTCGGCGGCGCGCAGCACATTGGGCATCCAGTCGCCGCGCGCGTCGAGCGCGGTGCGCCACGCCTGCGAGATGGCGTCCTTGGTCATCGGCTCGCCGAGCCGCGCCGCGATCTCGTCGCCGGCCTTGGTGCGCCAGCGCATGTTGCCGCTGTAGCTCATGAATATGACCGGCCGCACGACACCGTCGGCGAGCGCGTTGCCGTATCCGTACGTGTAGTCGGCGGAGGAACGCCGGATGCCGTCGTTCCCCTCCTCGTACGTGACGAACGGGATCGGGTTGGTGTCGGACCGGAAGGGCGTACCGGTGAGCGCGAGCCGCCGGGTGGCGGGATCGAACGCTTCGAGGCACGCCTCGCCCCACGACTTGCTGTCACCGGCATGGTGGATCTCGTCGAGGATGACGAGCGTCTTGCGCTGCTCGCAGCGGTTGCGGTGCAGCATCGGGCGCACGCCGACACCGGCGTAGGTGACGGCGACGCCGTGGTACTCGCGGTTCAACGGGCCGGCGCTGTAGTCCGGGTCGAGTTTGATGCCGACGCGGGCCGCCGCGTCCGACCACTGCTTCTTGAGGTGTTCGGTCGGCGCGACGACGGTGATCTGCTGCACCACGTGGTGGTGGAGCAGCCACGACGCGAGCGTCAGCGCGAAGGTCGTCTTGCCGGCGCCGGGCGTCGCGACGGCGAGGAAGTCGCGCGGCTGCTCCTGGACGTACCTCTCCAGGGCACCCTGCTGCCAGGCGCGCAGCTTGTTGGCGGTGCCCCAGGGGGCGCGGCCGGGGAAGGCGGGTGAGAGGTGGTGGGAGGCGGTAGTAGTCACGGTCTCCGGCTCGGGGCTCTCGGTGTACGGGATCACGGGCATCCGGGCCGCGGGGCCCGGCGGGCTGCTGCTGAGGCGGGCCCGGCCCCGTCCGGGCGGGGTTCGGAACACCGGCTCTTACGTACGACAACCGGGCCACCTTACCGGCGCGGGGGGTCGAGCCCCGGCGGCCCCGCCCCGGCGGGCCGCCTGTGAGAGCGGGCTCACACCCGGGCCTCCGCCCCAAATCGGGTTCGCACCTGAACGGCGCCCGTCCTCAAACGCCGGACCGGCTGAAGACGCCGGACGGGCGGAGGACGCCGAACGGGCTGAAGACGCCCATGCTGCCCGGCATCGCGTAGCCAGGGGCGCGAGGAACTGCGCGAGCAACCACCCACGACCCCACGCCGAAGACAGAGCCCCTGCGGCTCCGCCCCAAACCCCGATCGCGCCTAAACGGCGCTCGTCCTCAAACGCCGGACCGGCTGAAGACGCCGGACGGGCTGAAGACGCACATGCCGCCCGGCATCGCGTAGCCAGGGGCGCGAGGAACTGCGCGAGCAACCACCCACGACCCCACGCCGAAGACAGAGCCCCTGCGGCTCCGCCCCAAACC